>CAYMEB010000188.1:0-9326 GCA_964389095.1 uncultured Hyphomicrobiaceae bacterium
AGAGCGAGCGCCGCGCCGTGATCGAAGCGCAGTTATCGATCGGCGGCATGACATGGCCGATCGAGGTCACGCTCACCGATCGCGCCCAAATGCGAACCCGCATGCTGATCGGGCGCCAGGCGCTGGCCGGGCGCGCACTGATCGACCCTGGCCGGTCCTTCGTGCAGGGGCGGCTCTCGCTCAAGGCCTACCGCTCTCGCGGTAGCGCTCCATCGGCGTGGTGAACCTTCAGCGGGCCCGCTCGGCCTCGGCATGTGCGGCGATGACGTCGAGCACGCGCTCGACGCGTTGGGGCCGAGCATTCCGCCCGATCTCGCGCACGACGTTGACTGCACCCGAAACCGGGCCGTAGGTCTGCTCGATGAGCGCCTGGAGTTCACGGCTGGCCGGCGCTCCGGTGCCGCGTCCGGGGGCCGCGTCCGGCACCATCGCCGCGATCTCGCCGTCGACGAGATACGTCGTCGTCGGCGTGTCGCCCTGAGCCGCGGTACCGAACGACATCGGGTTCACCACCAAGGCGCGGATGCCGAGCTCGGCCGACGCATAGAGGCAGGCACCGCCGCCGATGCTGTGGCCGACACACTCGCTGGTGTAGCCCTGCATCTGATAGCGCTGCATGACGGAACGGACGTAGGACTTGGCGATGAACGCGATTTGCGCCCGCTCGGCCGTGACCCCGGCTTGCCACACTGCCGGCGGCGCGAATTCGCGCCGCAGGTCACGTGTGCTGGCCAATGCGACGACGATGGTTCGCTCCGCCTCGTTGATGTAGGCGTTGCCTTCGAAGCCCGCGGCCTCCGCGGCCGACAGCTCGGCGCCGGTCAAGGCATCGCGCGCCCGCTCCAGAACGCGCCAGTCGCTGCGCAGATCGAATGCCGACTGCCCCGACAGACGCCGCTCGTTGTAGGTTCGCGCCGCAAGCTCGAACTTCACCAGATCCACCCTCGCCTGCGCACGATCGGCAGCGCGTACCAGCGCGAGACTGGCTTCGGAAGTCGCGGCGGACATGCGCATCGGTGCGATCGACGACGTCGAGATCGGAGCCGGGACCGCCGGTTGCCTGACCGCTGGCGCAGGCGGCGGCGCCACGAGGGTCGTTGCGATGGCGGGCGCCCTCTTGGGTTCCGCCACGATCGGCGCCACGGCTGATTGCGCGGCGGCGACCGGCCGCGGGCGAGTTGGCGCCACGGTCTGGCGGTTGGGCCTGCTCGTGGACGGAGCACTATTCAGCATGTGATAGAGCCAGCTCTCACGCCACCACGCCAGATCGTCACCGCTGGCCGATCTGGCGGGCCGCCCAGCGCGAACCGGCGCGCTGCGCTCGCGGAAGTCGAGATCGCCGCCGGTCGTGATCAACATCCCGCGGCGCACGACATGCTGCGCGTGGGTGTCGGCGGCGTCGGCTGGCATGCTGCCGAGCGACGCCACGATTGCGCACGCAGCCACGGCTCCGCGGCGGCCCCATTGACCGTGCACGATGAGTTCCTCCAGCATGGCGATGGTATCGGGACGACGCGGAAGCGAGACGTGCGGGCAGTCCCCCAAAGTACCGGGGACATTAGCAGAGGCCGCCGCCCTCAGTAGTGGCGACCGGGCCCTGATTCACAGCCGCCGCCGGAAAACCCGGATTCGTCCACAGTCATCCACAGCCGATCGCTGCCGGCCTGTTGTGCTGATTCAACGACCGCCCGCGGCTTCGATAGCGCTCGCCATGTCCCCGAAGCCGCGTGCCCGGGCGAGCGCGAGAGGTGTCGCCCCATGACGGTCTGGCCGGTTCGGGTCCGCGCCGGCGGCGAGCAGGAGGCGGACACAGCTGAGATGCCGTGGGCCGCCGTCCCCCAGGACGATCGCCTCGATCAGCGCGGTCCAGCCCAGGTTGTTCACATGGTCGAGCGGGCTGCCGGCCTTGATTAGCACGTCGATGACGTCGTGGTGGCCCAGATGTGCCGCCGCTATCAACGCCGTGCGTCATAAGGCGATGTGATCGCTCGCGGATCCGCTCCCAGCTCGATCGCCAGTCGCACGAAGGCCGCATCATCCCTCACCGCAGCGATCGTGATGATGTCGTAGTTCCGGGAATCCTTCGCACGCGGGTCGGCCTTGCCGGCAACCAGAACCCTGGCGAGCGCCTGATCGCCTCGGTGCGCCGCCAGATGCAGCGGCGTACACCCATGCCCGTCGCGGGGATCCGGATTCTGGCCGCCGGCCAACAGCCGGCCGACGGCAGCGGCGTCCCCGCTCTGCGCCGCCGCATGAAGCCCCGTGTAGGCCGCCACGTCCGCGGCACCGGGCGGTGTCTGCGCCGGTGCCGGCGCAGCGATGCCGAACAGTGCGGCAAGCGCGACGACAGCGCGGATCATGCGACCCTCGCGATCGCCGAGATCTCCAGCAGGTATTCAGGCCGGACGAGGCGGTCGATCACCAGAAGCGTGTTCGGCGGATAGGCCTTCCCCGGGTAGATACGCTCGTAGACCGACGTCCGGGCCGTGAACCAGGCCGGCAGGTTCGCTTCGCCCACGACATACGTCGTGAACTCGGCGACGTCGTCGAAGCCCGCCCCCAGGCCTTTGAGGATCGCTTCGAGATTGGCGAAGACCCTGTCGACCTGTCCTGCGAAATCCCCCACCGACACGGGGTTTCCCGAGCCGTCCATCGCCACCTGTCCGGCGATGTATGCCATCCGCCCCGGCTCCACGATCGCCACGTTCGAGTAGAGGCCGCCCGGCTTGGGCGCCGTCGGAGGATTTACATAGCTCACGCGCCGCGTCATCGATCGCCTCCCGGTGTTCGCGCTCCCGCGACACTACCGCGCCGCCGCGCCGGTTTCCATGGCGGCCCTGGTCCCGATCGGTCCTGCGCCTGCCGCCCGGCCGCTTTCACCGTTGCAGAGATGTGCGGGGCACGGCATTCTGCATCCTGCGCCCGTGGCAAACCAGAAGTCACACGCCATGTTTCGAGCCGTGATCGTCACGATCGTCTGGCTTGCGAGCCTGCTCGCGGACAGCGTCCGCGCGCAGCAGCCACCCCGGATCGCGCTCGTCGTCACCAATCAGTCGTACAATCAGCCCGGCGCGGCGCTCACCAACACGCATCGCGACGGCGAGCTGGTGCAATCGGCTTTGGAAAAGGTCGGCTTCAAGGTCTTCGTGGCGCGCGACACGGCCAACGAGGCGGCTCTGCTCACTGCCATCGGCGAACATGTGCAGCGCCTCGCCGAAGCAGGCCCCGACGCCGTCGGCTTCGTCTATTACTCTGGACACGGCGCCGCCGACCGCCCCGATGGCGCCAACTACCTGATCCCGACCGGCGCTCCGATCACCCACGCGGCCCAACTGCCGCTGATGGCCGTACGTCTCGACAAGATCACCGAGACGCTCGCCCGTGTCGGCCGCATCAATTTCGTGGTCTTCGACGCCTGCCGGAATGTCCCTCTGCAGAGAGCGGAGAAGGACGTGAGCTTCAAGGGTTGGGCGCCGGTTAAAGAGCAGAGCGGCCTGCTGGTCGCTTACGCCACGGAACCGGGCAACGTGGCCATCGATCAGAGCATCTACGCCCGGGCGCTGGCCGAGGAGATCGTGCGGCCGGGCCGCGAGGCTTCCAGCGCCTTCCGGGCGGTCGCGCGCCGCGTGATCGAGGAAACCGCGAACAAGCAGGCCCCTCAGTACCTCGACCGGCGGCTGCACGACTTCGAGTTCGCGACGGCAGCGGCGATGAACACTCCGGCACCGCCACCGCAGGATCGGGCACCGGTATCGCGGCCTACCGCCGGTCCGCAACCCACCGGCGTGGACGCCTTCGATGTCGAGAAGGTGTCTTCTATCAATGGTACGCTGCTTGCGACGCGTCAGCTGACTGCCGTGAACGCCGCTGACCCGAAACCCGGCATCGATACGTGCGCCATCGCCTGCGCCAGCACCGAACGCTGTGTAGCCTTCGAGGTCAACGTCGTCTATTCGCGTTGCAGCCTCTACAGCACGTTCGCCGGCCGCAAGGATCTGGGCGGCTCGATCTCGGGCGTTCTGAAATCCATGCTCGCCTCCAACGCCACGGCAGGCAGCGCCCCGACACACGCTTCAGCGCAGCCACAATCCTTCGCCTATCTGCAGAGCACCGTCGCCAACGGCGTCCAGATCGCCGCGGTACAGACGACCACGCAGGCGGCCTGCGAGATGCGGTGCGCCGCATCGCCCGGCTGCGTCGGGTTCGAGTTCTTCGGCCGCAGCAGCCGCTGCACGCTCTTCAGCCGCATCGTTTCGCGGACCCGCAGCTCGGAGCCCAGCGCCGTCGTGGGTGAGCGAGCGGGCGCCGCACCCATTCCGGTCCTGACGAGCATAACCGGACAAACGGACTGCCGAACTATCCCCGTCGTCGCCACCGGATCCGGAAGGCATTGCCTGGATCCCGGCAATGCTGCCAAGCGCGAATTCCCGGAATGCCCGTCGCTCAGCAACGGAACCCAAGTCTGCGTGACGATGACGGCCCTGCCAAGGGGCAAGTACCTCCGCGGTTCGCCAGCGAGTGAGCGCGGCCGCAAGACAGATGAGGAGCCGCATCGGGAAGTCGGCATCGACGTCGATATCGCGATGGGCAAGTACGAAATCACGCGCAAACAGTTCAGCGCCTTCATAGGCGAGACCGGCTACAACGCCACGGGTGGGTGCTGGGTCCGTGTCGGAGCCGACTGGAAATTCGACGCCACGAAGTCCTGGCGCGATCCCGGTTTCGAGCAGGACGACAACCACCCCGTTACCTGTGTAAACTGGCATGACGCCACCGCATTCGCGAAGTGGTTCTCCAGCAAGACGAACCGCCCCTATCGACTGCCGACGGAAGCGGAGTGGGAGTATGCCGCCCGCGCTGTCACGAACACGGCAGCAGAGCCCGCTCAGTCCTATTTCGCTCAATCGTCGGAGCCCCCTTGTGACTTTGCCAATGGGGCGGATCAGAGCACAGCGGGGATGTTTTCCGCGCAAAGCATCGCTGCCTGCAGCGACGGCCATACCTACACGGCGCCGGTAGGCCGCCTGAAACCCAACGCCTTCGGCCTGCACGACATGCTCGGTAACGTCAATGAATGGGTGCAGGACTGCCACCGGCCATCCTACGACGGTGTCGCCGCGGACGGGACATCGGCGCCCGATGCCCAGAATTGCCAGCGCGTGGTACGCGGGGCGTCCTGGATGGTCGATCCCCGCAACATGCGCTCGGCCGCCCGCAGCCGAGATGCGCCCGCCAATCGCAACTACCAGCTCGGATTCCGCCTCGCCACCACACTCGGCCCGTGAGGCACCCCGGTGCGCGTTGACACAATTGCAGAACAACAAAGACCAGCGAGGCCGGCTTCGCTCACACCGACATGAACGTCGCCTGCATGACGGCGACCGGATCCATCCGCCTTCCATCGCCGGAATCGACGTCGACCCGGCAGATCGTGAGGGTGCGGCCGGGCCGCACCACCCGTCCTACCGCGCGCAGCAGAGCACCCGTCGCCGGCTTCATCAGATTGATCTTGTACTCGACCGTCACGACGTCGGTACCCGCCCGAAAGAGCGAGTAGGCCGCATAACCGCCCGCGCTGTCTGCGATCGTTCCGACGACCCCGCCGTGCGTGTAGCCGCGCTGCCGCGAGAGCGCCGGCGTGTGCTCAACTTCGATGGTCACCTGCCCCGGCAGCACCTCGACGAGGCGCGCGCCGAGCGTGGTCATGAATTGCTGACGCGCAAAACTCTCGCGCACGACGCGTTCGTAGTCGGGATTCGGCGGCTCGAAGCGCTGCGTCATGCCATCGCCACTCATGGCGCCTCGTCGAGAAACGCTTTGACCGCGTCCTTGTACGAGCGATCACCGACCGCCCGCATGTGATCGCGTCCCTTGATCTCGAAGGCGCGCGCACCGGGGATGACCGCTGCGAGCTCGGCCGCGGAGCCTCCGATCACGTCGTCGCTGCCGACCGCGACCAAAACCGGACACGTCAACGTGCCGAGCATCTCCGCAGAAATCACCGCGCGCGCAGAGCGGATGCAGGCGGCGAGCGCTTTCAAGTCGCTTCTGGTCGCCTCAGCAAAGGCCCGGAACGTCCTGGCCGTCGGATTCTTCACCTCGTCGATGCTGTCGGCTTCGAGCGCGTGCGCGATCGGTCCGGTGCCCGCGAGGCCCCGCACCATGTTGATGCCCAGGCCGCCGAACACGATCCTGCGGACGCGATCAGGGTGAGCCAGCGCCAGGAAAGCCGTGATGCGTGCGCCCATCGAGTAGCCCATCACATCGGCCCGCGCGATCCCCAGATGATCGAGGAGGCGCCGGGCGTCCTCCGCCATCAGCGGCGCGCCGTAATCCTCGAGGGCGTAGAGTTTCTGGCTGCCGCCATGGCCGCGGCAATCCATGGCGATCACCCGCCGGCCGGTCCCCGTCAGGAAGCGGACCCAGAGCGGGTCGACCCAGTTGGTCTTGGCGTTGGAGGCGAAACCGTGGATCAGCAGGACCGGCGCGCCCTCCCGGGGCCCCTCGTCGATGTAGGCGATCTCGATGCCTTGGGATGAAAAGGTCGGCATGGGTCCTCGGGGAAATCGGCCGACGAAACGGCCGGTCATCGCCTTATGGGCCGTGTACCGGGCCGATTTCAAGCCCGCGCCCGGTCGACCGGCGCAAGCCCGCCCTCAGCTTCGGCCGGGGTTGTAGGCTTGCTTCTTGCGCCATTCACCGAGGAAGAAGGCCAGCGACTCGTCGATCGGCTGGGGCAACACGATCCGAACGGTCACGATCTGGTCGCCGTGGCCGCCGGACTTTGCCTTGACCCCTTTGCCCTTGAGGCGGAAAGCGCGACCCGAATCCGTCCCTTTCGGAATCGTCAGCTGGACCCGGCCGGCGATCGTCGACACCTCGATGCGCCCGCCCAGCACCGCCTCGTCGATCGTGATGGGAACGTCGCAAAGGATGTCGTCGCCGCTGCGGCGAAACTGCGGGTGGGGGCGGACCTTGACCTCGACCAGCGCATCGCCCGGCTCCCCGCCTCGCGGACCGGGCGCACCCTTGCCTCTGAGGCGCAGCACCTGCCCGTCACTGACGCCCTCTGGAACCGTGAGATCGAGCACGCCGCCGTCGGGCAGCGTCACGCGCTTGCGCGCGCCGTTGACCGACTCGAGGAACTCGACCTCCAGCGAATAGCGCACGTCCTGCCCGCGAAACGCGCCGCCGGCCCGACCATTGCGTCCGAACAGGTCCGAAAAGATATCCCCGAACCCGAACTCCTCGGCGCTGTCGCGCCCGCCATGGGAGCCCGCGTGTGCACGCCCGTAGTGTCGGCGGGGCTCGCCCGCGGCATCGATCAGGCCTTGGTCGAACTGGCGGCGCTTATCCGCTTCCCCCAGGATCGCGAAGGCGGCATTGATCTTCTTGAATCGCTCCTCCGCCGCCTTGTCGCCCGGATGGAGATCCGGGTGGCTCTCCTTGGCGAGCTTGCGGAAGGCGCGCCGGATCTCGTCGTCCGTCGCCGTCTGGCTCACGCCCAGCACTCGATATGGATCTTCGGCCATCGCATCTTGCCTCGGCCGGTGTTCGGCCAGCTTCTAGCTTATCCCGATCTCGCCCGACGTTGGCAGATTCGTGGCAAGCGTGCCGTCCACGTGGCGGAATTCCATTCCAGCAGCAAGCGGGAGGCCTAACAACATTCCGCCCCTGTGCAAAGGACGGAAGTCGCGGCTGCCGATCTGAATCTCCCGCTCAACGGCCGATGCGGATTTCCGGCTTGCGATCCAGCAGATCGGCCAAGGCAGCGAACCGGCGACGCAACCGCTCTCCGTCCAGGGCAGCGTGCTGGCGTGGCAGTGCCAGAACCAGTTTGTCCTTGTCATGAAACAGCGATGTCTCGTCGATCAATCCTGCTCGGCCTATGGAGATCATGTGTGCGGCACGGATCGCAGCCCCAACGATCCTGGCCCGCTTCAAGACCCGGTTCGGCACCAGCCTCTGCAGGCGCGCGGACAGCTCGACCGCCTCCTCCTCGTCTTCTCCCGGTCCCACGTGTCGGAAATAGATCGCCAGAGCCAGAAAGATCCGCCCCGGGTGATCCACACCACCCAAGGCGCTGTGGGCGATGACGTTCAGGCTCTGTTCGCCGCGAAAGTCGGGATGCGCCCTCCAGCCGATGTCGGAGAGCAGGCACGCGGCGTGGCGCAGCCGCCGTTCTTCCGGTGTCTCGCTCGGCCCGCCATCGAGGAATAGCCCGTCGGTCCATTGCGTCAACTCGAACGCGTGCTGCTCCGAACGCGAGTGGAGGCGCGCGTAGTCCGCCGCAAAACTCAACAGCGGATCGCGCTTCTGCTCCACGGCCGAAAGCAGCTTGAACAGCAGCCCCTCTCGAATTCCGAAGACCGAGAAGATCACCGCGCCCGGCTTTGCGCGACGCAGGAAGCGCTCCATCACGAGCGCCCCGTAAGGCAGGACCTCGCGTCGCGCCTTCGAGATGTGCTCGGCACCCTTGAGGCCGGTGAGCTTGCGCGAGCGCCGCAGCTCTTCGCAAAACTCGATCGCCTCCTTGGCCGGCAAGGCGTAGCCGTGCATCACGCGCAGGGGATAGTCCGTCGCTTCCATGTGCATTCGCGCCAGCGCGCGCCAGGTTCCGCCCACGGCATAAAAGGGGCGGCCCGCGGCGCGTCCGAGCCACGGCACTCCGGCAAGTTCGGCGTCGGCAGTCTCCAGTGCCTGGTCGAGCCGGCCACCCGAGGTGTCGATGAGCCTCAAGCCACCGAGCGGCAACGTCACCTTCCCGCGCAGATCCGCTCCGGTGATGTCGATCAGCTCGAGCGAACCACCGCCCAGGTCGCCGGCAATCCCATCGGGGTCCCTGAACCCCATCATGATACCCTTGGCAGCCAGGTCCGCCTCTTCCTCCCCGCTGAGGACCTCGATCCGTGCGCCCAGCGCCTGTTCACCCCAGCGGACGAAATCGGCGCCGTTCCGTGCCTCCCGGCACGCGGCCGTGGCGATTGCGCGCAGGTTTTTGATCGCGAGGATCCGGCAGATGGCGCGGAAGCGCACCAGCGCCGCCAGCGCACGCTCCACGGCCGCATCGTCGAGACGACCGGTCGATGCCACCGAGCGCCCCAGACCGGCCAGGACCTTCTCGTTGAAAATGGGCGTGGGGGAGCGCACGGCCCCCTCGTAGACGACGAGGCGGACCGAGTTCGAACCGATGTCGACCACACCCATCGGCTCGAATTCGCCAGGGTGACCCATGTACCTCGCGTCCGTGCTCACCTGCCACCTATTCGTGCAGCGACCGCCGCTCCGCGCGTCGCCCTGTCTCGCTTCTCGGGGCCGGGCAAGAG
>CAYMEB010000189.1:0-9301 GCA_964389095.1 uncultured Hyphomicrobiaceae bacterium
GGAGACGGGCTCGTCGGCGACGATCACCGACGGATTGAGCGCGAGTGCGCGTGCCAGCCCAAGCCGCTGGCGCTGTCCACCCGAGAACTCGAAGGGATACCTGCGCATCGCGTCCGGGCGGAGACCGACGCGCTCGAAGAGCTCCGCCACGCGGCTGTCGCGGTCCGACGCACTGACGTCGGAGAAGTTCTCGAGGGGCTCGCCTACGATGCGGCCGGCAGTCATGCGCGGATTGAGCGAGGCGTAGGGGTCCTGGAACACGATCTGGAGCGATTTGCGCCGCAGCCGCATTTCAGCGCGGGAGAGTTTCGTGATGTCCTCGCCCGCCAGCCGCACCGAGCCGCTGGTCGGGTCGATCAGCCGGAGGATCAACCTGCCGACGGTCGACTTACCGCAGCCCGATTCTCCGACTAGGCACAGGGTCTCCCTGGCGCCGAGCACGAACGACACGCCGTCGACCGCGCGAACGTTCGCGACGGTCCTCTTGAGCAGGCCACGTTTCACGGGGAAATACTTGACGAGATCCGTCACCTCGACGAGCGGGTGAGGGGCTGACGCCGGGCGATCGCCGGTGGGGTTCATGAGGACAGCACCTCGTCGAGGCGAAGGCAGGCGGCGACGTGTCCGGAGTGTCCCGGTACGCTGGTGAGCGCGGGAGGCTCCGTCGAGCACCTCGCCGTGGCGAACCGGCAGCGCGGGGCAAACGCGCAGCCGCGGATGGGCTCGCGCAGCGACGGGACGATGCCGGGAATCTCCTGGAGGCGCTTCACGCGGTTGCCCGCACGGCCGCGCGCGATCGAGGCCAGGAGGCCGCGTGTGTAGGGATGGGCCGGCCGGTCGAACAACTCCTCGACCGTGGCTTCTTCGACCTTTCGGCCGGCGTACATCACGACCACGCGCTGACAGGTTTCGGCCACCACGCCGAGATCGTGGGTTATGAGGATCACCGCAGCGCCGGTCTTCTCCTTCAGCTCCAGCATCAGGCGGAGCACCTGGGCCTGGATCGTGACGTCGAGCGCGGTGGTCGGCTCATCGGCGATCAGAAGCTTGGGATCACAGGCGAGCGCCATCGCGATCATGACGCGCTGACGCATGCCGCCGGAAAACTGGTGAGGATAGTCGTCGAGGCGCCGCGCAGCGTCGGGGATCTTCACGAGCTGCATGACTTCCTGAGCCCGCGCGCGGGCTGCTTCGACCGACACGCCCCGATGGATGCGAACGGATTCGGCGATCTGGTGGCCGATGGTGAGGACGGGGTTGAGCGACGTCATCGGCTCCTGGAAGATCATGGCGATGCGATTGCCGCGCACCGCCCGCATCTCCCGCTCGCTGAACGTCAGAAGGTTCTGGCCCTCGAACGTGACGCGTCCGCCCACCGTACGCCCGAGACGCTCAGGCAGAAGGCGAAGGATGGAAAGCGCGGTCACGCTCTTTCCGCATCCGCTCTCGCCGACGATGCCGAGTGTCTCGCCAGGCGAGATCGAGAATGAGACGCCGTCCACGGCGCGGGTGACGCCGTCCTCGTTGAAGAAGTGCGTCTTGAGGTCGTCGACCTGCAGAAGTGCCTCGGTCATGGAGCCTCACATGCGCCGGGCGATGCGCGGGTCGAGCCTGTCGCGCAGGCCGTCGCCGACGAGATTGACTGCGAGAACGACGAGCGCCAGCGCCAAGCCGGGGCAGAACACGGTCCAAGGCGCCCGTCCGAGGTAGACCCGTGAGGTGGCGATCATGTTACCCCAGGTCGGGATCTCGGGAGGTGTTCCCGCCCCCAGAAACGACAAGGCAGCCTCGATGAGAATTGCCGATGCGGCGATATAGGTCGCCTGCACGATGAGGGGCGGAACGGTCGCCGGCAGGACGTGCCGCAGCAGGATCTTGGGAAGCCGGGTGCCGGAGGCGACGGCGGCTTCCACGAACGGCTGCTCACGCACGGAGAGCACGACGGAGCGCACCAGCCGCACGACGCGGGGGACTTCGGGGATCACGATCGCGAGGATCACGATCAGAACGCTGGCCTTGCTGAGCGAGACCATGGCGATCGCCAGGAGGATGGCGGGGATCGCCATCAGTCCATCCATCAGCCGCATGACGATGGTCTCGACCGTCTTGATGAAACCGGCGAGCAGGCCGATTATCAAGCCGATACCCATCGATACGACCGCGACGGAGAAGCCGACGAGCAGGGAGATGCGCGCGCCGTAAACGGTGCGGGACCAGATGTCCCGTCCGAGATGATCGGTGCCGAACCAGTGCGTCTCGGACGGTGGCTTGAGGCGATCCGCGGGCTTCATCGTGACCGGGTCGCCGGCGATCAAGGGTGCGATCAGTGCAATCAGGCCCATGAAGCCGAGGATCACCAGCCCGGCGACCATCGTGGGATTGCGGCGGACGAAGCGCCACGCACGCCTTCCGCGGGAAGGCGTTACGGGCGGTGCCCCGGTCTGAACTGCCACGGCGGCGTCGGTCATGGTTCAGTATCGTATTCTCGGATCGAGGAGGGTGTAGGAGAGGTCGACGAGCAGGTTCACGACGACATAGACGCCGGAGAAGATCAGGATCACGCCCTGTATGATCGGATAGTCTCGCTTCGCGATCGCATCGACAACGAGGCGTCCCATTCCCGGGATGTTGAACACGGTCTCGGTGATCACGACGCCGCCGATCAGGAGAGCCACGCCGATGCCGATCACCGTGACGATCGGTACCCCGGCATTCTTCAAGCCGTGCTTGAGCAGCATCGACGGCGTCGCGACGCCCTTGGCGCGGGCGGTCCGCATGTAGTCCTCCGCCAGGACGTCGAGCATCGCCGTGCGCGTAATGCGCGCAATCAGTGCGACGTAGGCGAGCCCCAGCGCGATCGACGGCAAGATCAGGTGGCGCAACCACGGCCAGACGCCCTCGGCGATGGGTGTGTAACCCTGGACAGGGAGCCAGCGCAGGTTGAGCGCGAAGACGTAGATGAGAAGGTAGCCCACCACGAACACGGGCACTGAGAACGAGACCACGGAAAGGATCATCACGACCCGATCGACCCAAGTGCCGGCCTTCCACGCCGCAATCACGCCGAAGCTGATGGCGATGACGACGGCCAGCGTGATCGTCGTTACCGCGAGCGAGAGAGTCGGCCAGATGCGCTGGCCCACCAGTGTCGCAACGGGCACGTTGGAGAAGATCGAGATGCCGAGATCGCCGTGCAGAACGGCGATGGCCCAGCGCCAGAACTGAACCCACAGGGGATCGTCCAGGCCGAGCTTGTTACGGATCGCGGCGATCTGCTCGGGGGTGGCGTTGTCGCCCGCGATGATCGCCGCCGGATCGCCCGGCGACATATGCAACAGCAGGAAGATGAAGACCCCGACGAGGGCCATCACCAGTACGGTGGAAAGAAGACGCTGGATGACGAAGGCGAGCATATCCGAGACCTACACTACCTTGTCGACTTGTGCAGCATCGATCGGCTTCACCGCAACACCCTGAAAGTGTCCGATCGCACCAGATTCGTAATTCTCGATCGAGTTGCGCTGGATGGTCGGCCATGTGTCTGCGAAGAGCAGCGCCAGTCCGAGGTGAGGCGCCTTGGGCTTCATCTCGCTGGCGAGCCGGGCCTTGGACCGCGCCAGGGCGTCGATCGACATGTCCTCGAGGACGCGCAATTCCAGGCCCGCGCCGGTGATGGCCTGGCGGGTCTCGTCGGGGGTGCGCAGATGACTCATGGAGGCCTTGGCAGCCCAGGGTTGCGGGTAGAGCGGCTGCCTGCCGGCAACCGCGGTGACGTCGGCGAAGCCGTATCGGCCGCCGGGTCTGAGCACGCGCCGCACCTCGCGATAGAGCCTCCCCCGGTCGGCGATGTTCATGGCCATATTCTGCGACCAGACCACGTCGAACGTCGCGTCAGCAAAGGGGATTGCGAGCGCGTCGGCGACTTGAAACGTTGTCTTATCCGCCAAGCCGAGGAGTTCAGACAGGCGCGTGGCAACGTCGCAGAATTCCGGGGTGAGGTCTATTCCGGTCACCCGCGCGTCGAGTGTGCGGGCCAGGAAGCGGGAGGGGCCGCCCAGACCGCTGCCCAGATCGAGGATACGGTCGGACGGCTTCAAGTCGAGCAGGCGAACAAGGTCCAGCGTGGCGGCGCGGCCGCGCGTGTGGAACTCGTCGATGCCAGCCAGGTCGTCGGGCTGCAGTCGGTCGAGTGCCTTATCGTCGGCCGCCAGAGCTTCCAGGATGCGATCGTACAGCCCTTGCGATGCATAGTGACGGCGAACGTCGTCGACGGCCATGTCTCCCAATCCCCTTCGGTCCGCCGACGAGACCCGTTCGACGACACTCAGGCGGTCTTCTCGATGTTCCAGAAGGGCACCAGCTCGGGAATGCCGATGATGCCTTTCACGTTTTTGCGCCAGGCGGAGACGCGGAAGAACTGGCCCAGATAGGCGTGATGGCCGTAGGTCCAGGCGTTCTCCTGCAGCTTGCGAGCAACGGCCTTGCGCTCGTCGAGGGTCTGGGCCGCGGCCCACTGGTCGCGCAGCTGCTCCTGCAGGTCGTTCTTCGGCCAGCCGAACCAGGCGGTATCACCTGTCGCCGAATGACCCGACAGTCCGACAGGATCGGCGAAGCCGTAGCCGGTCGCGGTGGTCGTAAAGATGTGCCAGCCGCCTTCCGCCGGCGGCTTCTTGACCGCGCGCCGGGTCAGCACGCCGCCCCAATCCGAAGTGACGAGTTCGGCATTGACGCCAGCCTGCTTGAGCCACTGTACGACGAGCTGGCTGGCCGGATTGCCGAAGTAGTGATCGCTGGGATGAAGCACCAGAACGGGCCGTCCGTCGTAACCGGCCGCCTTGAACAGCTCCTTCGCCCTGTCCAGGTTCGGGGCCTTCAGCCAATCGGTGTTCGCGTCGTTCTCCATCGGCGTGCCGCAGCCGAAGAGCGCCCAGCACTGCTGCCAGCGCTTCGACGTGGTGCCGAAGATCGCCTTCATCACGTCACCCTGGTTGATGAGCTGCATCAGGGCCCGGCGGCCTTCGGGTTTGTCGAAGGGCGCGTACATGTGGTTCATGCGCAGCCACCCCAGGTGGCCGGTCTTGTTCAGCACTCCGGTCTGCAGATTGGGGTCGGCCTCGAGCTGATCGACGAGGTCCTGGGGCGGCACTTCGTAGAAGTCGATTTCTCCGGCCTGAAGCGCGCCCATCGCGGTCTGCTCGTTGGGCATGTTCTCCATGATCACGCGGTCGAGCTTGACGACCTTGCCGCCGGCGGAGCCGTCGATTGTGTCCTTGCGGGGCAGATAGTTCGGATTGCGGTCGTAGACGTAGCGCGCGCCGGGCTTCGTCTCGTCACGGTTGAACAGGAACGGACCGGAGCCCACGGTCTCCTTGATCTGTTCCGATGGATTCGTTTCCGCCTCCTTCTTGCGCATGATCCAGCAGCGCGAGGGCGCCAGGTTCGACAGGTAGTCGAGCATGAGCGGGTAGGGTTCCTTGAGGACGATCTGGAAGGTCTTGTCGTCCTTGGTCGGCGTGTCGGTGACCCGGCGGAACATGTGCTGGCCGCCGCCATTGCGCGCCGCCCAGCGGCGGAGCGAGGCGACGCAATCGGCGCTCGTCACCGGCGTGCCGTCGGAAAAGCGCAGGCCGTCGCGCAATTCGAACGTCCAGGTCTTCTTGTCGTCGGAAAGGGCGAACTTCTCCACCATTTGCGGCCGCGCCTCGAAGCCGGCCGTCTGCTCGAAGAGCGTGTCGTAGACCAGACCGCCGTGGTAGCTCGAAATGTTCGCCGTTGTCCAAACCGGATCGAGCACCCGCAGGTCGGCGTGCATGACCGCCTTGAGCGTGCGAGATGCCGGTGGAGTGGCCTGGGCGCGGCCGATTGCAGGAGCTGCGGTGGCCGCTGCGATCGCCAATCCACCCTTTACGACCGAGCGGCGGGAGGTCTTCTTCATCTTTTGGCTCCGAGTCCTGAAAGCATATCCGCTTGCGCGCTCCTCCTTCCGCAAGTCGTTGCAGGAAGGAGTACGGGGCAGGGGCAGATTACCGATGAGGCAATGCCGCCCCTGATGTTTCCTCCGGCTCGGTCTCGACGACCGAACTCGTCGGTTCGTGGCTGTGGCGCCGAAAGCGTGAAAGGCCCCCGCCGGCGTCCGGGCGGGGGCGGCCCGTTTCAGGCCTTCTCGACGTTCCAGAACGGGATGACGCCGGGGCAATAGAGGAAGCCCTTGACGTTGGCGCGGCGCACCGTCGGCTGCACCCACTGGCCAAGCCAGACGTGCGGGACGAAGTTCCAGGCGTTCTCCTGGATTTCGCGTGCGACCGCCTGCTTCGCTTCGAGGGTCGGCGCCTGGGCCCACTTGTCACGCAGCTTCTCGTGGGCTTCGTCCTTCGGCCAGCCGAACCAGCCGGCGTCGCCGACGGCCGAGTGACCGGCCAGGGCGATGGGCGAACTGACCGAGTTGCCGTCGGCCCAGGTGATGAACAGGTTCCAGCCACCTTGATCCGGCGGGTTCTTGTTGGCGCGGCGCTGGACGACGCCGCCCCAATCGGAGGAGGCGACCTGTACGTTAGCGCCGATCGATCGCAGGGCGCCCGCGATGAGGTCGGCTGAGTTGCGCATGAAGTCGATGTTGGTCGCCTGCATGAGGACGATGGGCTCGCCCTTGTAGCCGGACTTGGCGAGCAGCTCCTTCGCCTTGGCCGGATTCGGCGCCTCCTTGAACCAGCCGGTGTTGGCGTCGTTCTCCATCGGCACGCCGCAGCCGAAGTTGGACGGGCACTTCTGGTAGTATTTCGGATTGCCGAACGTCGCCTTCATGAAGTCCTCCTGGTTGAGGAGGTGGAGCATGGCGCGGCGTGCGTCGACGTTGTTGAAGGGCGGGTGCAGGAAGTTCATGCGCAACCAGCCGATGTTGCCGGTCTTGTTCAGGACGTCGATGGTGAGGTTCTTGTCCTTCTCGAGATTGTCGATCAGGTCGATAGGCGGCGTCTCGTAGAAATCGATCTCACCCGCCTGGACCGCGTTCATCGCAGTCTGGCTGTCGCCCATGTTGAGGTAGATGACGCGGTCGACCTTCGCCACCTTGGGGCCGGCCATGCCCGAGGGCGTTCCGCCCGAGCGCGGCACGTAGTTCGGATTGCGATCGTAGACGTACTGGGCGCCCTGCTTCGTCTCGGTCTCGTTGAAGATGAAGGGACCGGAGCCGACGTAGGCGGTGATCTTCTCGTTGGGGTTGGTCTCCGCTTCCTTCTTGCGCATGATGTAGCAGACAGGCGTGGAGGTGGAGCACAGCGCATCGAGCACGAGGCCGTAGGGCTCCTTGAGAAGGATCTGGAAGGTCTTGTCGTCCTTCTTGGAGATGTCCTTCACGCTGCGCATCATGTGCTGCCCGCTGCCGGAGCGAGCCGCCCAGCGGCGCACGGAGGCGACCACGTCGTCACTGGTCAGCGCGGTCCCGTCCGAGAACTTCAGCCCGTCACGAAGCTGGAACGTATAGTCTAGCTTGTTGTCCGAGACGCCCCACTTTTCGACCATCTGCGGTTCCGGCTTGAAATCGCCGCTGAGGCCGAACAGCGTGTCGTAGATCATGCCACCGTGATAGGCGGTCATGTTCGCCGTGGTCCAGATCGGATCGAGCACGGTGAGATCGCCGTGCATGACGGCGCGCAGCGTACGCGCGGCCGGCGGTGCCGACTGAGCCAAGATTCGACCCGGCGCCGTGACCGCGGCACCCGCAGCCAGACCGGTCTTGAGGAAGGTTCGTCGGGTGGAGCGTGGCGGTTTTCGCATCGAGTTGTCTCCGTGGATCGCTGGGCGACGAAGGATCTGGCCGATCGTGTCGGTGTCGCGTCGGTGCTTCCCTGTACCGACCCTGGGATTTAGGCATGCGGAGACGCCGCGAGGCAAGGGAAAGTCATCCGGCGTAAGGTTCTGTTATCGCAGTGCGACGCAACAGGCGCCGTGATCGGGCAGGGCGCCGTTCACTCATGTAGATGTCCGCCCACGGCAGCGGCTCGGTCCGTTGCACGGTGTGTTTACGGATCAGCATGTCAGATGCGGCGCAGTTCACGGCTGAGCGAACCGGGGAGCGGCGAACTCGCATTCGCCAGAATTCTCTGGCATGGGTGGGGCCGAAATGGCGGTGGGGAGCGAGCCAACTTGGCTGTCGGGACCAACTTCTCGGGCGGGTGGCGGAAACGGTGGCGGCAGTGCGCTTGGATCGGCGCGCTCGTCATGGTGCTGGCCGGTCAGGCCGGTGCGCAGAGCGCGCCCGACGCCGGCTTTCGCGCATTCCTCGAGGCTCTGAAACCCGAGGCATTCGCGGCGGGCGTGAGCGAAGCGACATTCGCGCGATCGTTCAAGGGGATTACGCCCGACCGGTCGCTGCCCGATCTCGCACCGGCATCGGGCGGCGTGAGTTTCGATGCGCGCGGGCAAGCGGAGTTCTCACGTACGCCTGCCCAATATCTCGACGAAACGCAGATTTCGCGTCTGGCGGAAGAGGGCCGCGCTCTGGCGCGGACACATGGGGCGACACTGGCTGCGATCCGGGGGCAACTCCAGGTCGATCCGTCTGTGCTGCTTGCGATCTGGGGGCGGGAGACGGCCTATGGCCGCTTCAAGCTGCGCCACAACCTGATGCGCGTGCTGGCGACCCAAGCCTATCTCGGGCGGCGCAAGGAGATGTTCCGCAAGGAGCTGATCGCCGCCTTGCGGATGGTCGAGGACGGGGTGATCGATCCGGCGAAAACGCAGGCGTCCTGGGCGGGTGCCCTGGGGCTGACGCAGTTCATGCCGTCGGAATACTACGAACTCGCCGTCGACATGGACAAGGACGGCAAGAAGGACATCTGGACCTCCGTGCCCGATGCGCTCGCGTCGGCAGCAAACCAACTGCGGGCGAAGGGCTGGACGCTCGGCCAGCCGTGGGGGTTCGAGGTCGTGCCGCCGCGCGCGGACGCCTGTCTGCTCGAGGGGCCGTGGAACAGAAGGCCGCTGGCAGACTGGATCAAACAGGGCTTCCAGCGGGTCGACCGCAAACCGCCGGATCCGAGACTGCTCGCAACCGAGGCGTTCCTGCTCACGCCCGGGGGCTCCCACGGCCCGGCGTTCCTCGTGTTC
This sequence comes from uncultured Hyphomicrobiaceae bacterium, assembly GCA_964389095.1. Classification (GTDB taxonomy): domain Bacteria; phylum Pseudomonadota; class Alphaproteobacteria; order Rhizobiales; family Hyphomicrobiaceae; genus JABFRJ01. The sequence goes on from CAYMEB010000189.1 coordinate 9,106, forward strand.
GAAAACTTTCTGGTTCTCAAGCGCTACAACTTCGCCGACCTCTATGCCGTCTTTGTCGGCAATCTCGGCGACCGCATCGGTGGTGGCGGCGCATTCTCGCGGCCATGGGACACGCGCGCGAGGATCGCGAATGCCGACATCGCCGACCGCCAGGGGAGGCTCACCAAGCGCGGCTAGGCGCTCGAGAAGGAGGACG
>CAYMEB010000190.1:0-9266 GCA_964389095.1 uncultured Hyphomicrobiaceae bacterium
CGGCGCCACCTGGTCTTGATCGAAGACAGCTGCGAGGCGCTCGGCGCCAGCTACGGCGGCAAGCCGGTCGGCACGTTCGGCCGCGTCGCGACCTTCAGCTTCTACTATTCGCACCACATCACGACGCTCGAGGGCGGCATCACAGTCACCGATGATTTCGACCTGGCAGAGCTGATGCGTATCCTGCGTGCCCATGGCTGGGTGCGCGAGGTCAAGGACCGAGAGAGCTGGCTGAAGAAGTATCCGGAATTCGACCCGCGCTTCCTGTTCGTCAACGTGGGCTACAATCTGCGGCCGATGGAACTCAGTGGTGCGATGGGCCTTGTGCAGCTTCCGAAGCTCGCACAATTCGTCGACCAGCGTCGCGAGAACTCGGCATGGTTCCGCCGCGAGCTGGCGCAGTACGGCGACTTCTTCGACTTCCAGGAGGAGCAACCCAAAGGCCGACACTCGTGGTTCGGCTTCCCAATTCGCGTCAAGGCAAATGCCGGCTTCAAGGTCACCGAGCTCACGAAGGCGTTGAACGCCCAGCACATCGAGACCCGGCCGATCATTGCCGGCAACATTGCCCGCCAGCCGGCGCTCAAGCTGTACGAGCACCGCGTGGTTGGCGACATGAAGCACTCGAACGCGGTAATGGACGGCGCCTTTTCCTTTGGCAACCATCAGGACGTCGATTCCGGCGCCCGTCAGTATGTCGCCGAGCAGGTCCGTGCCTTCCTGCGGGCGCGCTCCCTGATCTAGCCAGATGATCATCACCCGCACGCCCCTTCGCGTCTCCTTTTTCGGCGGCGGCACGGACTATCCGGCATGGTTCCGCGAACACGGCGGCGCCGTGCTCGCCACCACGATCGACAAGTATCTTTACCTGCACGTCCGCTACCTGCCGCCGTTCTTCGACTTCAAGAGCAGGATCGTCTGGTCTCAGATCGAGCAGGTGCAGTCGGCTGGTGAGATCAAGCATCCGGCGATCCGTGGCGTGCTGGAGTGGATGAAGGTCCACGAGGGAGTCGAGATTCATCATCACGGCGACCTGCCGGCGCGCACCGGCCTTGGCTCAAGTTCCTCTTTCACGGTCGGCCTTCTGCACGCCCTGCATGCACTCCGCGGCGAACTCGTCTCCAAGCGCGGGTTGGCAGAGGAGGCAATTTATGTCGAACAAACAGTTCTTAAAGAAAATGTCGGCGTTCAGGACCAGATCTCGTCGGCCTTCGGGGGCTTGAACAGGGTCGACATCCGCCCCGATGGGTCTTTCGAGGTCGTCCCGCTGGTCGTTCAGGCCGACCGCCTCGAAAGCCTGCAGAGGCACTTGTTGCTGATCTACACCGGCCTGTCGCGGCATGCCTCGGAGATCGCAGCTGAGCAAGTCTCGACGATGGGCAGCAAAACCACCGAAATGATGGCAATGCGGGCCATGGTCGACGAGGGTGAGAGGATTCTGGCGGGTACTGGCCCTATTCGGGAGTTTGGCCGGTTGCTCGACGATGCCTGGCAGCGCAAGAGATCGCTTTCGAGCAAGATCGCCCCAGGGCTGGTGAACGAAATGTACGACGCAGCCCGCAAGGCCGGTGCCGACGGCGGCAAGCTGCTGGGCGCGGGTGGCGGTGGCTTCATGTTGATCTTTGTCGCCCCCGAGAAGCGCGCTGCGGTGCTGAAAGCGCTTGAGAAGCTCCTCCCCGTGCCGTTTCGGTTCGAGCGCGGCGGCACCCAATTGGTTCTCTACGAGGCCCAGCCCAAGAACGGAAACTGGAGCGCGGGCTGACATGGCCCGCCGTCGGATCCTGGTGTGCGGCGCGACCGGCTTCATCGGCCGGAACATTGTCGAGTGGTTGGCGCGACGCGACGATCTCGAGATTCACGCACTTCGCTTCTCTCGGCCGGCATATGACGTTCCGGGCGTCACCTGGCATCAGGCCGATTTGCGCGATAGCCATGCAGTGAACCGGTTGGTGTCCGGCATGGACGTCATCATTCAGGCAGCGGCAACGACGTCAGGGGCGCGGGACATCGTCCGCACGCCATATATTCATGTGACGGACAACGCCGTCATGAATTCGCTTTTGCTGCGTGCCTGCTTCGACAACAAAGTCGGGCATTTCGTCTTCTTCAGCTGCTCGGTGATGTATCAGCCACGCGAAAGGCCGTGGCGCGAGGAGGAGTGGGACGCCTCGCAGGAACTGCATCCGAACTATTTCCATACCGGATGGACCAAGATCTATATCGAAAAGATGTGCGAGTTTTTCGGGCGCCTCGGCGTTACCCGACACACTGTGATACGCCACACCAACGTCTACGGCCCGCACGACAAGTTCGACCTGGAGCGTAGCCACGTCTTCGGCGCGACGATCACCAAAGTGATGACAAGCAAGACCGGCGCAATCACCGTCTGGGGAACAGGGGAGGAGGCGCGCGACCTGATCCATGTCGATGATCTGGTTCGCTTCGTTGAGCTTTCCGTCGATCGTCAGGTGGCGCCTTACGAGATGATGCACGTAAGCGCGGGTTCTTCCATACAGATCAAGGACCTGGTCGCCAAGATCATTGCCGCCTCGGGCCGACAACTGCGCATCGAGCACGACCTGGCAGGACCCACAATCAAGACTTCGTTCGCGTTGGATCACAGCCGCGCGACGGAGAGACTCGGCTGGCGCCCGCAGGTTTCACTCGACGAGGGTATTCGGCGTACCGTGCAATGGTGGAAACAGGCCTTCGGCGCATGAAGTATCGCGCGCTGGGAGGCAGTGGGATTTCCGTTTCCGAAATCGGCTTCGGCGCCTGGGGTATCGGTGGGCGGACTGTCGGCACGACGTCTTATGGTGATACCGACGACGCCGTCTCGCTCCGGGCCCTGGAGCGTGCGCTCGACGTCGGTATTAGCTTCTTCGACACATCCAGCGCCTATGGTGACGGCCACAGCGAGGAACTTATAGGCCGCGCTTTCGAGCGACGGCGATCCGATGTCGTCATTGCCACCAAGGCTGGGTACGACTCATGGACGCGTCCGCCGGACTTCTCTCCGAAGGCGGTGATCGCCTCGACGGAGCGCAGCTTGCGGCGGCTGCGCACCGACTACATCGATCTTCTGCAACTGCACAATCCACCGTCCGATGCCCTGCGTGACGGCACACTGCGCGATGCGCTCGCGGGTCTTCAGGCGGCCGGCAAGATCCGGGCCTGGGGCGTGTCTGCCAAGAGCCCGGGCGAGGCACTCGAAGCCCTGCGTGACGCCGGCGCAGCCGTTGTGCAGGCAAATTTCAACATGATGGACGTACGCGCCGAAAGCAGCGGATTGCTCACCGAGGCCATGGCACGGGGCGCCGGATTCATTGCGCGGACGCCACTCTGTTTCGGATTTTTAACCGGCACGATAAGGCGCGACACCGTCTTTCCCGAGGGCGACCATCGGCGCGGGTGGTCCCGGGAGCAACTCGACAACTGGATCGACGGTGCCAGAGATCTCCTCGACGCGGTGGGAGCGAAGCCGGGCGCAGAGGGCGCTGACGCCGCATTGCGCTTCTGCCTGTCGTTCGCGGCTGTTTCGAGTGTCATTCCGGGCATTCTCGCCCCGACCGAGGCCGATGCCAACGCGGCAGCGAGCGGACACGGGCCGCTCCCCGACGCCGCGGTGGCCAGGGTGCTCGAAATCAATCGCAATCGTCAGTTCTTCGCGGCTCGCCCGCGCAACGCCTGAAGTCCGTCAGGCGGCCCGGGCTTCTTCCCAGTGGGCTCGACAGAGGGAGCGCTCCTCGAGGACCGCGTCAGCCAGGCCCCAGTTCTCGCCCTGATTGGGGACGAGACGTTTGCCTTTGGCCCAGCGACTTGCAGGCAGGACAAAGTTTCGTTCTATCGACGGACCGATGATCGAATCCACGCCTCGCACCATGCGGCGGGGATAGTCGAGCCAAGTGCGGATCCGATGGGCGGTGTGCTCGCTGAGCTTCTCGGACAGAAGCTTGTCCAGTTTGCGTTGCCAGGGTTGCCAGACTTGACGGACTCTTGTGGCATTCAGATTGCCATGGCTCGGCTTGTAGACAAGGCAGTCTTTAGGCCAGCGACATTCGCGCACGCCGTTGGCGGCGGCGGCGTGCATAACCAATGAGTCGATGTCGAGGGACAGCACGGTTGGATCGAAAGGGTGGCCGCGTACAAGATGCCAGTGTGCAGCGGACAGTAACGTGAAATCGCCGCAGGCGTTCGTGTGCAGGTCGCGCAGTTCCCAGTGCGCCGACTGCTGGATGAGCGCATGCGGCGCCGAGGGAAGGGACAACAGCCTGGCCATCAGGGAGTCGTCGTCCAGTTCCCAGAAATCATCGCCTTCGATCGCTACGTCGCAACGATCGATGCGATACATCGTATCGGGGTCAAGATCTCGGCGAGCGATCATCTCGACGACTTCAGAAGTGAGAAACGTGTCGCTCGACTTCGCGGTAACAAATCGTCCGCGTGCTCGCCGGATACCGACATTCAGCGCCTCGGCCGGCTGAACACCTCGTTCTTCGTTGCCTTCGAATCGCCTGTGATGGACGGAGGGCACGATGATTCCGCGAATGCTCACGTGGTCTAGCGTCTTCGGGATGTCGAGCGAATCGATTACCAGCGGCCGATCTTGCGGCGGGTTCCATTCAGTGAACAGGATTTCCGAAGCAAGGCCTGCACGCTCGAGCTGATGAACGAGAAAAATCAGGGCGCGATTCACGCGCTTGACGTAGTCTGTTGTGTAGCCGTCGTTGCGTCCGAACGAGACGAAGCTGACGTAGGGCGTTGTGCTCATGACAAACCAGCGATGTCCAACACCAAGAATGGCGATTGGGATATCAGATTCTGAGCCCGAGGAATTTCCGGATGTACAGCCGAACGATCATGAGAAGAACCAACGAACCATTGTACAGGATCGACCGCTTGGTGACGCCACCGATTCGCACGGGCTCATCGCCAGGAATCTCCGCCGCGCGCCTGTTCTGTAGCGCACAAACACCGGTTACCAGCGGCTCCAGAACCGGCCCCTTGAGATAGAGTTCGAAATCTGGATCAAGGAGGATGTCCCGGCTATAGCCGCGGTAGATGTTGAGCGCGTCGGTGATCGGGAACTTAGCAAGTGGTCGCATAAGGCGGGAGAACATCCAGTTCCCGAACGCTGTAATGGCGTGGTCGTCCTCGGAGACTGCATGCTCAAGATAGCGTGATACGACGACGTGGTCGTAGCCTTCTCGGAGTTTGCTTACGAGTTCTCTGAGCTGTTCGACCTTGCAGTTGCCATCCGGGCTGAACTCGATGATCAGGTCGTAGGGAAGCGCAAGCGCAATATCGTAGACTGCGTGGTGTAGACCCGGGCGCAACTGACTGGCGAGCGTCAGGCCCATCGACCAAGCATACTCCAAGGTGCCGTCGGTTGAGCCGCCGTCGACCACATACACCTCATCGAACAAGGAGCGGTCCATGAACGGGACTGTGGCCTTGAGGCCTTGAAGTTCGTTGAGAGTCGGAAGCAGTAGCGCAATCGTCCGGCGGTCGCTCCCGGAGTTTATCGCCGGTGGTTTGGAACCGCCGGGTATCGCCTCGTTCATTTTCGCCCCAAAAAATTCACAGCATTCCTAGTGCCGTCATCATTTGCATGCAACCCATTCTGCGGGCCAATTTCCTGATCCGAGGTGCAAACTTCAAGTCCCTAGGATAGCATTAAATCCTCATGAATCGTGGGCGAGGCATCTAATGAGCAACGTGGGCGATGAGCGGCAGCCATATACAGCGGTGCTCATTGAGCGAGAGGGGCGGTTCTTCTTCTATGAGCCTGGGTTGGGGGTAATCGCGTCTGCTGAAAATGTAGACCAAGCATATAATCGATTCGTCGAAGCACGCGAAAACTTCGTAACGGAAATTGAGCAAGCTGGTCTCTCTAGCGCCCGCGTCGATGTGCAACAACCGCAATCGACGCGCAGTATCGGTGGCGAACTCAAGATTTTCATGGTCAAGACCACCGTCGTTGTGATGGTGATCGCGATCATGGCGGCAACGCTCGGCCTTGGAATCGGTCATGCGGTGGATCGGTTATCGCAGTCCATTGGCGCAATAGTTGCGCCACTGACGTCGGTCTCCATAAGCGACGTATCGCTGAAGGCGGCTGAAATTGCGCGCGACGTGCGTGAGATGCCCGACGGGAACAAAGACCTCCTGATCCGCAGCGTCGGGTACCTGTCGCGTGAGGCGGAGCCAGTGATAGCCGCGTGGCGGAATCCGCCTCCGCCAGGCGCTGCTAGTGAAAAATCGACGGGGGCGCCGCTTCCGAAATGACAGCCAGATGCGGGGTCCGCGCTGCAGGCGGAACTCGGTATACCTTCGGTGGCATTCCACTTTGGGCGGCCTTCGGCAGCATCGCCCTGTTCGCTCTCGCTTACTCGCCTAACATCATCGCGATATATGGCATTCACAACGACTATGAGATGATTCACCGGCGTAGCCACGCCTTCTTCCATCCTGAGGCCGAAGCACTGGTTGCGATAGCGCGACCCATCGCGGCGTTCTTCACCAACTTTCCGATGTTCCTAGTGGACCGGATTTCAGATTATCGCGGCACGCGAATAATTTCTCTGGTGACCCTTTGCGTGGTTGCCCTGCAGTTCGCGTCGATATGTATCCGCATACTCCGTGTCAAGCCGCTCGAAGCGGCAATGCTTTCGGTTTCCACCTTTGTGGTGCCACCCTTCATTTATTCGGTGCTTAACGCCACCGCCTTGCCGTCGCATTTCTTCCCGATACTTATCAGCTCGGCCGCGTATGGAATTCTCAGTCACTCGAATCTGGCGACACTGTCCTTCGGACGGTTGTTGCGGGAGCGGCACATAGGCAACATTGCGCGACAAGCTGTGATGTATGGCACATCGAGGGCGGTGATCACGGCAGGCTTGGTTTTTCAACTGGCGCTGTACACCTATCCGCCTAACGCGATGTTCATAGTGCTTTTTCCAGTTGTTGGGGTCCTGTTTTCGCGGACCGGCCCGACCTATCGGCTGATCGTCGCACTTCGCGACATCGGCTTTATCGGAGCCGGTATCGCCATCTACCTGCTAACGGTGAAGCTGATCTACATGCCGTTTGTTCGCCTTTTCACCGCGCTGTACACCGGCGAGGTCGTCGACCCGAGGGCGATTGGGGACAGGCTGAACGCCACTTACAGGATGGAATTCAATGCGGATCCGTGGGCGTTCATTCGCCGCCTAGAGAACTTGCTGGAGGTGTCGGGCGACCTTTGGTTCTTGCCTCAGGTGCGAGCGCATTACATGACGCTGGCCGCCGTCTCACTAGCGGTGATCGTTGGAGGACTGCTCTCCATCGGAAGGTGGCGCAGCGTAGGCGAGAAGTATCCCGCTATCTCCCGCATGCGATTCGATTCGTGGACGTCCTACGGCATTCCGTGCGTGGTCCTGATCACGGCGTCCTTTGTCATCTCCGGCGCACCGATTCTGGCATCCGCGACGGGCTTCGTTACGTATCGGACCACCGCTGTGCCGATTGCGATTGCCTGTGCCCTCTTCATTTTCGCAGCCCTTTGCCTGGCTGAAGCGGCGCTGGCCGGGCTACAAGCCACGGCGACGGCGACATCTCAGCTCAGGGCCGCGGTGATGGTGACGCTCGCTCTCGCAGGAGTCGGTGGGAACTTCTATGCTGGCTGTTTGACGATGAAGCTGGCTCGGAACGAAACCGCATATTTCAGGACAATTGTTCAAGATGCAATCGACAGAAAGTCGAAGGCGATCATTCTGGTTGATCCGCGTCCCTATGCATTGCCTGAGGATATTCCTGTGGTATTCGATGAAAAGGGACGCGCGGTTCCACCTTATGAGCTTGGCTGCCTCTCCGGATATTGTATTCAGGACGGCTCGATCATCCACATTACTGCGGCAAACCTTGAGCGCCCCCGCGCATTCAAGGTGCATGTTCAACGTGAAAACGATCCGGTTCCGGGCCTTACCTGCGCTCTTCTTGAAACGCCACAGCCGACGTATCCCCCTAATGCCACTAAATTCACGCGCGATTCCATCGATTACTATAGGTCGTTAGCGCCGTTTTCCTGCGTGACATACAATTTAAAGTGGCACGATCTAAGCTTGGATCTTACACGCTAGAACTTCTTGGGATCCGTGGATGGTCCATTTATTAAGATCGAAATGGAGGCAATGGGATTCGCGCCTTGATCGTGTCGCCGAGAATAGCGGGCGGCTCGTCCGACGGCAGGTTGTCGAGTGCACGTGACTCTCGGGCGCAAGCCAAGACTTCTTCCTTCCATGCGATGAGCGTTCGATAGCCATCCTCGAGCGAGGTTGTCCTCACTGCCAGCAGCAATTGTGGAATTCGAAGTTCGAAGCCGTTCGAGAGCGCCGTGACCAGCACCGCGTAGCGCGGTTTCTGCATTTGGTAGTCGTTTATGGAAGCGTCACGAATGGACGACACATTGCACATGCGACAAAAAGGGTAAAAACGGTGCACCGAATGAATGCGACATTAGTTTAAAACATGGTAGTTTACAATACCTTCCCCCGCCAGTGAACATGCTCTTCGCCTTTCGATGGCATACTTCTTCGACCCAAATCTTATCCAGAGCGCTGGGGCTGCTTTCATTCGTGAGGACAAAGTCGAATCGGCGCTCGCCCGATTGATCCCGGGCGTTCGCGTGACGAAGGGACACTATTCCTGCGTTGGCCATGCCGAGATTCGCGATCTGGTCTGGAATCACATGGACCAAAACCACCGACCGTTCGTCCATCGAACCTACGGCGATGCGATGCGAATGTTCGTCGGCACCGAGGCCGCGATGTCGCTGACCCGATTCGGACGACTTCCAATCGTGTTGCCAGTGTTTGATGGATACTACAAGCGGAACGGCTTCTACCAGGTGATGAGCTTGCTAGGACTGATCGTGGTCGTGGTGACGATTGAAGCCATCGAAAGGGATGGTTCCACCTACATGGAAATCGACTGGGCTATTGCTTCGAATCGATTCCTAAAATTTCTCCATGGGCCGCTCGGCCGGCGGCTCTGGCGCCTGAACGACGTTCAGAACCGCGAAGACGAGGAGATTCGCAAGCGGCGTACAGAGCTTCGGGCTTGTGGCTACTCATTCTTGACCGACGACCCGAATTTTCTGAATTCGAACGCCATCGCAAACAATGTTGTATATCCTCGCCTGTCGGCGGAGTTCATGATCGCGGTCGCCGAATTTGCCGAGGGGGTCAAGCACCGCGTGGAAGTCGAAGGTCGCGCATATATTCTGA
>CAYMEB010000191.1:0-9255 GCA_964389095.1 uncultured Hyphomicrobiaceae bacterium
CTCAAGCACCTTGGGCTTGCTGCCTTCCATGACCGCGACGCACGAATTGGTCGTGCCGAGGTCGATACCGATGACTTTTGCCATTGCTTTTCAGTCCTCTATTGCGGCGGCCCGCCCGGGCCCGGTGTGGCGCCCAGGGTGCCGGCGAGACGTCTGGCGACGCTCCCCCGCCGGTGCGGGTCCCCTGGATCGAACGAAGTCAACGGTTATATAGGTGGGGCTACCTGGGGCTGCAATGCGCACGCACGCCGAGCCATGCGTTTCCTGCGGATGATTTTCTCGCTGCCTCGTGCGGCGGGCCGCCGCACGAGGCACTCGGTTCCGCCGGTTCGCCTATGGAGTTCGCCGTTGGACGACTTCCGCCATCTCCCCGCCTATCTCGATGACGAGGCTCAGCGGACGCTGCTGGCGGCAGTGCAGAGGGTCATGGAAGAGGCGCCGCTCTTCGTTCCACGGATGCCGCGAACCGGCCGGCCGTTCTCCGTGCGCATGACCAACTGCGGTTCGCTGGGTTGGGTCTCGGACCAGTCGGGCGGCTACCGATATCAGGCGGTCCACCCGGAGACGGGGAAGCCATGGCCGGTCTTTCCGCCCCAGCTGCTCGACCTGTGGCGCCGGCTCGCGCAATACCGGGCGGCCCCGGAAGCCTGTCTGGTTAACATCTACGCCGCGAGCGCGAAGATGGGGTCCCACCGTGACGCCGACGAGGCGGACCGCGACGCGCCGGTGCTGTCGGTCTCCCTGGGCGACGAGGCCGTCTTCCACGTCGGCGGGCCGCGCAGGGCCGATCCGAAGCGCCGGCTGACGCTCAAGTCCGGCGACGTCCTCTTGCTCGAGGGGCCGAGCCGCTTGGCCTACCACGGCATCGACCGGCTTAGGCCCGGCACCAGCGATCTCGTCCCCGGCGGCGGACGGATCAATCTGACGCTACGGCGGGTGACGAAGCCGGCAGACTGAGGTCGAGCCTTCAATGCTGCGGCTGCGGCTCCGGTGCCGGCTTCCTGGGGAAGCGGCGGTTCACCATGGACATGAATGGGGCGAGGATGTCGGAATAGTCGTCGGTCCACCCGCGCATGCGGACGGGGCCGAACTCTCGGTGCCCCAGCACGTCGCGGTAGGGGGCCAGTGCCGTATCGCTCATCGAGAACAGCGCCACGGTCGACGTCGACTGGGCGTAGCTCCCGTCGGCCGCGTCGTCGGAGATGATCAATCCCTGCATGCCGGGGACGAGCGTCCGCGTCGCGCTGAGCACCGCGTCGAGGTCGAGATAGCGATTGGAGATGTGCAGCAGCGCGATGCCGTCCGGCCGGACCTTGCGTATGTAGAGGGCGATGGCCTCCGCCGTCATGAGGTGGACGGGCACCGCGTCCGAGGAGAATGCATCGACGATCACGAGGTCGAACGAACCATCCGCCTCCTTCGCCAGAGTGAGCCGCGCATCGCCGATCACGATGTCGGCCTGGGGCTGGCAGTTCTCCAGGAACGTGAACTGCGGGCTCTTCGCGATCTTCACCATCAGCGGATCGATCTCGAAGAAGCGCCACGACTCGCCCTTCTCGATGTAGCAGGCGAGGGAGCCAGTCCCCAGTCCGATGATGCCGTAACGCGGCACTCGGCCCTGCGCCTGGGCGGCTTCGCGGACCTTCCTGACGGTCTCGGCCATCGGACTGCCCGGGTGGTAGTAGGTGCCGGGGGTCGCGTCGGCGACGGGATTTCCCGCGTCGTCTCGCACGCGCTGGGCGCCGTGAAGCGTGGTTCCGTGGATGAGCGTGTTGAACTGACCGTCGGCCGACAGCGTCACGCGATAGACGCCGAAGTAACTGCGTTGGGCGTCACCGCGCTTGATCTGAGAGGGTAGCCACGTCACCGCCATGACCATCAGCAGCGCGGCGGCGAGCTGGCGAGGCGGAGCCTGGATGCTCGCCAGCAGCAGGATGGCGAGGAACGTGACCACCGCCACGGTAGCGCCGTTGCGATGCACGATCGCCCAGGCCTGCTTGATCATCCCGACCGGCCAGGTCAGCCACCACAGGGCGCCGGTCGAATTCTGATAGGCCGCCCACGGGTCGAACGACGGCAGCAGGTTCTCGATCACCCACGGCATCCAGTAGATCGCCAGGATGCCCGCGGCGATCACCAGCCAGAGGGTGAGCCAGTCGTCCAGTTTCCAGCGCCGGATGGCGAGCGCGCCCGGGCGGCAGGCCATCGAAAGCGCCAGCAGGAGCGGATATTCGAACACCTCGCTGAAAAGCTGCGGGGCAAGGAGCGCCGCGCCCAGACCGCCGAGTGCCCCGCCGAACGACATCCACAGATAGAACTCGGTGAGATAGCGGGCCGGTGGACGGGCCTCGTAGAGCGTCCGGTGCGCCACCAGGGCCGACGTGAAGAAGACGAGCACGCCCACGGGCGCCGTGACGAACCAGCCCTCGTTGCGGGTTTGCGCCAGAAGGACCATTGCGGCCACGACGGCGGCGAGATGCAGGACGAGCAGCAGCCGGCGCGGGAACAAAGAGCGCTCGCGGAAAACCAGCACGAAAGTGAGCAGATAAAGTGCGAGTGGGATGACCCACAGCAACGGCGCGGACGCGACGTCGGTCGTGACGTGCGTCGTGAAAGCGGTGAGCAGCGCGGAGGGGACCGCAGCGAGGCCGATCCAGCCCAGGCGCCGGCCCCAGGTGGGGGCCGTACCTTCGGCGCCGAGCGGCGAAGTCGAGCTGCCGGCGAGATTCGACTGCGGATCGGCGGCTGCGCCGCGCATCGCGCTACGCAGCGAAACAGCGATCGTCACGGCGAGCAGACCGAAGCCCCATGTCCACAAGATCGTGAGCTGGCTCACGCCGAAGGCCGGCTCGAGGAACAGCGGATAGCCCAGAAGGGCGATCAGGCTGCCGAGATTGGACGCGGCATAGAGGAAGTAGGGATCGGCTGCTCGTGCGTCCTTGCTGGCGGCGAACCAGGCCTGGAGCAGGGGCGCGTTGGCCGACACCGCCAGGAAGGGAGGGCCGACCGCTACGGTGAAGAGCCCGAGCTGCCACATGTAAGGTTCGCCCGGCGGCGGCTCCCCGAACCAGACCGGCAATCCGATCGGCAGCACCAGGAAAGCGGCGAGGCACACGGCCAGATGCACGGCGCCGCCGACGATCAGTGGCATGCGGGTGATGAGAATGTGAGCATAGCAGTAGCCGGCGAGCAGGGCGGCCTGGAAGAAGAACATCGCGACCGCCCACACGGAGGGCGATCCACCGAGTACCGGCAGCACCATCTTCGCGAACATCGGCTGCACGGAAAACAGCAGCAGCGCCGACAAGAACGTGGTCAGCGTGAACAGCCACAATCGGCCTGATTTCGCTCGCGGCGCCGCAGGCGCGGTCGCGGCGGCGGCCGAGGTCGCTGGCGTGGCGTCTGTCATGAGTTCTGGTTCCCGATGCGGCCGACACCCCATCTGGCGTGGGGCGGCGGTCTCGCGCAATCAGCCTTGGCGCAATACCGTTAACCGCGCGAGCGGGACCGGTGCCTGGTTGCCCAGCGAGGCAGTGCAGGCTCAGGGTTCGAGGACGTGGATCGGCTGGCCTTTCAGCCAAGCCTCGATCGCGGCGACGGTTCCTCCATAGAAGATCCTGTAGGTCTCCTCGGTCACGTAGCCGATATGCGGCGTCAGCAGTGTCCGTGGGGCTCGCCGCAGGGGCGCGTCGGGCGGCAGCGGCTCGGTATCGAAAACATCGATGCCGGCCCCGGCGAGATGCCCGCGCTCGAGGGTTGCGATCAGCGCGGCCGTGTCGACGATCGGGCCGCGCGAGGTGTTGATCAGGATGGCATCGGGCTTCATCGCGGCGAGTTCGCGGGCGCCGACGATGCCGGTGGTGCGCTTGGAGAGTTTCGTGTGGATCGAAAGCGCGTCGCTACGGGCGAACAGCTCGTCTTTCTCCACGCGTTGCACTCCTGACTTCGCGGCCTGCTCCGCTGTCAGGTTCTGGCTCCAGGCGATGACGGGCATGCCGAGGACCTGGCCGAACCGTGCCATCTGGCTGCCGAGCCGCCCCAGCCCCAGGAGTCCGAGCGTGCGGCCGCGAACGTCGCGGCCGACCGTCGTCTGCCAGCGGCCCTCGCGCATGGCTTGCGCCTCGACCGTCATGTGCCGGGAGATCGCCAGCATCATGCCGAGCGCCAGTTCGGCCGTGGCATGGGCCGGCGCATCGGTGCCGCAGACCATGATATTGCGGTCTCTGGCGGCCTCCATGTCGATGGCGGCATTGCGATGGCCTGTCGTGACCAGCAGCTTGAGCCGAGGCAGACGTTCGAGCAGGGCGCGGGAGAAGGCCGTCCGTTCCCGCATGGCACAGACGACCTCGAAGGGCGCCAGCGCCTGGGCGGCATCCTCGATGCCCCCGAAGGTCGAGCTGAAGACCCGAATCTCGTGGCGGGCCTGCAGGCCGCTCCAGTCGGCCATGCGCAGGGCCACCCGCTGGTAGTCGTCGAGGACGGCGATTGCGGACATCGTGCGGCTCCGTTTCTGTCATGCTGAATTGACAGGCTCGCGCAACCGGCGCAATGCCCTTGTAACGCCCGGTTCCCTGCCCATCTCGCAGGGTCACGGAAAGACTGCCTCGGAGGCTGCCGTGCTGCTCGTCATCGTCGTGGCCGTCGCCGCGTTCTTCCTGGTGGTTCTGCCGCAGCTGTGGATTCATCGCGTCATGGACCGCCACGCGGTCGAGCGCGAGGATATCCCCGGCACCGGCGCAGAATTCGCACGCCATGTGCTGGACCAACTCAAGCTCAACCACGTCAAGGTCGAGCAGACCGAGATGGGAAACCACTACGATCCGATTTCGCGGACTGTGCGTCTGGAGCCGCGTTTCATGTCCGGGCGATCGCTGTCGGCGGTCGTCGTGGCGGCTCACGAGATCGGGCATGCGATCCAGCATGCGATGGGGCTGCCGATGTTCGAGCGGCGGATCAAGGTTGCCGAGAAGGCGCACATCTTCAATATGATCGCGGCCGGCTTCCTATTCGCTGCGCCGCTGCTGGTGCTGATCGGCAAGACGCCGATGGCGCTGGTGATCAACGTGGTCGGGATCGTCGGATCGATCGTGCTCTCGCTGATGACGCAGATCGCAACATTGCCGGTGGAGTTCGATGCGAGCTTCAAGCGGGCCTTGCCCCTGTTGCAGAAGGGGCGGTTCGTGCGTGACGAGGACATGCCGGCGGCGCGTTCGCTGCTTCGCGCGGCTGCCTACACCTACGTGGCGGGTCTGCTGCGGACGCTCATCCAGATCCCCGGACTGGGCCGCCTGCCGCGGCTGTGAGCGGAAGGTGACCGCGGCAAGCTTTTTCCAACCGGTTCAGCGCTCGTCGGCGGTGCGTTTGTCCCCCGATTCGAGAACGGCACGGCACTCGGCCGGCAGTTGCGCCAGCGTGATCGGCGGCGCGGGCGGGGTCGGCGGGCCTGCCGGTTTGGGCGGTGCCGTCAGCAGCTTGTACCAGTCGTCGAGTTCCTTGCCGCAGCCGTCGTCAGCGGGAATCGGAGCCTGCTGGACACAGCCGGCCGCGTCCGGCGGACACGCGATCCGGATGTGAAAGTGGTAGTGGTGCCCCCAGATCGGCCTCAGTTTCGCGAGCCATCCCCGGTTGGTCTCGCCGGTGGTCGCCTCGCACATCGCCTTCTTGATCGCTGGATGCACCAGGACGCGCTCGACCTCCTTGTACGAGGCGGCCCGCTTCAATACGGCGGCGTGCTGCGAGGTCCACACCTGCGGATCGACCGCAAGGCCGCCGGGCGCGAGCATGGAGGTCGCGGCGAGTTCCTCTCGTTCCTTCTCGCTCAGCCGGCGGTCCGGCATCGGCGTCAGCCAGATGTCGGCGTCGAGGCCGATTTGATGGCTCGCATGGCCGGTGAGCATTGGCCCGCCGCGCGGCTGTGAGATGTCGCCGACGAGCAGACCGGGCCAGCCGACGTGCGTGCGCACGTCGCCGGCCAGCCTCTCGACCACGGCGATCAGCTTTGGGTGCCCCCATTGGCGATTGCGCGACAGCCGCATCGACTGCCACGCAGGCCCGTCCACGGCGAGTTGGGTCGCTCCGGCGAGACAGCCACGCGCGTAGCTGCCGATCGCTCGGGCCGCCAAGGGCGCAGGCGATTTGGCGGCTCCGAAGAGTTGCTTGGCGGGAACCGCGATCTCGGCGGTCTTGTTCTTGTCGAGAGGCTTTCGAGATGTGGTCTCGCCTGTCTGGGCGATGGCCGTCGACCAGCTCGCCGACACGATGCAGGCGGCAATTGCAGCCAACGCGATCGTCCCGCTGCCGCATCTCGAACTCGACCACCACGTCATGTCGTCCACCCTATCGCAAATCGATCATTGGCAAGGCGGCTTGCCGGGGACGCCACACTCCTTCTTCTGCGCCTTCGCCTTGGCTTGAGCCTGGGCGGCGGCTTGCGCGGCCTGCGCCTTGGCCTGCGCGGCTGCTGCAGCCTGGGCGCGCGCCTGCGCCGCCGCGGCCTGCGCCTGCGCGGCCTGTTGCTGCGCTCTCGCTCGCGCTTCGGCCTCGGCTTTCGCACGCTGTTGCTGGGCTGCGGCTTGAGCTGCAGCCTGCTCCCGCGCCTTGGCGGCAGCTTGGGCGGCCGCGGCCTGCTGTCTGCGCGCGGCTTCCAACTCGGCCGACCGCCGCTGGGCTTGCTCCTGACGCTTCCGGTCTTCTTCGCGCTGCCGCTCGATACTCTGCTGCGCCGCCAGGCGTGCACGCTCCTCTGCGGCCTTCTGCTGTGGCGACGTCGCCTGCGACGGCGGGATCGCGCCGGCGGCTGGCGCCGGCGGAACCGCTGCTTTTAGGGCGGGAGCCGGCGCCGGTGGAGGTACTGCGGCCTTCACGGGCGGCGTCACCGGTGTCGTCCCTTTCGGCAAGGGCAGGGTGTTCTGCTGACCGGGCAGCGGTCGGATCTGTCCCGCCGGAGCCGTCGTCGGCGGAATACCCGCAGCCTTCGGCGTACCGCCCGGTGTCGTCGTCTGGCCGGGCAGCGGTTGCTGCGTGCCGGGAGTGCCTGCGGGCGGGATCGTACCTGATTTGGGCGTTCCAGCCGGTGGCGTAGTTTGACCGGGCAGCGGTTGCTGTGTGCCGGGTGTGCCCGCGGGTGGGATCGCCGCGGACTTGGGCGCTCCGGCCGGCGGTGTCGTTTGGCCGGGCAAGGGCTGTTGAGTGCCCGGCGCCACCACCGGCGGCAGACCGGCGGCCTTCGGCGGGGCCGGGATCGTGCCCGGTGTAGTCGTCGCCGGTCCAGGCGTAGCGCCTCCGGGGGGCACAGTTCCTATTTGTGGAGCGGTCGTGCCCGGCAGGGCGATCGGTTGTCCGGGCGGCGCTGTTGCCGTGCCCGGCGTCGTTACGGGACCGGTCACGCCCGGAGGTGGGGTGCGCTTGACGAGCGACGGCGGCAGGGCGACCCGTGCCGCTGCGGCTGCTCCGATCGCAGCGGCCGCTGCGGCTCCGGCGCCGATTGCTAGTCCCGATGCGGCTGAGCCTGCTGGCGCCGGTGCGGCGCCTGGTTGCGCGGCGCCGTCGCTGGATGCCGGCGCGCCGCCGGCGGGCGGAACCACGGGCAACACGGGTTGGGGCGGAGGCGCTGCTGCAAGTCCGCTGTGCAGGTTGGTGAAAACCGGGTTTTGCGGCGGCGGCGCGATATTGGCCGGCGCGCGGACGTAGAGCGGCACCGGCACGAACTGTGGCGCCGGCAGCACGAAGGCATCGCCACGCGGCGGCGGCGGCCGGAAGAAGAGTGGCGGCGGTGGCGGCGGCAGGAAAAAGATCGGCGGCCGTGGTGGCGGCACGAAGCGCCAGTAGGGATCGTCGAGATAGATCACCCTGCGTTCGATGATGACGACTTCCTCGCGCGGCGGCGGCGGGAGATCGTAGTCGAAGGCGGCGTACCCGGACGGCGGCACGATCGGAGCCGTCAGGTAGGCCAGCCGGCGTTTGGCGTCGGCCGCATGAGGACCGTTGGGATAACGGTCGAGGTAGGACCAATAAGCTTCCGGCGTGTCCCGCGCGCGCGTTCGCCGCCAGGTGATGGCCTCGCGCCGCGCCGCCACGATCGCCCGGATGCGGGGCGCATGTGCGCTGCTGGGGAACGCGTCGAGGAAATCGATGTAACCCTCCAGGCTGTCACGCTCGAGGGCGGCGATGTAGGCCTCGTCGGCCTCGAAATCCCGGATCGGCCGTTCGCGCCGGCGCTGAGGCTCGCGGAAGCTCTCCACCACCGGGGCATCTGCGGCCCGCTCGAAGAACACGAATGGTGCCCGGACCTGGGAGGCGTGCCACGGAATTACCGCACCGCGCGTCGCGTCGGCAACCCGCAGTCGCACCTGCTCGAAAAGTAGATCGACCTGAATTCCGCCCTCGCGGATCATCTCGGCCAGCGCCTGGGCGTAGGGACCATAGGGGGGCTCGCCACCCGGCGCAGCCGTTCCGGGCGCCGCGTTGAAGGCGATCAGGACGCCGGTCGTCGGCTCGACCAGGGCCAATCCGCCCGCAAGTTGGGCGCCGTCCTGGGCGAAGTCGTTCCGGTAGCCCGCGTCGAGCACCATCATCACGGCCTTCGCACCCGATGCCGCCAGGGGACGAAGATAGTCGCTGAGCCGCAGCCCTTGCGAAATCACGTCGATATCGCGTTCGATCCGGGCATCGACCGGTATGAAGAAGTTCTCGCCTTCGAACTGCAGACCGTGGCCTGCAAGATAGACGAAAGCCACCGCCTGCTGGCCCGCGGCCGCGACCTTCGACAGGAAGTCCCTGAAAGTCTGCCGTAGCGCCTCGCCGTCGACGTCGCGCGCGCCGATGACGTCGAAACCGGCGGCCTGCAGGGTCTGGGCGACCAGGCCGGCATCGTTGGCGGCCGTCGCGAGCGGCGACGAGCGGTACTCGCCGTTTCCGATGACCAGCGCCAGCCGCCGTTCGCCGGTTTCCGACGCCATTGCGCCGCTGCTGCCGACGACCGCGGCGCAAGCGAGCAGCACGACGGCCAATATGTTGCGGATCATCTTCGGCGACCTCGTAAGCCGTGTGGCGCGGACAGGGGCGAACCTCATGCTCGCCGCTCATCTGCACGAGCCATCACTGAACCGTGGATGAATTGCGGCGGAGCCGCACCCAGTGCATTCAGGCGCGACATTCTCAGGCTGGCGACTTCTCGTCCAGTGGGAAGGGGCGGGTGCCGCGCAGGGTGATTCAATTCACCACATAGGATAGCGGCCAGAACAGGGTTCTGAAGGT
>CAYMEB010000192.1:0-9248 GCA_964389095.1 uncultured Hyphomicrobiaceae bacterium
AGGGTTTTTGGGTGTCAGTCCCGCAGCAGGTCGTTGATCGACGTCTTGGACCGCGTTTGCTCGTCGACCGTCTTCACGATCACCGCGCAGTAGAGGCCTGGGCCGCCGTTCGGGTCGGGCAGGTTACCCGGTACGACCACGCTGTAGGGCGGCACCTTGCCGATGTGGACGGCGCCGGTCTTGCGATCGACGATCTTGGTCGAGGCGCTGATGAACACGCCCATCGAGAGCACCGAGCCTTCGCCCACCACGACACCCTCGACCACTTCCGAGCGGGCGCCGATGAAGCAGTTGTCCTCGATGATGGTCGGGTTGGCCTGCAGCGGCTCCAGGACGCCGCCGATGCCGACGCCGCCAGAGAGGTGCACGTTCTTGCCGATCTGGGCGCAGCTGCCGACCGTCGCCCAGGTGTCGACCATCGTGCCGCTGTCGACATAGGCGCCGACATTCACGAACGAAGGCATCAGAACCACGTTCTTGGCGACGAAGGCCGAGCGGCGGACGACGGCGCCGGGAACGGCGCGGAAGCCGGCTTCGCGGAAGCGATCGGCATTCCAATCCGCGAACTTGAGCGGAACCTTGTCGTAGCCGTACGCGGTGCCGCCCTTGGCGAAGGGCATGACGCCGTTGTCGGTCAGGCGGAACGAGAGCAGCACGGCCTTCTTCGCCCATTGATGGACGACCCAGCCCTCGCCGGGCTTCGTGCCTGCGGTCTTCTCCGCGACGCGCAGTTCGCCGCGGTCCAGCATGGCCAGCGTCGTCTCGACGGCGTCTCGAATCTCGCCCTTGGTGGCGGCATTGACACCATCGCGCTTTTCCCAGGCGGCTTCGACGACGGCTGACAGCTGGGTCTTGGACATCACGTGCCTCGTAGCTGGAACTTGCGGCGCCCGATGCCGGGAATACCCCGGATCAGCGCCATCTCAGGCGGTCTTTTGCGCTGCACCGGGCGGGCTGTCAAACCATCGCGGGCCGAGGCGCGGCGGCTTTGCATAAGACATCATGCGGGCAAGACCCTACGACCGGCGACCTTGCCGATCTTCGCAAGATCGCAGGCCTCGTCGACATCTCCCAGGACATCGACCATCGCGACCCGCCGGCCGCGCAGATTGGCGACGGTGTCAGCGAGAGTTTCGGGATGCGACCACCGTACGCCTCCGAAGCAGCACGCGGGATAGGGCAGCCGCCTCAGCCCGACGAGCCAGTATCCGCCGTCGTCGGCCGGGCCAAACACCGCATCGTTGCGGCCGAGGCGACGCAGGGCCGCGACCACGTGCGCCGGCCGTATTCCGGGAATGTCCGTTCCCACGATCACCACCGGACCCGCCGGCGCCGCGCGGGCGACACAGGCGAGACGATCCCCGAGATCACCCCGGCCCTGCGACATGCGTCGGACCGCCCGGGGAAACATTCGCGACGGCAACGCCGTATCGGGCGCCACGGCCAGAATGGTCTCGAACCGCGAATCCGCCGAGAGCCGCCCGATCACTGCTGCGGACGTGGCGCGATAGAAGCGCAGAGCAGTCGCGCGCCCGGCCGTCCGCGAAAGGCGGGTCTTCACGCGGCCCATCTGCGGTTCCTTGGCCATCACAACGACGCGCCAGCGAAAAGGCGCCGCCCGGCGGGGCGGCGCCTTTTCCTGTGGTCTCGTCGGTCTGCCTGAAGACATGAAACGGCTTCGGGCCGCTCGGCGTCAGGTCTTGACGGGGACGTAGCGGTAGCCGTTGCCGTCCTTCTGCACGGTGCCCGCGCCCGGCATGCCCCAGTGATAGCCCGTCATGGTCAGCTTTTCGGCGATGGCACGGTCGAAGATCTTGCGACGCGTGGCAGCCGCGGCGGGCTTGTCCGTATCGAAGCCGATCGACCAGTCCGGGTTCGCGACGTTGATGGCCGGAATGTTGGTCACGTCACCCAGCACGAGCAGCGGGTTCTTGCCAGAGCCGACGAGATAGCTGGTGTGGCCCGGCGTGTGACCGAAGGTTGCGACGGAGCGAATGCCGGGCAGCACCTCGGTGTCGGCCTTGGCCAGACGTACGCCCTTCCACTTGCCCAGCGAGGCCTGGATGCGATTGACCATCGGACGCTGGCCCTCGGGCAGTTTTCCGGGGAGGGACGCGTCGTTCCAGTGATTGTGCTCGACTTCCGGGACGATGATCTCTGCGTCGGGGAAGACCTTGGAGTTGGTGGCGGCCGAAATCATGCCGGAGATATGATCGGCATGATAATGGGTCACGACGATCGCGGAGATCTTTTGGGGGTCGATGCCCGCGGCATACATGTTGTTCGCCATCATCCGTCCGGCGGTCGGGGCGAGCTGGCCGCCCGTCGAGCTGTCGAACATAATGGTCTTGCCCTTCAACTTCACGACCGTGACCGTGAAGAAGTTCGGACGCACGTCGCCTTTATAACCGCCCTTCACCAGCGCAGCCTTGATCTGGTCGGCGGTGGTGCCGGGGATGAAGGCCGGATCGATCGGCGCATTGGCGAAGCCGTCGTAGATGGTGGTCACCTCGACGTCGCCGACCTTGAATTTGTGGAAGCCTTTATCCATCAGCTTCTGGCCGGGAAGCGCGTCTGCGCCCTGGGCATGGGCCTCGGGAACGAAATAGAGCGGCTTGTCGAGACCGACATAGGCGCCGAATGCGGCTGCAGTGGCCATGAAGCCGCGGCGAGAGCTGGACGTCATCGTGTTTCCTCCTCTTTGGCTCAGTGCCCGTCCGCACCGGTGCCAGAATGCGGCCGGTTGCTACGACGCAGCCACGTCCGCGCCTACCGGCTGGCAGCGGTCCTCACATTCTTTTGATGTGGAATAAACTCATGGTTCGAAAATGAGGATCACGCCGTTCGCATCCTGCGGCGGAACCGTGACACGGTCGGCGGCCCGGCGGGCGCCCGTGCCCGAGACCGCGCGTTCAGCAGCATCCAGGTCCTCGACGCCGAGGACGAGCGCTGCCGCACAGTCGTCGGCCAGGACAGAGGTGTCGATCCCTGGATGGCGTGCCGCAAGGTCCAGTCGGCTCACGAACACGAACGAGGCGCGGCCACCCCCGCTCTCGACCCTGTGGACGTTGTCCTTCACCTGGACCGGCTGGTCGATGAGACGGCTCATGTGGGCCGCCGCCGCCGCTGGATCCTGCGAGACCAGCTCGATTCTCTTGATCCGGCGGGCCGTGTTGGCGTGGGACGTCAGATTCGGCAACCAGACCGCATCGCGCGTGTAGTGCTGGCAGGCGAAGATCCGCATGCCGCCGGGACGATCGTCGAGCGGCCACAGAAACGTCTGGAAACGCGCCTCAGTCTGCCGCCCGTCGGGCAGATCGACCGGGCGGCTGAAATCGATCGGGCCGGTGGCCGCGAGACCGCGGGCCTTGAGCGCCGCGACGCCGCGCGCCGCATCCAAGGTTGTGAATGCCGCGCGCTCGATGCCCTCGCGCTTCTCGAGCAGCGCCCTGGTCGGCGCGTTGCGCTCGGTCGGGGTCAGAACACCGAGCAACTCGAGGTAGTCCTCGCCAAGCATCATGGTGTGATTGCCCGTCCCCATGTGCGCGCTGTGGGTCCCCTGCGGGCTGACCGTGAAGCCGAGGCGCCGCCACCGGCCCGCCGCCGCCGCGAGGTCGCGAACGACGATCACCACATGATCGAGCCCAGCCAGCGTTTCGATTGCCATCAGCGTCGTCTCCACCTTCGATGAAATGTCGGCATCGCCCTGCATCCGGCCGGATTCGTCGCGCGGGGCGAAGGTAACGTCTCCCATCCGGGGCGCAATTGCACCACTTTCCCCGACCGATCATAGCGGAATGCGACACTCGTCTTGGCTTGTCGAGTGGCCCTCGTTATGGTCCGGCCCCAATCGGTCCAGTGGGACCCGCCGGGAAGATGTTCGCGTGCTTCGGGGTTGGGTGACAGTCCGTCTTGGAATGGCGCGTTCGCGCGCGGCCGGCTTGGTCGCATGTGTGGCGATGCTTGTCTGCTGCGTGCTGTCGTATAACCGCCCGGCGCAGGCGCTGCGAATCGAGTTGCTGGACGTCGCGCCCGACCGGATCGAGCGGCAGCGCGCCGAGGCCGCGGGGCAGCTTCCTCTTTCGGGAACGCCTTCGATCTCCGAGCGCGACGCCCGGCTGGCCCAGCGCGGCCTCAAGTCCGGAAGCCCGGTGCTGCTGCGGGTCTTCAAGGCGGAGAGCGAGCTCGAGCTGTGGATGCTGCGTGGCGACCGGTTCGAATTGTTCTCGGTCTATCCGATCTGCAGCTGGTCCGGATCGCTCGGGCCGAAACTGTCGGAAGGGGACAAGCAGTCGCCGGAAGGCGTCTACACCGTAGGCAGGCGTCAGCTGCACATGATCGGCCGCCATCCCAGATCGCTGAACCTCGGCTACCCCAACCCGCTCGACCGGAAGCTGAACCGCACCGGCTCGTACATCCTCATCCACGGCGGCTGCGGCACGGTCGGCTGCTTCGCCATGACGAACCCGGTCATGGAGGAAGTGTTTCATCTGGTCCGTTCCGCGCTCTGGAACGGGCAGGAGGCCGTGCACGTCCATGTCTTCCCGTTCCGAATGAGCGAGGAACGGCTCGCCGCCTATTCGATGCACGAGTGGTATGATTTCTGGCGCAACCTCAAAGAGGTTCACGACAGTTTCGAGCGCGTCCGCCTGCCGCCGAAGATCAGCGCGTGTGACGGACGCTATCGCGTCGAGGACTTCTCTCCGCCGCAGGAGGCGGCGGGCGAGAGCCCTTTAGTCGCATGCGCCTCCTCGCAGGCGCTGCCTTTGTGGACCCGCAAGCGTCCCGCTGCATTGCGCGCCCAGTCGACGGAACCGTCGCGAGCGGGGCTGCGCCAGTCCAAAACAGAACCATCGTCGCTGCGGTCGAGAGCCGCGCTGTCGCTCCGGCCGCCCGCCAGCGGTCCAACAAGGCTGTCGCTGACGACGGCGAGCCCCAGCAGCGTCCGACCAAGCGCAAAGTCCGCCGCGCTGCCGGCCGATCGCCGGAGACCGCCCTCCTGAACCCGAAGGCGGTGGAGGTCCCGGACGACCGGTGATCCTCAGCGGGCGAGGTGGGCGGGCCCGCGAGGTTGCAGCGCCTGCCGTTTGACAAATGCCTCCGACTGCAGCATTTTCCGCGCATCCTGACGGCCCGGAGACGAGCCGCCGCCCTGGACATGGCGAATTGCAGGCACCACTTGCATTCGGACGGGAGCCAGGGGGGTGAACACCCGACAGCGCGTGGCGCTCTCGGGTGCGTTCGTGCTTTGTGCACAGGCTGCCGCCGCCGGGAATGGAGACGTGAATGCTGAAGCTCTGGGGACGCGCGACGTCTAGCAACGTTCAGAAGGTGATGTGGGCCATCGCCGAGACCGGCACACCGGTCGAGCGGATCGACGTGGGCGGGAAGTTCGGCGGCCTCGACTCGGCCGCCTATGGCGCAATGAATCCGAACCGGCTGGTGCCAACTCTCCAGGACGGCAGCCTGACGATGTGGGAATCGAACGCCTGCGTGCGCTACGTTGCCGCTCGCTACGGCGCCGGCTCGCTCTGGCCGAGCGACCCGGCGGAGCGCGCCGCGAGCGACATGTGGATGGATTGGGCGATTACCTCGCTCGGCCCGGATTGGAGCGCCGTGTTCTATGGCGTCGTCCGCACGGCCCCTTCCAAGCAGGACAAGCCGGCGATCGCGGCGGCGGTGAAACGCTTGAGCGAGCGGTACGCTGTCGTCGACCGGCAACTTTCCGGCAAGACATACATGACCGGGCCGATGCTCGGTCTGGCGGACTTCGCCATCGGCTTCGGCCTCTATCGCTACTATACGATGGACATCGAGCGGCCGGCCCTCGCCAACCTCGACGCCTACTATCGCCGACTGACCGAGCGGCCGGCCTACGCGCGGCACGTCATGGTCGACTACAGCGATCTTCGCGTGACGGACTGAGGCCGGCTCAGGAGGCATCCGATGTTCCAGTCACTTGCAGATCGTCTCAGCGGCGTCCTCGACAAGCTCACGCGCCGAGGCGCGCTGACCGACGACGACGTCGCGGAGGCGATGCGCGAGGTGCGCCGTGCCCTGCTCGAGGCTGACGTGGCTCTCGACGTCGTGCGCAGCTTCACCGATCGCGTGCGGACCAAGGCGGTCGGCCGCGAGGTCGTGAAGTCGGTCACGCCAGGCCAGATGGTCGTGAAGATCGTCCATGACGAGCTGGTCGCGATGCTCGGCTCCGACGCCCAACCGATCGACCTCGCAGCGCAGCCGCCTGTGCCGATCCTGATGGTCGGCCTGCAAGGCTCGGGCAAGACCACGACAACCGCGAAGATCGCCCACCGTCTGACCAATCGTGACCGCAAGAAGGTCCTGATGGCGTCGCTCGACACGCGCCGCCCGGCGGCGATGGAGCAGCTTCGCGTGCTCGGCGGCCAGGCCGGCGTCGATGTGCTCCCGATCGTCGCGGGGCAGACGCCGGTTCAAATCGCACGGCGCGCGCTGGAGGCTGCGCGCCTGCAGGCCTACGACGTCGTCATGCTCGATACCGCCGGCCGCACCACGGTCGACGAGGAACTGATGGTGGAGGTTGCCGAGGTCAAGGCGGCGACTTCGCCGCATGAGGTCCTGCTCGTCGCTGACGCGCTGACCGGCCAGGACGCGGTCAATACCGCCAAAGCCTTCGACGGCCGGCTCGGCGTCACAGGCATCGTGCTCACCCGCGTCGACGGCGACGGCCGTGGCGGCGCGGCACTTTCGATGCGCGCCGTTACGGGCAAGCCGATCAAGCTCATCGGCGTCGGCGAGAAATGGGATGCGCTGGAGGACTTCGATCCCAAGCGCATCGCCGGTCGCATCCTGGGCATGGGCGATATCGTCGGCCTGGTCGAGAAGGCCGCGCAGACCATCGACGCCGACAAGGCGCGCGTCATCGCCGAGAAGATGCGCAAGGGCGTGTTCGACCTCGACGACATGCGCGAACAGCTCGGCCAAGTCGAGAAGCTCGGCGGCATGTCCTCGCTGATGGGCATGCTTCCCGGCATCGGCAAGATCAAGAAGCAGATCGACGGCGCCAACATCGACAACTCCGTGATCAAGCGCCAGCGCGCGATCATCTCCTCCATGACACCGCACGAGCGGCGCAATCCGAAGGTTCTCGACGGCAAACGCAAGCGGCGCATCGCTGCGGGCTCGGGCACGAAGCCGGAAGATGTGAACCGGCTGCTGAAGATGCACCGCGACATGGCGGACATGATGAAGATGATGCGCAAGAACTCCGGCATGATGGCCAGAATGGCCGGTGCGATGGGGTTCGGCGGACCGGCAGGCATGGGCGGCGGGCCGAGCCCGGCGGAGCTGGAGGCGATGCAGAAAGAGCTGGCCAACCTCAGCCCGGAAGCGATCGCCCAGTTGCCGGCGGAGCTACGCGACACGATCGCCAGCACGCCCAAGCCGGGCGAGGCGAAGCCTTCCGCTAATCCGCGCCTGCCCGGGCTCGGCGCAGGACTGCCGGGTCTGCCCGGCGGCAAGACGCTGCCAGGCCTGCCGGGAGGCCCCAAGGGTCCGTTCGGCATGCCCTTCGGCGGGAAGAAGAAGTGACCACAGCGAGAATGCCGGCCGCAATGGTGCGGCCCGGCAGGGAAGTGATGGGAGGACTGCAGTGTTCAGTCATGTGATGATCGGCGCCAGCGATGTCGCGGCGTCCAAGAAGTTCTACGACGCCATTCTCGCCCCGCTGGGCGTCCCCGCGGGGTTCACCGATCCGAAGGGTCGCGTGTTCTGGCGCACCAAGACCGGCGTGTTCGCCATCACCAAGCCGATCGACGGCAAGCCCGCGACGCACGCCAACGGCAGCACGATCGGCTTCGCCGCCGCCGACTCCAAGGCCGTCGATGCCTGGCATGCGGCCGGGATCGCCAACGGCGGGACGACCTGCGAGGATCCTCCGGGCGTTCGCGAAGGCGCGGCCGGCAAGCTCTATCTCGCCTATCTGCGGGATCCTTCGGGCAACAAGATCTGCGCCCTTCACCGCATGAGCTGACGCACACTCATGCTCGCCATCCCCACACTCGAGACGGAACGCCTCGTCCTGCGCGCCTGGCGCCAGGGCGATGCTGCGCCGTTCGCAGAGATGTGCGCGGATGTCGAGCTGATGCGCTACGTCGGCGGACAGATGGACGAGACCAACGCGTGGCGCCGGATGGCGACCTATGTGGGCCATTGGGCGCTGCGCGGCTACGGCAGCTTCGCGCTGCAGGACAAGGCGAGCGGCGAACTCGCCGGGTACTGCGGGATCTACGATCCCGACGGCTGGCCGGAGCGCGAGATCAACTGGGGGCTGCGGCGAAAGTTCATGGGCCGCGGCTTCATCACCGAGGCGGCCGCGCGCGTGCGCACCTATGCGTACGAAGATCTCGCGTTCAGCACGATCGCCAGCTGCATCGATATGGAGAATGCGCTGTCGATCGCTGTCGCGCGCCGTCTCGGCGCGGGTCTCGACCGGACCGTGATCTTCCGCGGCCGGCCGATGGGCGTGTTCCGCCACCTCCCGCCCGCAGCCGTCAGTAAAGGGGCGGCAGCATGAGCTACGGAATTCTCACGCCCGTGCTCGAGACCCCGCGCTTGCGCTTGCGCGGCTGGCGTGCCGAAGACATCGAACCGCTGGCCGACTTCTTCGCCGATGAGGACAGTGCGCGTTTCGTCGGCGGCGTCTGCTCGCGTCGGGACACCTGGCGCCGGCTGGCGGCGATCGCCGGCCACTGGACGCTGCGCGGTTACGGCGTGTGGGCGCTGGAGACGAAAGATACGGGAGACTTCGCCGGCTGGTGCGGCCTGTGGTGTCCCGACGAATTTCCCGAGATCGAAGTGGGCTGGAGCCTGCGCGCGTCCTTCCGCGGAAGGGGCCTGGCGACGGAGGCCGCCGCGCGTGCGCGCGATTTCGGTTTTGCGGTGCTGCGGCTGCCGACGCTCGTCAGCTACATCGCAGCGGAAAACGTTCCCTCCCAGCAGGTCGCGCGCCGTCTCGGCGCGCGCCCCGATGGCGAGGCGGAAATTCAGGGCAGGAGCGTCCCCGTGTGGCGCCACCCGGCCCCGAAAAGAACCAACTGAAACATCTCATCACTCAGGAGAGAAGACATGTCCGTGAAAATCCGTCTGAGCCGCGGCGGCACCAAGAAGCGCCCCTATTACTACATCGTCGTCGCACACGGCGCCTCGCCGCGTGACGGCCGCTACATCGAGCAGGTCGGCACCTTCAATCCGCTGCTCAAGAAGGACGA
>CAYMEB010000193.1:0-9184 GCA_964389095.1 uncultured Hyphomicrobiaceae bacterium
CGGTGCTGGACCTGCTGCGCGAGGGCAAGCTGGCGCAGAGCGGGTTCGTGCGGAACGAGGATGTCGGGTTCGAGGCGTTTGTGGCGAATCGGTTCGGGAAGCACTACGCCTGAGCACCGACGGCGCGGAGCAGCCGTCTGCGCATCCAGAGCAACGCAAACCAGCCGCGCCCAAGGCGGCGGATCAATTCCGCCTGTTCGTCACGCGAGTCGGCTGCGTGGTATCGCCGGAGGCGCCGGATCTGCGTGAACAGCAACTGGCGCGAGGCACGATCCTGTAACCAACCCTTCGCCCACCATGCATTGAAGAGAATGCGGCTCTCACGAATGCTGACGTCGGATCGCTGGTGCAGCGCGCTGAGCTGGGCCTCGTGTCGCCGGAACGCGGCAAGCGGAGCGTCGACGCTGGCGAAGCGGCCCTGCTCCAGCACGCGGAAGTGATGCTCAAGATCCACGAGCTGGCGATAGCACGCGTCGAGCCCCCCCGCAGCAGCAGAGCCACGGAACAGCACCAGCGACGGCTCGCCGATCAGGTTCTCAGCGCATTCGAGGCACCTCAGGATCACCGCGCGACCGTCGACACCGGATGAAGCGCCGAGGTGCTTCCGGTGTTCAAGCTCTCGTCCCTCGGCATCGATGACGATCGAACCGCATCCCACCATCACCGTCGCCGGGTCACGTTCCCCGACCTGCAACATGCGCTGTACGGCGTCCCGCTCGATCAGCAGGTCGTCCTGGAACACCGGCTTGATCCAGGTGCCCCGAGCGGCACGAAGGCATCGGTTGAAATTGCCCACCAGCCCACGATCGCCGTCGCGGTCGATCACGCGAATGCGCGGATCACGAGCCGCGTACTCCGCGAGGATCTGCGGGGACGCATCGGTCGAGCCGTCGTCGGACACCACCACCTCGAGGTGCACACCCTGCTGAGCGAGGATCGAGTCGAGACATTCCCGCAGAAACCGCTCGCCGTTCCAGACAGGAACGATCACACTGACGAGCGAGGCGCTCAAGCGGAAACGCTCCCCGCCTCGCCGCGGAAGGACCATGCCAGGAACCGCAGGCGCTTGCTCCAAGGGATGCCCGCGGCCAGACATCGCCGCACGCGAGCGGCGATGCCGAGCTGCCCATCGAGCATGTCGACGATGTACGACTCGAGCCGCTGCTGTGCTTCGAATCCCGCGCGAACGCTGTCGAGGCACCCCCCCTCCTCGGCTTCGCGCCAGAGCTGCTCGAACTCGATCAGGGCCGCTCGTGCCGAGCGAAGCAGTGCGCGACGCTTGGCAGCCGAGCTACCCGTGCGCGACTGCGACAGGCCACCGCGACGGTGCCGAATCAGTGGCTCAGGCAACCGGATCCCGGAGCCGAGCATCACCGCTCTGAAACCAAGCACCTGGTCTTCACAGGCAAGATTCGGATCGAGCGGGGTCGACTCGAGCAACCGTCGGGTGATCAACTGTGCCGCGCCAAGCACATAGGGACGCTCGGACGCCCAACGCTGGGCATTCCAGGCACTCAGGTCATCGACCTGCTTGACACCAAGCACATGTCCGTCGAACGTCATGTCGAACGCGTCTGCCGCGACGAGATCGTGTCGGTCCCCGTGCGCCCGGCGGAATTCCAGACAGCGGCTGCATCGGTTCGGCAAGGACACGTCGTCGCCGTGCGCGATGAACAGCAGATCCGAAGAGGCGTGCCGCGAAGCAGCAAGAAGGTTGCCCACGATCCCGAGATTCGAATCGTTACGGCGAAGGATCAGGCGCTTCGGGCCCCGGTAGGAAGATGCCACCTGCTGGAGGCGCTCCCAGGTACCGTCGCTGGAGCAGTCGTCAGAGACGATGATTTCCAATTCACCAGTGTCCTGAGCAAGTAAGCTCGAAAGCGAATCCTCTACGAACGCAACCTGATTAAAAGTTAGGAGCACAACGGAGGCCTTTGGCGTCGGATAGCGCAAGCACCAAGGATCTAACTCAGGCGACGTCTCGGCGCAAGCATCTGGCACGCCAGATTTCCTTCAAAACACAACTGCCAGCCAGCGGCGACCAACAATTCCCTGATTCAACTCCAAACTCCGCCATCGCGATCGAATAAAGTCAGAACCCGCGAGGCAACTAGCCGTGCCCGGAGCCCATTACGCGCAGGATGAATCGCAGAACTCTCGTGGTTCGAGCCGAACGGCCGCGTAAGACACGCTCGAGATTCTGGCGAATCTTTGAGACACGATAACGAACTCTTGCCACCGCAAGTTGTCCAGGTCCAAATCGAGAACGGATCCTTTCGGCTTCACTCCGCAGTATCGCGCTCTGAGAATCGCTCCATCGTCGCCACACCACGGCCTCGGCACGAGCGATCCATCGTTCGCCTCGAGGCCGCGATGCAAAATACGAACGAACAATCGCGAGTTCTTCAAGTTCACCAACTGCTCCAGCAGAATTCACGGCCGATTGCTGTTTGCCATGCCGACGGAATGCGCAAAGCGGATTCTTGAAGTACCAGAGCTCTCCGTGCTGCATCTGCCTGAGCCACATTTCAAAGTCCACCAGCTGCCGAAAAGATTCCGAGAACCCCGCGCCCGCGTTGCGCCGTCGAAACATCACCGCAGACGGCTCTCCGATCCGGTTCATTCCAGATCCAACGCTCTGAAGCATGTGACTTTCGACTTCACGAAGCCGAACACGACGATCATGACTGCCCAGGGGATCCCACAATTCACGGGTCACAGAATCTTCGTCGATAATCGCCCGGCTCGACGTCACAATCGAAATCCGCGCATCCGCCTCCAGTGCACCCACTTGAAGCGCCAGCGATTCGCTGCCATTCAAGCGATCGTCGGCAAGCAAAACTTTTACATACTCTCCCCGAGCACACTCCAAACATTTATTCCAGTTCGGAACCATCCCAAGATTCCGATCGTTCCGGAGGAACCGGATCCGAGGATCCGCCTTAACAAACGGAACACAGACGCTCTCGGTTTGGTCAGTGGAGGCATCATCGATCACAATTACTTCAAAGTCGGAGTACGACTGTTGCCAGATCGACTCCAACGCCTCAGCGATGAAGTGCGCATAGTTGTAAGTCGGAATCAGTATTGAAAGCCTTGGCATCTACCGCCCTCTTGCGTGATCAGTGCATGAAGGAGTCAAATCGATGGACGTCCCGCCATTCTCACTGCAACATCACGAACCGAAACCTAGCTTGTGGAATAACCTGCAGAATGATCGCGCCCACCTTTCCCGCAAAGCAAACATTCTCAGCTCCTGACGCAGCTCCGCCACGATCGCGCTGCACTCGCTGGGGCGCGAACGCGAAAACCGATTGCATCTCTGAAGCAAACTCCGACGCAAATGTTTAGGTGTCGCATAAGAGCGACACAATCGAACCTCCTCGCGCTCATGTAGATCGGTATTGACGATTCGCCGTGTTTGCTGCTCATCATGCTGGCGGAATCCACAGAGCGGATCGGCGATGTAAGCGATTTGGCCTGCCTGCAGAATGTTGAGCCACATCTCAAGATCCACCAACTGCCGAAACGAAGTATCAAAGGCCCCGCGACCTACCGACTTCCGGAACAGCACCGCGCTCGGCTCGCCAATCGGATTAGTCTCGGGAGCATCCTGGTCAAAGAGCCGGGAGATCAGGCCGGGGCCACTTTGGACAAAGTCGACCCCGCCAAGCGGGCAAAGATCGCCGATGCCCTCACCACGATCATTGATCAAGCGTCGCGAGCTGGTCGAAAGCACGACACCGGGACTCTTCCGGAAGCACTCAATCTGTCGTGCCAGCGCGTGTGTCCCAAGAAGCAAATCATCGGCCATCAGACACTTCACCAGGTCGCTCCCCGCAAGGCTGAGACAGCGGTTCCAGTTCGGTGCCATTCCAATGTTGCTCGGATTTCGAAAATACCTGACACGACTGTCCGCCGAAACAAATTGTCGACACAGAGCTTCAGTTTCATCCTCTGAAGCGTTGTCGACGATCACCACCTCAAAGGACACGTCTTGCTGCCGACGGACCGACTGGATTGCTTCTGGCAGAAAACGCGCACAATTCCAGGTCGGAATCAGCACGCTTACCTCCGGGTGGTCGTTCATGCGACAGAGAATACTTCGCACTTCTAACGGAGGGAACTTAGGTCGCGATACGATGGCCTAATGCCCGGTCCGAGCGAACAGCGCGAAATGACGCAGGAACTTATTCGAACGCCTGGCGTGCTTCAGATCCCGATATCACTATCGCACGATAATCGAGGATCTTTCGGGAAGTGGATCGATCGCCATGCGCTCACGCTCCTGCCAACAGGCCAGCAGATTCGAGAAATCTACTACTCGCACAGTGTCGGACGAACAATCCGAGGAATGCATCTTCAGCTCCCCCCGCACGAACATGGGAAGTTCGTCACCTGCGTCCGAGGCGTCGTGCGGGATGTCGTGGTCGATCTTCGCATCGGGTCGCCAAGCTTTGGCATCGCCGAAGAATTTCGACTCGACGCGGAAGCTCCGACATGGATCTATATTCCACCAGGAGTCGCTCACGGGTTCTTGAACATAGGGCCAGTCGCGACCTTGCTCTATGCAGTAAGTTCGGACCACGCGCCCGACTTCGACACCGGAGTGCGGTGGAACTCGTTTGGGTTCGATTGGAAGATCGGTGAACCAATCATCTCAGCCCGCGACGCATCGTTGCCGGCGTTGTCACAATTCTGCTCGCCATTCAAATATCTGCCTACCTCATGATGCGACAAAGCGGTTCAATTCTGGTCACTGGTGGTACTGGATTCGTTGGTGGCAGCCTAATTGCGGAACTGCCACACGCGGGATGGGACGTTCATCTTCTTTCGCGACGCAGTCTGCCAGCCCTTCCCGGCGCCAAACAGCATCTTTACGACGGGTCATACGCCTCGATCCAAACTGCCATCGACCACATCCGGCCACGGTGCGTCGTGCACCTGGCGAGTCACTTTCTCGCATCACATCAAGGTGCAGATATTGCGGATCTCATCCAAGCGAACATCACTTTCGGAACTCAACTTGTCGAAGCCATGACGCAATTTAAGGTGCGCCATCTCGTTTCCACCGGGACTGCGTGGCAGCACGCCAACGATCAGGATTACGAACCAATGGGGCTCTACGCGGCCACAAAGCAAGCCTTTGAGACAGTGCTTCGACACTTCACAGTTTCTGGAAGCATCTCGGCCATGTTTCTGCGACTTTATGACTGTACGGGGCCGACGGATCCGCGCAGGAAGCTCTTCTATGCTCTCAACCAAGCTCGTATGAATCGCCAAGCCTTGGACATGTCTCCAGGGCACCAAATATTGAATCTCCTCCATATCGACGATTTGACTCGAGGACTGGTTCACGCGATCAGAGTGGCCGTCGGATCCGACGAATCCGAACAGTGTTACGCAATTCGGCATCACGAGGAGTGGACACTTCGTGAGATCGTTCAGGGATATCAGCGCGAAACAGGCGGCCTCCCAATTGTGAATTGGGGAGCCCTGCCGTATCGACCACGCGAAATAATGCGGCCTCCACGCGTTCCAGAAGCACTGCCCGCGTGGACCCCTCGGTACTCCGTCGGCCAGACAATTGTGCAGATCGCTCGCGCCCAGCGAGCTGCTTCAGATCACGGCTAGAAGCTCATCCCAAGCGAGGACTTCAGCACCCGCGCGACATGTCGCAACGCATTCTCGTCTAGTGCCGGCTGCACGCCGATCCAAAACGTTCGCTCCATGATTCGGTCCGTGAAATCCAAACTCTCGGATACACGATATCGCTGCCCCGCCATGCTTGGTTGACGAATCAGATTGCCCGCAAAGAGCAGTCGAGTCCCAATCTTCTGGGCTTCGAGATCACGGATGATCTCAAGCCGACTCTTCGGCGCCGACTCCGTTACCGTGATCGGAAAGCCGAACCACGATGGGTCTGTGCCGGCGGTTGCCTTTGGAAGCTGCAGCATCGGCGCGCACGGCTCAAGCAAGCGCAGCAAAGTCGCAAAATTCCGCTTTCGCGCCGCAATAAAATCCTCAACTCGGCTCAACTGAGCCAACCCACACGCAGCCTGCATGTCCGTGATCTTGAGGTTGTATCCGACATGCGAGTAGATGTACTTGTGGTCGTAGCCTTCAGGCAGACTTCCCAACTTCCATCCGTAACGCTTTCCACATGTGTTGTCGCAGCCGGGATCGCAGAAACAGTCACGGCCCCAGTCTCGGAATGATTCGGCAATTCGCCGCAACTTCGGATCGTCCGTGAGAACCGCCCCCCCCTCACCCATCGTTATGTGGTGTGCGGGATAGAAGCTGAGAGTGGCGAGGTGCCCGAACGTTCCAACGAGGCGGCCTTCGAAGCGCGAACCAAGCGCATCGCAGCAATCCTCAATCAGCCACAGCCCATGTTTTTGCACGAGTT
Source organism: uncultured Hyphomicrobiaceae bacterium (assembly GCA_964389095.1). Classification (GTDB taxonomy): domain Bacteria; phylum Pseudomonadota; class Alphaproteobacteria; order Rhizobiales; family Hyphomicrobiaceae; genus JABFRJ01. The sequence goes on from CAYMEB010000193.1 coordinate 6,410, forward strand.
CCACAACACTACCGAGATCGAACGGATTGCCAAGCGTGTGTGCGAGCATGATCGCCTTGGTCTTCGGCGTGATGGCGCGCTGAAGAGCGCCGATGTCGACGTTGTAGGTGTCCGGGCGCACATCCACGAAGACGGGGACGGCACCGTACTGAATAATGGGATTGACCGTGGTGGGGAAGCCTGCGGCTACCGCAATGACCTCATCACCGGGCCGGATCGCTCGTTCCCCGAGCTTGGGTGAGGTAAGCGTCGCGAATGCGACAAGATTCGCGGAGGACCCTGAATTGACGGTCATCGCACTCCGAATTCCGAAGAAGCGCGCAAGTCGACGCTCGAATTCCGCATTGAAGCGACCGGTGGTGAGCCAGCCGTCAAGCGCAGCATCCACCATGTTTTGGACCTCTTCAGAGCCGAGCAACTTTCCTGCCGGCGGTACCGCAGTCTCTCCTGCGACGAATTCTCGAGGAGCAAACTCAATTTCGGTGTACTGCCGAACCAACCGCTGGATCTCGGCTCGCAGTCCGTCCTTCAGTTCCGACCGCGATGATTCTCCACGAGTCACTTGCACCGTGAATACTCCTCGATCTGTGCCAAGCTCCGTCGATGCATATCGTCGCCCTTTGCGCACGCGGAATACCAGTTGATCGTTTCTCGAATCGTACGATGTAAATCCCAGACTGGGTTCCATCCAAGCCTTGCACGCGCCTTCGACGAATCCAACTTGAGAAGTCGGGCCTCGTGCGGCCCCGGCTCGTTTGAGTCATCGCGCCAGGAGGCGTTGCCGCCCCAAACCTCCACAGCACGATCTGCAACCCAACGAACACTGCGCACATCGCCCTCCGCTGGACCAAAGTTCCAAGCTTCCGAAAATGCTTTGGGCTGTCCAACCAACATCTCCGCAAGGCTCAGGTAGCCCGACAGCGCGTCGAGCACATGCTGCCACGGTCGTAGGGCATCTGGTCGACGAATCGCCACTGGAGTCCCCGACGCGAATCCACGCACAAGATCCGGTACGAGCCGATCCACCGACCAGTCACCGCCGCCAATGACGTTTCCAGCACGCGCAGTCGCAAGACCAATGCTTCGTCCAGACGCCTCACTGAAGAAGGAATTTCGCATGGCGGCAACGACCAGTTCGGCGCATGCCTTGCTATTGCTGTACGGATCAAATCCGCCGAGACGATCCGCCTCGCGATATCCCCAGTCCCACTCGAGATTCTCGTAACACTTGTCGCTCGTAACAGCCAGAATCGCTCGAACGTCAGGCAGTGGTCGAGCAGCCTCGAGCAGATGAACGGTTCCCAATACGTTAGTGCGATAGGTCTCGATCGGATCTCGATAGGACTGCCTCACAAGTGACTGCGCGGCGAGATGGAAGATGATTTCTGGACGCGCGTCCGCCATCACTGCACGGACTCGCTCAAAGTCATCGATATCGACAAATTCAGATCGCATACCAGCCGAGACCCTACCCTGCTCGAACAGAGACCGATCCCCGTCAGGCCGCTTAGCGATCCCGGTGACATAAGCGCCGAGACTTTGCAGCCACAGACTCAGCCATGATCCCTTAAAACCCGTGTGCCCGGTGATCAAGACTCTGCGACGATTCCAGAAGTCCGAATTCATCGCCAAATTCTCCATGGCGCATGACCGGAGGCCCAAAGTTCCTCGAGTGCCTGCCGATCACGCACCGTATCCATGGGCTGCCAAAATCCGTCATGCCGAAATGCCCTGAGCTGATCCGTCGCCGCAAGAGTCTCAAGGGGCTCGCGCTCCCAGATGCTCTCGTCACCGCTTGGAAGATCGAGAACGCCTTGTGAGAGAACAAAGAAACCCGCATTCACCAACCCGCTCTCGCCAATGGGTTTTTCTCGGAATGCAGTGATTCGGTGATCTGCAGTCATCTCAAGAGCCCCAAAGCGCGCTGGCGCACATGCCGCCGTAAGGGTCGCCAGTTTGCCGTGTGCACGATGGAAGTCGATCGACCGGGCAATGTCGACGTCTGCCACGCCGTCGCCGTAGGTGAAGCAAAAGGAATCTTCGCCTTGGAGATAGGGGGCGACTCGGCGAAGGCGCCCACCCGTCATCGTTCGCTCACCCGTATCGACGAGTGTCACGCGCCATGGTTCGACTGATCGCTGATGAATCGTCACTTCATCAGAGCGGAGATCGAAGGTGACATCGGATGCATGAAGGGCGTAATTCGCGAAGTACTCCTTAATCACGTATCCCTTGTAGCCGCAACAGATTATGAAGTCGTTGATTCCGTGATGAGCGTAAATCTTGAGAATGTGCCACAGGATCGGGCGTCCGCCGATCTCGATCATGGGCTTTGGCCGCAGGTGACTCTCCTCAGAAATTCGCGTGCCCATTCCTCCAGCGAGAATCACCGCCTTCATGGGGCCAACTCCTTCGTGAATGGCGGCAATGCCTGATCCTTAACCGAGACAATTACATTACCGATAGGCCACTTAATTGCGAGGCAAGGGTCGTTCCAGGCGATCCCACGATCCAGGCTTGGCTCGTACAGCGCCGTGGCTTTGTACAAGAAATCTACCCCATCGCGCAGCGCCACGAACCCGTGCGCGAATCCATCCGGGATCCATAGCTGCGCCCGATTCTCCTCGCTCAACTCGGCGCTGACCCACTTGCCGAAGGTCGGCGAGTCACGCCGGATGTCCACCGCCACATCGAACACCGCACCTCGCACTACGCGCACGAGCTTGCCCTGCGCCTTCGGCGGCAGCTGGTAGTGCAGCCCTCGCAGCACGCCCT
>CAYMEB010000194.1:0-9129 GCA_964389095.1 uncultured Hyphomicrobiaceae bacterium
GGCCGCAGCGCTCGCCAAGATCGAAGCCGGCGCCACCCTGATCCAGCTCTACACTGGTCTCGTCTACGAAGGCATGGGCTTGATCGGCCGCATCAAGGGCCACCTCGCGGACGTCTGCGCCAACGAGGGAATCTCGTCTTTGACGCCACTGGTCGGCAGGCACGCCGCGACCTGGGCGGCTCGGGACCTCGCGAGCTGAGGCCTGCACGCCGCCGCCCGTGAGAGCCAGATGAACCCATGGCGCTCCGAAAGAACTCGGCATCTTGCGCGCGGCGCGCAGTGCGATCACCATGTGCGGTGACCAACCGCACATGAGAGAGCCTATGTCTTTCGACCCGAAGGCCGCCGCCCGCGAAATCGCTGCAGCTCACGCTGCCCGCAAGCGGTTCGAAAACCTCGCCGGCCCTCTCACCCCGCCCTCCATAGATGACGCCTATGCGGCACAGGAGGCCCTGGTCGATCTTTGGGCCCCCAAGTACGGCCCCGTTGCCGGACTGAAGATCGCAACCACGACCAAGGTCATGCAGGAGCTCATGGGCATCGATCATCCCTGCGGCGGAATGATCTACCGCGATCGCATACATCCCTCCCCGGCCAGGGTTTCGAAGGCATCTCTGATGCACCTCGTGGTGGAGTGCGAACTCGCGGTCCGCATCGGACGCGATCTGCCGGACACCGGCACACCCTACACGCGCCAGCAGGTCGCCGCTGCAGCGAGCGGTGTGATGGCCGCCTTCGAGCTGATCGAGGACCGCAACGCGGTCTACAAGGAAACCAAGGCAACGACGCTGATCGCCGACAACGCCTGGAATGGAGGCATCGTCATCGGCCGTGAGGTTGCGCCGCCGAGCGGGGACTGGAACGGACTCGAGGGGACGCTACGCAGCGACGGCGCTGCCGATCGCACCGGCCGAACCGACGATCCGCTCGGAGCGCTCGCCTGGATTGCAAATCTCGCCGTGAAGCGCCGCCGGCCACTCAGAGCCGGCATGGTGGTGATTACAGGCAGCGTCATACCCACTCTGCCTATCGAGATCGGACAGACGTTCACGTTCGAGATCGAACGGGTCGGAACCGTCGCCATGACGGCCGTGTGACCGCCGGCTCCGGCACCCCGGCGACCCAAGCGACCAGCGTGTAGCTCAGCAGCATGAGCAGGAACCAGCTCCCCAGCTTCGGCAGCGCCACCATGTTCCAGCCCGCGCGCTGCGCCGGATAGATCCACGCTGCCGTGAAGGTGCCGATGTTCTCGGCGAGCCAGATGAACAGCGCCACGAGGACCAATCCCAGCAACAGCGGCATTCTCCTGTGGACACGCCAGATGCGGTAATGGACCGTCGTCCGCGCAAAAAGAACGATGGCGGCCAAGAAAAGCAAGGCGCGCACGTCCTGAAGATAGTGGTGCGTGCAGAAATTCACGTAGATCGCCGCAGACAGCAGCGCGAGTGCCCACAACGGCGGATGATGCGTGAAGCGAAAATCGAACACGCGCCAGCAGCGCGCGATGTAGCTGCCCACCGCCGCATACATGAACCCGGTAAACAGCGGCACGCCGCCAATCCGCAATACGCTCGCCTCGGGATAGATCCACGACCCCACGGCCGTCTTGAAGATTTCCATCACGGTGCCGACCACGTGAAAGACTGCGATCACACGCGCCTCCTTCGTCGTCTCGAGGCGCGTGACGATCATCACAGCCTGTATGGAAAGCGCCGCGAGCGTCAGGAAGTCATAGCGCGCCAGGCCCATCGAGCGCGGGTAGAAGAAATACGTCGCCATCAGCAGCGCCAGCATCAGTCCGGCGAACAGGCAAGACCAGGCCTGCTTCACCCCGAACCGGACGAACTCGTAGATGAAGTGCGCCGTTCGGCCCCGGCGCGTGAACCGGCGGGCGAAGGTCGCCTCCCGCTGTGCGAAGCGGTGCAGGAGTGGCCAGCGCGGTGCAGCAGCCTGCCGATCCTGTCGCACGACAAATCGCCTCTGCACGCCCCGCCTCCCTGCGAACAGACATGAAAACAGAAGGCGCCGTCACCCACCGGTGGCGGCGCCTTCGCGTCTTGCTCGCGGATTGCGGCCGTCGCGTGACAGCCCGCCTCAGCCGGCCCGCGCCTGCGGCTGTTGATCCTCGCGCGGGAACCATTTCCGCAGCATCGCCTCGAGTTGCTGGAAGTTGAAAGGCTTTCCCAGGAAATCGCTCATGCCGGCAGCCAGGCAATTGTTGCGATCGCTGTCGTAGGCATTTGCAGTCAGAGCGACGATCGGTGTCGGGGCCATGCTGTTTCGCTGCTCGGTCTCCCGGATCTGCCGGGTTGCCTGGAACCCATCCTTTTCAGGCTTGAGGCAGTCCATGAAGATGAGGTCGAAGCGCTCGCTGCCGAAAGCAGCAATGGCCTCCCTGCCGTTCGCAGCGACGCTCACCGCACAGCCCAGTTCGCTCAGATACTCCTTCGCCACTTCCTGATTGACGATGTTGTCCTCGACCAGCAGAACCCGGGCGCGCTCGAAGCGTCCGCCCTTGATCGCGACGATGTTCGCATCCGCAGAAGACTGGCTGGGGTGGGAAATCTCCACAGCGCGATGCGGACGACCAGACGATGGCAGCGCAGCAGGACCGGCCTCGTGCACGGGCAGCGACATCGACACCGTAAACGTTGAACCGTGGCCGAGCTCGCTCGACACCTCGATCCGACCGTCCATCTTCTCCACGAGCATCCGGCAAATCGCCAGCCCGAGCCCGACGCCCTCGTGGCGCCGCGTCGAGGAATTGTCGACCTGGTTGAACTTCTCGAAGACCGATCGGAGCTTGTCCTTGGGGATGCCCACGCCCGTGTCCTGGACCGAGATGACCAGATCGGCGGTATTCCCCGCCGGCGTGCCGGCAATGTCGAGCAGGACGTACCCGTCATCGGTATACTTGACGCCATTCTCCAGGAGGTTCGTCAGAACCTGCTTCAGCCGCCCGCCGTCGCCGATCACCAGGTCCGGCAGCGCCTCCTCGACGCGCGTGACGAGTTCGAGCCCCTTCTTCTCGAAGCGTGACGACAGCTCGTGCACCAAATCATCGACACAGACCCGAAGGCTGAACGGCCGCGGATTGAGATCGAACTGCCCCGACTCGATCTTGGAGTAGTCGAGCACGGCGTTGATGATCCTCAGCAAGCCGCGGCCGGAGCGGATCATCGTGCCGACGAGCGACAGTTGCCGCGCTTCAAGGGGTGTCTTCGAGAGGACGTCGGCAATGCCGAGAATGCCATGCAGAGGCGTTCGGATCTCGTGGCTCATGTTGGCCAGAAACTGCGACTTCGCTTCGGTGGCAGCTTCCGCGCGGCGCAGCGCCGTGTCGCGCTCTATCGAGCGCGCCTTCAACTCGTTCTTCAGCCGGCGCAGCAGCTGGTTCGCCGTTTGCGCGTCGTCGCGGGCATCGACCAGCTCATCTACCTTTGCCCGCAGTTCGCGGTCGCGGCTTTCCGCCTCGGCGAGGATCGCGTTGATGCTGACGGCGATCTCGCCGAGTTTGCCGGACGGGATGTCGGTGATCCGACGCGTCAGATCGCGCGAAGCCGCAATCTCTGCGGCCTGGCGGGCGATCGCGCTGCTCTGGAACAAGTTCATCATCGGGGTACTCGTGACTTGTGTTTTCTGATACGGCGTGATGACCGGCCGCGTCGGCTCATGCCGCTTTGGTGAACTCGGACACCTTTGCCATCAGCTCATCCACCTCGAAGGACTTGCGCAGAAGTCCGCGCGCACCGTTCTGCAGCGCCTTTTCGATGACGCCGTCATCGGCATAGCCAGACATCATCACGACGTTCGCGTCCGGCTTGACCTTGCGGATCTCCAGAAAACTGTCCACGTCGTTCATGCCCGGCATCTTCACGTCGAACAGCCCGAGGTCGAAGCCGCTGCCCGTGAACGCTGCAATCGCGCTGGGACCATTGTGAACCAGCGTCACCTCGTGACCGTCCAGCTCGAGGATTTCGCCGAGACTTGCTGCGACGTCCACGTGATCGTCCAGAACAAGGATCTTCAGTGGCTTGGACATGCCGCGCTCCGCTGCGTGAAGGAAACAGGATCCCATGGTCCTGCGAGACACAGTGAAGGAAGATCGCTAAATTTCAGTGGGCAGAACCGGTAAACAGCGGGCAAATCCCCGTCTCACCGCGGAGCACACGAGCAGCCGCCCTGGTTGACGCCTCGTTTGCGAGAAAAGTCGATCTGTTCGCAATCCATTAAACACGTTGAACGGAGGTTCCAGAAGAGCCGATCCCTTAGCTGTTTTTGAACTCGCCTGACTTACGCCTCAAGGACGCCTCTACTGGAGATTGGCATGTCTCGCGTCCTTGCCTGCATCACCGACCAGCACAATCTGACCCTCGTGTCGCTCGCAGCCATCGTCTGCATCCTCTCGATGTGGTCAACTTTCTGGATCCTGTCGCGCCCCACCGGCACATCTGCAAAGCGCAACCGGACCTTGTTCATCCTCGCAGCGGTATCGTCTGCCGCAGGCATCTGGTCGACGCACTTCATCTCCATGCTGGCCTATGATGCGGGATTGCCCGTCCGTTACGACCTGCTGATGACGATCGCTTCCCTCGTGATCATCGTCGCAGGTTCGAGCATCGGCCTGCGGATGATGATCTCGCGGAACGTCACGCTCGGCTTGGATGGAGGCGCGATTGTCGGTGTGTCGATCGCGGCTATGCACTTCACAGGCATGATGGCGGTCGATTTCGGCGGTCGCGTGATCTGGGATAGCCAGCTCGTAGCCGGCTCGATCGTCGCCGGCGCATTGCTCGGCGGCCTCTCCGGCGTCGCCCTCACATTGCTCCAGAAGAAACTCGCGCTGATTGTCGCCCCCGCACTGATGACCCTTGCGATCGGCGCGATGCATTTCACTGCGATGACGGCCGCAACCTATGCCCCCGATGCATCCCTCGCCGGCTCCGAGTTCTACATCGATCAGACCTCACTGGCTGCACTCATAGGTCTCGCGTCCGCCCTGATCATGCTCGCCGCCGTTGGCGCGGCCCTGGTCGAGCGCTTCACGATCGCACGCGGTCTCGTCGCCTTCGGCATCTCGGTCTTCGCCGCGCTCGTCGGCTCCATCGGGATTAACGCCTACACCATCGAACAGCTGCGCATCGGCGGACCCAATTATGTGCGGATCGCCAGCGGCAAGGATCTCCTCGCCGACATCCTGCCGCCGCCGGCCTACATCATCGAGGCATATCTGGCGGCGATGGCCCTGAAAGAGCAGCCCGACCGTCTGCGTGAGTTCACCGACCGCATCGCCAAGCTGCGCGAGACCTACGAAGAACGCATGAGCGCCTGGCGCGACTCCCGCCAGATCACAGCGGACATGAAGCGCATGGTGACCGAAGAGTCCGACAGCCAGGTCCAATACCTGTGGTGGGAAATGGACAACGGATTCATCCCCGCGATCGAGCGCCGCGACACAGCGGCCGCCGCTCAGTCGTTCGACCGCATGACCGCGAACTTCCTCGGCCACCGCCACATCATCGAGCAGGCAGTCACCCGGACACAGGATTTCACCGGAGGCCTCGAAACGGCCTCGGCATCGCAGTCCCGCGTGCTCACCGCCCTGGTGGCCGGCACAGCACTCATCCTGCTTGGCCTCGTCGTGACGGCGATCATCATGCTCCGCCGCTTCGTGACCGCCCCCGTGATCGAGACGTTCGACTACCTCTACCAGCTCACGCACGGCAACTACGAGATCGAGGTTCCCTACGTCGGCCGCGACGACGAAATCGGCCAGATGGCTCAAGCGATCGCGACGCTGCGACAGGCGGCCTTGGACAAGAACCGCCTCGAGACCGAAATGGCCAAGAAGAGCAAGCTCGCGCAGCTCGGCCAGCTGACCGCTACCGTCGCCCACGAAATCCGCAATCCGCTCGGCGCAGTCAAGACGGCGGCCTTCCTGATCGACCGCAAGACCAAGGACAAGGCACTCGGCATCGAGAGTCAAATGCTGCGGATCAACAACGGTATCGCGCGTTGCGATGCGATCATCACGGAACTGCTCGACTTCACCCGCTCCAAGGCATTGAGCCTTTCCGCCCAGAATGTGGACGAGTGGGTGGAAGGCGTCGTCGCCGAAGAGCGCAAAGGCATCCCGCAGGAGGTGCGTCTCATCTGCGAACCCACCGTCGGTCAGATCGCGACCATGTTCGACACCGGCCGAATGCGCCGCGTGCTCATCAACCTGCTGTCGAACGCCGCCGAGGCGATGGTGGGCAAAGGAAACGATCCCAGCATGCGCGTCACCGAAAACCCGTGCATCCGGGTCCGCACCCGCCTGCGCGGCGACATGATCGAGATCAAAGTGGCCGACAACGGCCCCGGCATCTCCGAGGAGAACATCCGAAAGATCCGCGAGCCGCTCTTCACCACAAAGTCGTTCGGCGTCGGCCTCGGCATTCCGGCGGTGGAGAACATCCTGGAGCAGCACGGCGGCGGATTGAGAATCGAAAGCACGCTCGGTCTGGGCGCGACTATGACCGCAAGCTTCCCCTTACGGGCTCCTGAAGCCGCACAAACCCCTGTCACTGCACGGAAGGTCGCCTGATCATGCCCGCGAAACTGAACATTCTCGTCGTCGACAGTCACCACGACAGCGCCGACAGCCTCGCCGATCTGTTCCGCATCGATGGGCACACCGTCCAGGTCGCCTACACGCCCGAGGACGCCGTTCGCTTGCTGCAGGCAGGAGCCTACAACATCGGCTTCCTCGACACCGAAAGCTATCGCCAGGCGAAGGACGTGCGGCCCGAGGTGCGTCTCTACATGATGACCGGACACTCGGTGGAGCAACTCCTCAAGACCACCGCCGAAGAGGCTCCGGTGGAACTCGTGGCACGGCCACAAAACCCTCGCGCCGTCATCGACACGCTCGACGGGCTGACGACCGGAGGCGTCGTTCTCGTCGCCGAGGACGACCCCGACCTCGGCCCCCAGCTCCGACAGCTCGTCGCCAGTTCGGGCAGACGTTGCGAGCTCGTTGCGAACGGCAAGGACGCGATCGAGCGCGTCGAGAAAGGCGGGGTCGAGGTCCTGATCCTCGACATCAACATGCCGCTCGTGAACGGGATCGAAGTCTACACCACCCTCAAGGACCGATCCCTATCCATCCCGACCGTGATGATCACGGCCTGCAGCGACCAGTTCAAAGACGCCATGGAGCCCCTCTCGGACATCGAGCGCACGGGCATCCTGCACAAGCCATTCGACCCCGATGCCCTCCTCGCCAAGCTCGAGCGCCTGGCAGCCTGAAGAAACCCGAACCGATACGATTGAAAGGGTCGCCCGGAGATCCCGGGCGGCCCATTGCATTTCCGCATACCCGTTTTGTTCTCTTTTTGTTTGACGCCAAGGAACATTGAAGGTACATTCCATGCATTGTTCGAGTCTCAAACTCATGAAATAAGGGGAATCACATGGCGACGCCGGAGCTTCGCGTGGTCGAAGGGGGTGGCATGGACAAGAACAAGGCGCTCGAGGCGGCACTCGCCCACATCGAGAAACAGTTCGGCAAAGGCTCGATCATGAAGCTCGGTCAGTCCGACCGATCGATCGATGTCGAGGCCATATCGACCGGTTCGCTCGGGCTCGACATCGCTCTCGGGATCGGCGGCTTGCCGAAAGGGCGGATCGTGGAGATCTACGGCCCGGAATCCTCGGGCAAGACCACACTTTCTCTGCAACTTCTGGCTGAGGCGCAAAAGAAGGGTGGAACCTGCGCGTTCATCGACGCGGAGCATGCGCTCGACCCTGTTTATGCGCGCAAGCTCGGCGTCAAGGTCGAGGACCTGCTGTTGTCCCAGCCCGACTCGGGCGAGCAGGCGCTCGAAATCGCCGACACTCTGGTCCGATCCGGAGCCGTCGACGTCCTGGTCGTCGACTCGGTCGCAGCCCTTACGCCGAAGGCCGAACTCGAAGGCGAGATGGGAGACTCCCTCCCCGGCCTGCAGGCGCGCCTCATGAGCCAGGCACTGCGCAAGCTGACCGCATCGATTTCAAAGTCGGGATGCATGGTGGTCTTCATCAACCAGATCCGAATGAAAATCGGCATCATGTTCGGAAATCCCGAGACGACGACCGGCGGCAACGCTCTCAAATTCTACGCCTCGGTCCGCCTCGACATCCGCCGGATCGGGCAGATCAAGGCGCAGGACGAAGTGGTCGGCAATCAGACCCGCGTGAAGGTGGTGAAGAACAAGGTCGCTCCGCCGTTCAAGCAGGTCGAGTTCGACATCATGTACGGCGAAGGCATCTCCAAGACCGGGGAACTGGTCGACCTCGGCTCCAAGGCGGGTGTCATAGAGAAGTCGGGTGCCTGGTTCTCGTTCAAGGGCGAGCGCATCGGCCAGGGTCGGGAAAACACCAAGACCTACCTCAAGGAACATCCGAAAGTCGCGGCCGAAATCGAACGCGCGGTGCGCGCCAACGCGGGCATCGTCGACAAGCTGATGCTCACGGCGCCGGAAGGTGACGAGGCCAAGGAAGCCGAAGAAGGACCAGACGAAGACGGCGTGCTGCCGGACATCGAGGACACCCCGCGCAGCAAGGCTGGTGGCCGCGGCAAGCGCTGACACGCGCGACCAGCGCCGCAGGGCATCAAGCCCTGGGATCGTGATACGAAGGCGCCCCGGCCTCCTCGGGGCGCCTTTTCATTTCCTCGGCCACGCCACGCGTGGGTGGCAGCCCGGACCGTCGAAACAGGCCAGCGCCCCGGCTGTGGACAGCCCGGTCCGGCGGCGGCTAGAAACTCCCGCAAAGACGCGCCCTCTCGCGCTGCCGATCACCGGCGGCCGGTCGGGCTCGTTCGTGTCGCCACACCGCGAAAGACCGCCCATGACCGGACTGACCGAGACCCGCACGACCTTCCTGGAGTTCTTCCGCAAGAACCGCCACGAGCACGTCGCATCCTCCCCCCTCGTCCCGCGGAATGACCCGACCTTGATGTTCACCACCGCAGGGATGGTCCAGTTCAAGAACATCTTCACCGGCCAGGAGAGCCGCTCCTACAAGCGCGCCGTCACGGCCCAGAAGTGCGTGCGTGCCGGCGGCAAGCACAACGACCTCGACAATGTCGGCTACACCGCCCGCCAC
>CAYMEB010000195.1:0-9032 GCA_964389095.1 uncultured Hyphomicrobiaceae bacterium
AGCCGCTAACCGTCAAGCGGAAAGAGCCGTAGTGGCAAGCTCACGCTTACGATCGTAGTCGCAACCACGTAGCGGGAGAGCCTTACTCCACTCGCCATTCTCGGTGTCGTGCCACGTCCCATTGCAACCACCCACGGATCAGATGCCTGCTCGCGGTGCTGCAGAGGGCGTGCCAGTTCACAAGGATACGATGTTTTCCTTCGCCGGATCGGGGGGGCGGGGTGCGGCCCCACGGCGGGGCGCTTGACCCACTGAGTGTCTTGGTTAAGTCGTTACGCCGGTTGGTCGGCGAGCTTTCGAGCCATGCGGCGCAAGATCATCGAGTGCCGAAGATTGCACTGCCGACGCGAACATGAGTTGCCCCGAGATTGACCGCGGTTTCGTAGTCGCCGCTCATCCCCATGGACAGAGCCTGCAAACCTAATTCATTGGCTAGTTTCGCCAAGAAGGCGAAGTGAACTGCGGGCATGTCGTCCACCGGTGGGATGCACATCAGGCCGGCAACATCCAGTCCGAGGTCGTTGCGGCAGAAGCCCACGAAGCCGGCAGTATCGGCGGGTGAGACCCCGGCCTTCTGGGGTTCCTCCCCGGTGTTCACCTGGACGAAAAGCTTCAAACGTCTTCCTGCGCGCAGTTGTTCCTCTGCGATCGCTCGAGCAATCTTGGGGCGATCGATGGTGTGGATGCAGTCGAACAGCGAAACCGCTTCGCGTGCCTTGTTGGACTGCAGAGGCCCAATCAAGTGCAGTTCGATGTCGGGGCAATGCGCACACAACGCCGGCCACTTCGACTTGGCCTCCTGTACGCGATTTTCACCAAACGCGCGCTGCCCTGCCGCAATGGCAGGTAGGATGTCAGCCTCGCCGAAGGTCTTCGTTACGGCGATCAGGGTTACGGACGAAGGTGTACGCCCCGCTGCGGTTGCCGCCGCGGCAATCTTTGTGCGTACCGCCCCCAGCTTGGCAGCGATGTCGTTGGTCTGCATGGCAGTAGCCTCCAAGGCGCGAGGTCAATGCGCCATGGAGGCATTGCAGTCAACTGCAGCAGGAATCGTCGCTTCGGCCATCCTTGCTCGCCGAGTTCTTGTCGGGGGGAAGGTCCATGGCCGGGTTCCCGTCGAAGAAGCCGTTGGGCTTCAACATGAAGCCGGCATACTCGACCGCCATGATAGGGAAATCTTCCGGCTTGCAGACGTGGGTGTGGGCGAAGGTGTGCCACACGACGATGTCTTCGTTCTCTATGTTGCGATTCTTTGCGACGAACTTCGGCAGCCCCTCCCCGCCGGCATGCTGGTTCGGGAAGGTGCCGGAGGCATAGCGCTCGGCCGGATCATACTTCGTCACCCACAGGTGCTTGGTCCCAAAGGCGCCGCGCTTGCGCACCGAGGAACCTTCTTGAGCCAGCATCAGGGGGGTCGGCTGAACGACGAGTTTGTAACCGGTGGGGTTTCCTACGCCGTTCTTGGCGCTCGGGTTGATGATCTTCCAGTAGCGCCCGGTGCGGCCGTCTGCTTCTCGTGCCGCGTCCAATTCGCGCGAGAGCACTCGGGACGTGGTGTCGAAAACGTTGCCGTACGGATTGTCCCGGCCCCAAGGGCGTGGAACGAACTCGTGTTCGGTGACCGAGTTCTTCTCGCCGTCGACCATCATGTGCATGCGCACATTGAATATGTGCTGGTGGGTCGGTCCCGCCAACCCTTCACTGACCATGCCTCCCCAGGGATAGGGCTTCCCGGGCGCGACCGCAGACGTCTGGATGATGCCGGTGAGCTTGGCCTCGAGTTGGATTGTTCCGTCCTGGTAGAGGTACCAGAAGAAGCCGTAGTCGTAGTTTCCAACGGTTGCGAAAAACGAGATCACGAGGCGCCGCGAGCGGCGGACCTCATAGGTCTCCGTGCGGAACTCGTAGTGCTTCCAGAGGATGCCGTAGTCCTCCTCGTGCATGCAGATCGCATTCTTCATCATTGCCGGTACGCCGTTGTCGTCGGCTACAGGCACGTCGAAGTAATGAATCTGGCCCAGACAATCGCAGCCGAGTTCCAGAGAGTTGGCGAGCTTGCCCAGTCCGTACTCTCCGGCGTCGAAGGCGTTCTTCCAGAAATTGTTCGTCGTCGGATCCGAGTAGGGGACCACCATCTCGGTCAGGCTGGCCCGATAGATGATCGGGCGCTCTCTACCCTTGTCCTTGATCGAGAGCATGTTGAGGACGAGACCCTCACGGGCCGAGAAGCCGACCCGGAACGACCAATTTTCCCATTCGACCTTCCAGCCGTCGACCTTGAAACTGGGACCCTGGCTCTGCACGATGTCCAGCGGCTTCAGTGAAGCGCGCGGCGGCGGCAGATCCTCTCGGTGGTAGTTTCTTTTCTTCTTGGGGATGGGGATGACTTCCGGGTCGTCGACGAGCTGGACGACCTTTTCCTCGATGAGGTCGACCAGGGCGACTACGCCTTCGATCGGGTGCGCGTAGCCGTTGTCCTTCGGGCCAGCTCGATAGTAGCTGACAGCCGAAACGAGCCGGCGGCCTTTTTCCACTTCCCTGTCGAAGTAGCCGGCCGAAAATGGATCGACCTGGACCAGATCGATGTCCGCGTCAGTCAAGCCGCGCCGCTTGACGGCTTTCCGCCAGTTGGCGTCCTTTTTCACGATCTCGCCGACCTTGAAAAACTCTTCAATTATGACCGGAGGCTGGCCGTAAGGAAACTCCTTCGACGGATGCTCGATCCAAGAGACGACCTTCTTCTTCTCGAGGTCGACTATGCCGATGTGCGTGGCCCCGGTCTTAGTGTCGAAGACCGTCGTTGCGGCGCGCCGCATCAAAGGCTTTCCGGGCTCCCAAGCCAAGACGTCCGCCTTCGGCGGTTCTTCGAGTTGAACAAACGCAAAGCGTGTGGAAGGAGAGAGCCTCTTCTGCGTCTTGAGCAGCTCGCAGGCAAGGGTGATCTCTGCCTCGCTCAGGGGATCGAGCGGATGCAAGCCATCGACTGGCATGGTCTTGGGATTGCGGGCCTTTTGCTTGTTCATCGCGTTTCCTCCATGATCGTTCGGACTTTATCCCGAGTTGGAAGCGGGTCCACTCCCAAACCATCCGCCGGCAAGGCGTCAACCTGACGTAGGCGCGATTCCGCACTCCATGGCGGCGGAGGTCGGTTGTCATCGGACTGTGTGCGGGGGTAGGTTGTCTGCCATCGCGTGCCTGAATGGGCAATGCACGGTTCCGCGCCGGGAGACGGTTGCGGTTGTTTATGGAGGATTGCTGATGTCGTCACGCTTGTCTCTCAAGCGATTGTCGCTGTGTGCGATGATGCTTGTGTTCGCGGCAACCCAGGCTTCTGCCCAGGTCGTTTTCCATCGCGGGAACACCGCCGATCCTGAAACGCTCGACCTTCACAAGACATCTACCGTTTATGAAGCGAACGTTCTGCGCGATCTGTACGAAGGCCTGGTCATCCTCGACGGCCACGGCAAGTTGATTCCCGGGATAGCGTCCAGCTGGACGATGAGCGCCGACGGCAAGACATATACCTTCAAGTTGCGCGACGCGAAGTGGTCCAACGGGGATCCGGTGAAGGCATCGGACTTCGTCTTTTCCTATCGCCGCATCATGAATCCCGAGACCGGCGCCAAGTACGCCAAGGTGCTGTATCCGCTCGTCAATGCCGAGAAGATCAACAAAGGGCAGGAAAAGGATCTCACGACGCTCGGCGCCAGGGCCGTCGACGATAGAACGCTCGAACTGACGCTTGAGAAACCGACGCCGTACTTCCTCGACCTCCTGACACATCAGACGGGATTGCCCGTGCATCCCGGCAGCGTGGAGAAGCACGGCCAAGATTTCACGAAGCCCGCCAATTGGGTGTCGAATGGCGCCTACGTGCTGAAGGAGTGGACTCCTGGCGCCCATATCAAAGTCGAGAAGAACAGCAACTTCTACGATGCCGCGAACGTGAAGATCGACGTGGTGATGTTTTATCCCACGAAGGATGCGTCGGCCGCGGTTCGCCGCTTCGAAGCCGGTGAGCTGCACTCCAACGACGACATTCCGGCCGACCAGACGAAGGCGCTGAAAGCAAAGTTTGGCGATCAGGTAAAGCTGGCACCGTACCTGGGCATCTACTATCTCGCGGTGAACACCTCGAAAGCGCCATTGAACGATGTCCGTGTGCGTCAGGCGCTGTCGATGGCGATCGATCGCGAATTCGTGGCCGAGCAGATCTGGGGCAATACGATGCAACCAGGCTATTCGTTCGTGCCACCCGGCATCGGCAACTACGGCGAGCCGGCCTTTGCCGATTACAAGGCAGTGTCCCCGATCGATCGCGAGGCCAAGGCGAAGGACTTGCTCAAGCAGGCGGGTTTCGGTCCGGGCAAGCCGCTCAAGATCGAGATCCGCTACAACATGACGGAGAACAACAAGGCGACCGTCGTGGCCATCGCTGATCAGTGGAAGCAGATCGGTGTCGAGACTAGCTTCATCAACACCGACGCAAAGACGCATTTTGCGCATTTGAGAGATGGCGGCGACTTCGATGTGGCTCGGGCTGGTTGGATCGGTGACTACTCCGACCCGCAGAATTTCCTGTTTCTCGTCGAGAGTGACAACACGGGCTTCAATTACGCCAAGTACAAGAATCCCGAGTACGATGCGCTGATGAAGCGTGCTGCGGGCGAGACCGATCTCGAAGCACGCGCAAAGATTCTTTTCGACGCCGAAAAGATCTTCATGCGTGACCTGCCATACATTCCGATCCTTTACTATGGTTCGAAGGCGCTGGTCTCGTCGAAGGTTCAGGGGTGGCACACCAACCTCAAGGACGTCCATCCCACGCGCTTCCTGTCGATCAAACAGTAACGGAGAAGTTCGTCCTCACCCCGCCGGCGCGTGGGGTGAGGACGCAGCACCATGCTCTCCTATATTCTCCGCAGGCTTGCCTCGGCGCTCCCGACACTGTTCCTGATCGTCACCATCTCGTTTTTTCTCATTCGCATTGCGCCTGGCGGGCCGTTCGACCTCGAGCAGCCGCTGGAAGCGAAGGTCATGGAGAACCTGAACCGCATCTACAAACTCGACCGGCCGTTGCACGAACAGTATTTCCTCTATCTGGGTGCGATGTTGAGGGGTGATCTCGGCCCGTCGTTCTACCTTCGGGATTTCTCGGTCTCCGAGTTGCTTCTCAAGGGGTTGCCCGTTTCTACGTGGCTCGGGGCAATGGCGCTGCTGCTTGCGGTGGCTGTAGGTGGCGTCCTCGGGGTCGTCGCCGCGTTGAGGCAGAACACGAGTGCCGATTATGCCGTTGTCGGACTGGCGACCATCGGGATCACTATTCCGACGTTTGTCGTTGGTCCGGTACTGCAGATCGTCTTCGGTCTATGGCTCGCGTGGTTGCCGGTCGCAGGCTGGCAGGGCGGTGCGCTGCGAAACACGATCTTGCCGGTGCTGGTGTTGGCATTGCCACAACTCGCGGTCGTCGCTCGGCTCACGCGGGCATCGATGATCGAAATGCTTCGGGCCAATCACATCCGAACGCTTCGCGCACAGGGACTTGGACTGGGTACGATCGTGAGGCACGCCCTTCGCGGGGCGTCTTTGCCGGTTGTGTCGTATCTCGGACCCGCCGCTGCAGCACTTCTGACCGGATCGGTCGTCGTCGAGACCATATTCGGACTACCGGGAGTCGGTCGTTACTTCGTGGAAGGGGCACTCAACCGCGACTATACGCTCGTCATGGGAACAGTAGTCATGGTGGCCTGTTTCGTCCTGATCTTCAACCTGCTCGTAGACATTGCTTACGCGCTGCTCGATCCTCGCGTTCGGTACGAGTGAGAACCATGGTGGGACGCGCGCTGATGACGAACGGGCAGCTCCCGGAGGAGAAGGTGGAGTCGGGGCGCTCGCTATGGAGCGAAGCTCGGGCGCGCCTTGTTCGCAACAAGGCTGCCGTCGCAAGCTTCATCGTGCTCGGTTTCATCACGCTGGCTGCCGTCGTGGGGCCGTCGTTGACGGGCCATCCCTTCGATCGAGTTTATCCCGACTATGTTCACGTGCCGGCACAATGGGCCGCCCATCCGAATCCGGACACTGTAGCTGCAGCTTTGGATCGCGTAGCTGCGCGGATGAGGGGGAAGGTGGAGGATGTAAAGGTGGGGAATGATCGGCTGTCGGCCGTGATCGTTGCTTCCCGCACAATCGATGAGAGGTTGCTGGTCTATTTCGAGCGGTCCGACGTGTTTGGCAAAGCGACGATCGTGTCGCGCGGCGAGGACGGACGGAAGATCGGCATAGAAGCACCGCTGATGCAAAGGCGGTTTCTTTTCGGCACGGATACGAATGGGAGGGATCTGCTCACGCGTACAATGATGGCAACGCGTGTGTCATTGACGATCGGCCTACTGGCGACAGCCGTTGCTCTGGTCATCGGTGTGGGCTACGGCGCGGTCTCGGGATACTTCGGTGGTCGTATCGACGATGTGATGATGCGAATTGTCGATGTCCTTTACGCGCTTCCGTTCATTTTCTTCGTGATCCTGCTGGTGGTGTTCTTCGGCCGGAACTTCATGCTGATGTTTCTTGCAGTGGGTGCTATCGAGTGGCTGGATATGGCGCGGATCGTGCGCGGGCAGACCCTCTCGATCAAGCGGCAGGAATACATCGCTGCAGCCGAGGCGCTGGGCGTGGGCTCCGGCGGTATCCTCTGGCGGCACGTCATTCCCAATACACTCGGGCCGGTCGTCGTCTACATGACTTTGCTGATCCCTAAGGTGATCCTGCTCGAAAGCTTTCTGTCTTTCCTTGGGCTCGGTGTGCAAGAACCCATGACGAGTCTCGGTAATCTGATAGCCGACGGGGCTCGGGGCATTCAGACGTCGACCTATCTGCTCCTGTTTCCCGCGGTTGTTCTGGTGGCGATGCTTTCCGCGCTGAATTTCATCGGAGATGGTCTGCGAGACGCCTTGGATCCCAAGGATCGCTGAGATGTCGCGTGACACGAACGGTCCGCATTCGACCGACCCCGGAGTGGCGGTAGCCATCCCCGACACACTCGACTTGCGCCATGTTCGCGTCAGGCTTGGGAGGCGGCCCCACGTTGGGTTCGCCGTCTCGGCGGAGCTCGATGAGCCCGTCAGCTTGGGTGGGAGAATTCGTGATGGCTGCGGAGGGGTTCTAGGCCTGGTCATGCCAGTCCGCGTTGTGAAGCGCGCCGTGCGTTCTTGCTTGCATGTCGCGATGCTGGCTGGAGTGTCAGGCGAAGTTGGACCGACACGCTGCCGTTTGGTGAGGCTGGCCACCCTGCTTTTCGATGTGGCTCGCTTTCGTGGACGCTTCGCGCGCTTTTGCCCGTCGAGGTCGGCTGCACACGCTCTCAGAGGGATTCCAGTTTGAACGAACCTATTCTCAGTGTGCGTGGACTTCGGGTCAGGTTTCGGACAACTGACGGCGTTCTGGAAGCCGTCAAGGGTATAGATCTCGACGTGGCAAAGGGCGAGACGATCGCGATCGTCGGCGAATCCGGATCGGGAAAGAGCCAGACCGTCATGGCGATGATGGGACTGCTCGCGTCCAATGGGAGCGCCACTGGTTCGGCGCGCTACGCGGGAACCGAATTGATCGGGGCGTCCCGAAAGGAACTCGATCGTCTGCGCGGCTCTAAGCTCACTATGATTTTCCAGGAGCCGATGACGTCGTTGGATCCGTTGTACCGGATATCGAAGCAGATGGCTGCTCCACTGATCCGGCACTCCGGTCTCGAGCGCTCGGCTGCGCGAGGCCGGTCGATCGAGTTGCTCCGACTGGTGCAGATCCGAGATCCGCAGACGCGCGTCGAGTCTTACCCGCATGAGCTCTCCGGTGGACAGCGCCAGCGGGTCATGATTGCGATGGCTCTGGCCAATAATCCGGATGTCTTGATTGCCGACGAGCCCACCACGGCGCTGGACGTGACCGTGCAGGCTCGCATTCTGGAACTTCTCGCGGATCTGAAATCACGCATCGGCATGGCCGTCATCTTCATCAGTCATGATCTGAATGTTGTGCGCCGCATCGCTGACCGAGTCTACGTGATGCGAAACGGTGAAGTCGTCGAGACGGGCCGCACTGGGAACATCTTCGAGAATCCTCAGCATCCTTATACGAAGATGCTCATCAATTCCGAGCCAAGGGGAAGGAAGACGCCTGTGTCGGGCGACGCGCCGACGGTCCTGGATGCGAAGGACGTCAGAGTCACTTTCCGGTCGCCTTCAGGCGTTCTCCGACCGCGCCAGCCGGACATAAAGGCTGTCGATGGAATCTCACTTTCCTTGCGGCGCGGCGAGACGGTAGGCGTGGTAGGGGAGTCTGGGTCAGGCAAGTCGACATTGGGCAGGGCGCTTCTGAAGTTGGTGCCGGCTTCAGGGATGGTGAGGTTCGAGGATCGTAATCTGGCACCACTCGGCTACTCCGATTTGAGGCCGCTGCGGCGGCATATGCAGCTGGTGTTCCAGGATCCATTCGGGTCTCTTTCGCCGCGCATGACCGCTGGCGAGATCGTCACGGAGGGCTTGCTCGTTCATGAGCCCGGAATCTCTCGTGGTGAGCGCGACAGGCGGGCTGCACAGGCCTTCTCGGAGGTCTATCTCGAGCCGGCATCCCGAAATCGTTTTCCGCACGAGTTCTCCGGCGGTCAACGCCAGCGCATCGCAATTGCGCGGGCTATGGTTTTGAAGCCTAAGCTCGTCGTTCTGGACGAACCCACTTCGGCACTCGACCGATCTGTCCAGAAGGAAATCGTAGAACTCCTGCGGGGGTTACAGGAGCGGCATGGACTTGCTTACCTGTTCATCAGCCACGACCTGGCTGTTGTTCGCGCGATTTCGGATCGCATTCTGGTCATGCGGAACGGTCAGGTCGTAGAACAAGGTATGGCAGAGGACATAGTTGCCAATCCTAGAGAGGTCTATACGCGTGAACTTATGCAGGCCGCGTTCGCGTAGCTCGCTTGCACGCGAGCTATGCGCGGAAGTTGGTGACGGCGTGAATCGGTGAAGGCGGCATATCGT
>CAYMEB010000196.1:0-8960 GCA_964389095.1 uncultured Hyphomicrobiaceae bacterium
CGAAGTACGGCTGCGGCGTCGCCCAGTGCGGAGCCTGTAGCGTGCACATCAACGGCGAAGTGCAGCGCTCGTGCTCGATCCTCGTCAAGGATGTGAAGCCGACCGACAAGATCGTCACCATCGAGGGGTTGTCGCCGAACGGCTCGCACCCGTTGCAGAAGGCCTGGCTCGCGCTCGAGGTTCCCCAGTGCGGCTATTGCCAGTCGGGCCAGATCATGGCCGCAGCGGCCCTGCTCAAGAAGAAGCCGAAGCCGACGGACAAGGACATCGACGACGCGATGAGCAACATCTGCCGCTGCGGCACCTATCAGCGCATTCGCGCCGCCGTGCATATGGCGGCCGGCAACACCAAGTCGTGAGGGCAGCGCCATGACGGTTCATCAAACTGTTTCCCGCCGCAGGTTCGTTGCGGGTACCGGCGCTGCCGCGACCGGTATCGCCCTCGGGTTCGACGCCGCCGGTATTCGCTCGGCGATCGCGCAGAAGGCGCTCGGTGGCGCAGAGGGCGACGAACTGGGCGTATGGGTCTTCGTCAAGCGCAACGAGGACGTCGTGATACGGATCGCCCGCTCCGAAATGGGCCAGGGGACGCTTACGGGGTTGGCGCAGCTCGTCGCCGAAGAACTCGATTGCGATTGGGCGAAGGTCAAGACGGAGTATCCGACGCCTGGTCAGAATCTCGCGCGCAACCGCGCCTGGGGTGACATGTCGACCGGCGGATCGCGAGGTATTCGCGGATCGCACGATTATGTCCGCCAAGGCGGCGCAGCGGCGCGTCAGATGCTCATGCAGGCCGCAGCCGATCAGTGGAAGGTTCCCGTTGGCGAACTCACCACCGAAAAGGGCGTGATCACGCATGCCGCAACTAAGCGCAAGACCACCTACGGCAAGGTGGCTGCAGCCGCGGCAAAGCTTCCGGTTCCCGATCTCAAGACCATGAAGCTCAGGGATCCGAAGGACTGGCGGGTCGCCGGCAAGGGGCTGAAGCGTCTCGATACGGTCGACAAGCTCACGGGCAAGCAGATTTATGCGATCGACCTGAAGCTTCCCGGCATGCTGAACGCGACCATCATGGACGCGCCGGTATTCGGCTCGAAACTGAAGAGTTTCGACGAAGCCAAGGTCAAAGGGATGCCCGGCGTCAAAGGAGTCTATCGGGTCGGCGACACCGCCGTGGCTGTTGTCGCGGAGACGTTCTGGCAGGCCAAGAAGGGACTCGATGCGTTGAACCCGACCTGGGAGGATACGCCCAACTCCAAGGTTTCCAGCGCGACGATCGCCGCCGCGCTGAAGGAGGGTCTGACCTCCATGGATGGCGTCTTCGTGGGCAACAAGATCGGTAATGCCGAAGCTGCGATCGCCGCAGCGCCGCGCAAGATCGAGGCTGTCTACGACAGCCCCTATTGGAACCACGTGACGATGGAGCCGATGAACTGCACGGCGCGGTACACGGCAGACAAGTGTGAAGTCTGGGTGGCCACGCAGAACGGTGAAGCCTCGCTCGCCGCCACGGCCGAGGCGTCGGGCCTGCCGCCCTCGAAGTGCGAGGTCTACAAGCTCCACCTGGGCGGCGGCTTCGGCCGGCGCGGATTCCAGGACTACACAACCAAGGCGGTGCTACTTGCGAAACAGATCCCCGGCGTGCCGGTGAAGATGATCTGGACGCGTGAGGAGGATATGCGCCAGGGGCGCTTCCGGCCGGTTTCGCAGTGCCGCCTGGAGGCGGGACTGGACGAGCAGGGCAACATCGTCGGCTTCAAGATGCGGATAGCTGGGCCGTCGATCCTGGCGTCCGCTTTCCCGAGCCGCATGGGACCGGGCGGCATGGACCCGATCGCGTTCCAGGGCCTCAACCCGCAGGGACCCGAGGGCCAGTTCGGCTACACGATCCCCAATCTTCTGATCGAGCACGCGATGCGGCCGGTGCACGTTCCGCCCGGTTTCTGGCGGGGCGTGAACAACAACCAGAACGCGGTCTATCTGGAGTGCTTCCTCGACGAGGTGGCCAAGCTCGCCGGCCAGGATCCGCTCGCCATGCGGCGCAAGATGATGGCCAATCATCCCAAGCACCTCGCGGTTCTCAATGCCGTGGCGACGAAGATCGGCTGGGAAACCAGCAAACCGGCGGACGGCGTCTTCCGGGGAATCGCGCAGCACATGGGCTACGGCAGTTACGTCGCGGCGGCGGCCGAAGTTTCCGTGTCGCCCCAGGGCCGCCTGAAGGTCCATCGTCTGGTGATGGGCACCGACTGTGGTCACGTGGTCAATCCCGACCAGGTGACGGCTCAGGTCGAAGGCTCGGTCGCCTACGGGCTCGGCGCGACGATGCATCAGAAGATCACCATCAAGGACGGCGCGGTCGTCGAGCAGAACTTCGACACCTATCCGTCGATGACCATCGACGAGTTCCCGAAGGTCGAGACGGTGCTGGTGCCTTCCGGCGGGTTCTGGGGCGGCGTCGGCGAGCCGACGATCTGCGTGGCCGCGCCGGCGGTGATCAACGCCATCTTCGCGGCGACCGGCAAGCCGGTTCGGTCGTTGCCGCTCAAGGACCAGAAGCTGCGCGCTTGAGGTGCCCAGCCGTGCGATTTGCAGGCGCGTGGCGGTTGGCCGGCCCGATCGTGGCGGTCGCTGCCGCGTCGGCCGCCGCCAATCCGCCGGCCAGTTTCCTCGTGTCGGGGGACGAGATCGTCGCCCCGCTGGGGGGAGCTGTCGGAGATGCGGCACGCGGCCGAGCCATCGTGCTCGATCGCGCGGTAGGAAACTGTCTGATCTGTCACCGCGTACCCGAGCCGGCGGAACGGTTCATGGGCGACCTCGGTCCGGATCTGGCCGGGGTCGGTGCGCGGCTCACGAAAGGTCAGTTGCGGCTTCGCGTGGTCGACCAGACCCGGCTCAATCCGGAGACCGTCATGCCCGCGTATCATCGCGTCGATGGATTGACGAGGGTGGCGCCGGAGTTCCGCGGTCTGCCGGTGCTCGCGGCGCAGCAGGTCGAGGACGTGGTTGCCTATCTCGCCGGATTGCGGTGAGGGAGCGCGCATGACGAAGAAGCAGGTCGAGCACGCAATTTCCCGGCGCCTGATCCTGGCAGGAACGGCCGCGCTGATCGCGGGAGCGAGCCAAGGCGCACGGGCCCAGGTCATGCCGAAGCCCGAAGGATTGCCGGCAGCGCTGGCGCGGCTCGCTGCAGGACGGAGCGTCTCGCCGGGCCGCATCAAGGTCACGCTTCCGGAACTGGCGGAGAATGGAAACGTCGTAGCCCTGGTCGTCGACGTGACGAGCCCGATGACCGCGGCAGACCATGTGCGGACGGTTCACATTCTGTCTGAAAAGAATCCTCTCACAGATATCGCCCGGTTTCATTTCACCCCGGCGGCCGGACGGGCCCGCGTGGCGACCAATATCCGTCTCGCCGATTCCCAGAAGATCGTTGCGCTGGCGGAAATGAGCGACGGCAGTCTCTGGTCCGGCGAGGCCAACGTCGTGGTGACGCTGGCAGCCTGCATCGACGGGGGCTGAGGACGACCATGGCAACCACTCGTATCGCGATGCCGTCGAGTGCGCGTCGCGGAGATGTCGTCGAGATCAAGACGCTGATCCAGCACGAGATGGAGACCGGCTATCGCCGCGACGCGCGCGGGCTGGTGGTGCCGCGCGACATCATCGCCACGCTCACTGTGACATATGCAGGAGAGACGGTTTTCAGTGCCGATCTCAACGCCGGGATTTCGGCCAATCCGTACATCGCATTTTCCGTGCGTGCGACCGAGACCGGTGATCTCGTCTTCAAGTGGACCGACGAGAGGGGGGCGACCACGACGGAGACCCGGCGGCTGACGGTGACGTGATGGGCGCGTGCCGACCGGCTGCGGCCCTGGTCGCGTTGTCGCTCGCGATTTCGAGCGCGGCGGCGCAGGAGGCGCGACCGAAAGTGCCCAAAGGCGGCGAGGCCTTTCAATCCGAGGCGACCCGAACGCTGCAACGCGACGAGGGTGCCAATCCCGGCATGCTATGGGTCGAACATGGCGCCAATCTGTGGACCACCAGCGCAGGCGCCGCCGCCAAATCCTGCGCGGACTGTCATGGCGGCGACGGCACGAGCATGCGCGGTGTCGCGGCGCGGCTGCCGGCAGTCGAAGCCAAAACGGGCGCGCTGCTCAATGTCGAAGGGTGGATCAATCGTTGCCGGACGCAGCATCAGAAGGCGGACGCGCTCCCCCATGAGAGCCGAGATCTATTGGGGCTGACGGCGTTCGTCACTTTTCAGTCACGTGGCGTGCCCCGGAATGTCTCGATCGACGGGTCGGCGCGCCCTTACTTCGAGGCCGGCCGGACATTCTTCCAGACCCGGCAGGGCCAGCTCAATCTCGCTTGCGCGCACTGCCACGATCAGAACGTCGGCAGGCGGCTACGCGGTGATCTCATCAGCCAGGGGCAGTCCGACGGCTGGCCCGCCTATCGTCTTGAATGGCAGACGTTCGGCTCCTTGCACCGCCGTCTGCGCGCCTGCAGCCTGGGGGTGCGCGCCGAGGTGCTGGAGTTCGGCGCGCCCGAGTATCTCGCCCTCGAACTCTACCTGGCCTGGAGAGGGCGGGAGTTGCCGGTCGACAGCCCCGGTGTCAGAAAGTGAGCATCTATGCCGGCTCGATCCGCACGGGCAGCCGGGCGAACGACCGCAGCGTGTTGTTGAGCGAGCGCTTGGGCGTGTCGACCAGGTCGAACCGCGCGATCCGCCGCGCCATCGTTTCGAACAGAACGTCGGCTTCGAGACGCGCGACGAGCTGGCCGACGCAGGCATGAATGCCGATCCCCAGTGCCGTGTGCCCGATCGGCCTCCGGCCGACGTCGAACCGTTCGGGCTCCGGCCAACGGCGCGGATCGCGGTTGGCTGCGCCCAGAAAGAGCAGGACCTTGCTGCCCTCGGGGATCGTTCCGCTGTCGGAGTCGACCGGTCTCGTGGTCGTTCGAAAGAACGTCTGCACTGGACTTTCCCAGCGGAGGACCTCGTCGAAGGCAGGCTTGATCAATGCTGGATCTTCGCGCAACCGTCGCCATTCTTGCGGGTTCGTCGCGAATGCGAAAATGGCGTTGGCAAAGCCGTTCACCGTCGTGTCGAGGCCAGCTGTCAGCAGAGCGCGGACGAGAATAGGCGCCTCGTCTGCCGTGATCTCGCCCGCGTCGTGAGCGGCCCAGATCTCGGCGCCGAATCCGCCGGGTACCAAGGCTCCGCGAGCCGTCTGCGCATTGATCCAGGCCAGTACCGGCT
Source organism: uncultured Hyphomicrobiaceae bacterium (assembly GCA_964389095.1). GTDB lineage: Bacteria > Pseudomonadota > Alphaproteobacteria > Rhizobiales > Hyphomicrobiaceae > JABFRJ01. The sequence continues at coordinate 5,270 of CAYMEB010000196.1, forward strand.
CGGCAGCTTTTATGGAGTCGTGGAAGCGCTTGTTGCGCGGCCCGAACGAGTTGAAAACCATGGTCGAGAACGGCAACAGATTCTCCCTGCCGTGGGGACCGAGGCCGACGGCGTCGGGCATCACGGCGAGCGGGAACGCTTCGGCCAGCTCCGGAACGGCATCGAACTCGCGCTTGGCGACGAGGGCGTCGACGATCGTCTTCGCTCTGGCTTCGAAGCGTGGCCGCAACGCGCGCATCGCCGCCGGAGACAGTGCGCGCTGAACCACGCGCCGGCTGCGATCGTGCAGAGGCGGATCGGTTTCGAGCAGGATACTTTTCGGCCGCCAGGGTGGCTCCTTGGCGAAATCCTGGATCCCCACACCGCGCGCGGAAGAATAGGTCTGCCAGTCGGCGAGTGCCGCGCTGACTTCGGCGTGGCGGGCCATGGCATACACACCATGGGCGGCGAGGTAGACGACCGGGCCAGCCTCGCGCAGAGCTTCATGGTGCGGGTAAGGATCCGTCAGAAAGGCATCGCCGAAGGGGTCTATGTCGCTTTGGGGGCCGCGCCATGTGTCCGTGCCGGCAGGAACATCATTCATTGGCTTCGTCCGGTCCTCACTCTGCGGCGCGGCAGCTGTCGTGCTCTTACCCGGCTTGTGTGAGTTCGAACCCGATCCTCGGTGACGTCTTCACAGCCTGTCGCCTTCGACCTCGCGCGCCAGTTCCGGCAAGATCCGGTCCAGTCCGTCTGCGAAGGGGTGGACCTCCTGCAGGCGTCGGAACACAGCCAGTGCGCCGCGCGGCTCGCCGATCTCGCGCAGCATGTGCCCCATGCCTTCGAGCGCCTTGAAGTGGTTGGGATCGAGCGCCAGCACACGCCGCAGGTCGCCGAGCGCTCGCTGAATATCGCCCATGCTGTAAAGGACCACGGCGCGGCGATGCCAACCCTCTCCGTAGTCCGGGGCGATCGCCACCACGCGGTCGAGGAACTTGAGCGACTGTTCGTTCTGCTTTGCCTGCTGCGCTTCCGCGGCGCGATGCATCAACACCGAGACCGTGTCGCTGCCCGAGGCGCCCCAAAGTCGTTCGATCGCCGCGGCCACGGTCTTGGCGGCAGTATCGTCGGCCGCCGTCGCGAGGTGGGCGTACAAGTCACCGAGGGCCTTGTCCCGCTCGGCCGGGGTCCTCGGCTGCTGCACGGGGATCCCGGGGCGCTCCTTGGCCGCCGCCTTGCCCTTTTCCTTCGGATCGGGCGCCTTCTGGCGTGAAGGTGGAGTGCCCGGTCCTTCGGGTTCGGCGGGCTCGGCGCGTCGCGGTGTCTGAGGGCGTTCTTGTGCGGACTGGGCCTGTGCCGCGGGCGATTGCGCCATCGACAGCGCCAGCGCTGCGAGCAGAGCGGTCGGGATGAGAGGGCGAAGTCTGCGCATGGATGAAGCCTACTCTCGCTGCGGCGCGATCGTCAAAGCAATCCGGATCGCAAGGTTTGTGACGTCAGCGTTCGCCCGCCAACCCGAGCCGGCCCGCCGGCACTCTCGAACGGAAATGCGGCACCGCCGTGGACCGCCCATCCAGAGCGGACCTGGGGTGCCCGCTCCGGCGCCTGCTCTGCGGAGCCGGGCCGATCTAGCGGGACGACTGCAACGCTCGAGAGAGCTTGGAGATGATCCGGTCGAGGGCGGCGACCTCGCTGGCCGTGAGAACGCCGAGAAGCTCGCGCTCGCGCGCCAGAGCCACCGGCGCGATCTCCGCGTAGCGTGCTCGCCCCTTCGCGGTCAGAGCCACGGCCTTGTTCCTCCGGTCTTGCTCGACCGCCTGTCGCTTCACGAGCGCGAGCGCCTCCAAATGCGCCAGCCCCCGGCTCACCTGCATCTTCTCCAGGGTCGTCTCGCGTCCCAGGTCGCGCGCCGTCATCTCGCCGCGTTCACCGAGCACGGCAAGGATCCGCCAGGCCTGCCTCGTCAGTTCGAACCGTTCCGCATAGATCTCCGCGAGGGCCGTGGACATGTCCTCGGCGAGGACCGCGAAGCGATAGGGAAAGAAGCGCCGCAGTTGCACGACGTCGGATCGGCGTTGCCGCCGCCTTTGCCGCCGCTCTTCGCCTTCCCGACTCGTTTTTTTTTGTCGTCGCGGCATCTCCGCACACCCTGCCTTCGCCCGCACTCTGGATCTTGCCGCCGTGTCAGAAGTGCCGATTAGTAACATATGTTACCATATGCGGAACGCGGGCACATTTCTTACCCACCCGGGAGGACGCATCATGATCGTGAAGCAGATTCACCACGTGGCTTATCGGTGCAAGGATGCCAAGGAGACGGTCGCCTTCTACAAGGCCGTGCTCGGCATGGAACTGCTGGGCGCGATTGCGGAGGACAGGGTCCCTTCGACAAAGGAGCCCGATCCCTACATGCACGTCTTTCTCGATGCCGGCATGGGCAACATCCTCGCGTTCTTCGAGCTTCCCAATTCGCCGCCGATGGGGCGCGACGAGAACACGCCGGCGTGGACCCAGCACATCGCGTTCCAGGTGGACGACATGAATGCGCTCTTGCAGGCCAAAGCGCGGGCCGAAGGCGCGGGACTGAGCGTTGTGGGCCCTACGGATCACACGATCTTCCAGTCGATCTATTTCTCGGACCCGAGCGGGCATCGCTTGGAGCTCGCGGCCTGGACCTGCACGCCGGCGCAATTGCAGCGAATGAAGGATGCAGCTCCCGCCATGATCGAGGAGTGGAGCCGTACGAAGAAGCCGCCCCGTCACACCGCCTGGCTCCACCAGAAGGAGTTCGAGGGAACCTGAATCCGGGCTGGGGTCATCGTCGGCCATGCGGGCGTGGCAGACGACGACTGGCGCGAGTCCCGAGGAGCCGCATGCTGCGAACCAGTGGCGATCCGAGGTTCGGCAGTGTTCAGAGTGCCGAGCGGGGGTAGAGCGCGCCCGAGGGACATCGCCTCGTGGTGGGGGCCGGCGGTCCGATCGGTCGCACGATGGTGCTCGATTTCGCCGCGCGCGTTGACGACGTGTCCCTTGGCGACAATGACACCATCAGGGCGGGGCCGGAGCCCTCGCCGTCTGTCGAGTCAAAAGTCCCTCCGGGATCCCGGGCAGGTCGGGACGCGCGGGGCCGATGCTCGCGTGTGGCGTCGGCTGGAAAACAGCAACTGATGGCTTCGGGGGCAGCGTGCAGTATCGGTTCGGCTGCCTGCCCGACGCCGGTTTTGGCTCTCGGGTAGTTTGCCCGCCGGGCCGACTTCGGCTAAGAGGAAGCCATCCGCACGAAGCACCCATAGCTCAGCTGGATAGAGCGTTGCCCTCCGAAGGCAAAGGTCAGAGGTTCGAATCCTCTTGGGTGCGCCACCCTTTCCCTTGATTTCATTGGGGTTTTCTCTGGCTTGACCCGGCCGGAGTACAGGGACAAGTGTCTAACTTTTCGTGAACGTGTCGAGAATTCGCGCAATGAAGTTTGGGGAAAGTGGGCGTCAGATTGCGGGCTGAAGTGGACTTGGCCGCACAGTCGCGACACTTGGCTTTTGAAGATGGCGGTCATGCCAATCGTTTCACAAGGTCATCGACCGAGCGCTTGTAGACGCCGTGCATGAAGGTCTTCTGGATCACTGCGGTCATCGCCTTCTCGGAAGCCCGGCGTCGCACTAGCAGGGCAATTCAGTTCATGAGGTCCTGACGAGGCGGATGGCCTTCCACTTCTGCT
>CAYMEB010000197.1:0-8957 GCA_964389095.1 uncultured Hyphomicrobiaceae bacterium
GCAGATGGCATGGGTGGGCATCACGGTGGTGAGGTCGCTTCGCGCACAATTGTTGATGTCTTCGTCAGTGCGTTTTTCACAGAGTATCTGTCCCTAAAGATCCCCTACCGGCTATTTGGGTCTTTAGAGCGCGCAAATAAGGAACTCGAGGCGATCGGGAAAAAAAATACGGAACTTGAGGGGATGGGAAGTACCCTCGTTGCCGCCACGTTCTCCTCGTCGGGTTTATCCTGGATCAGCGTTGGCGATTCGCTGTTACTCCGAGTACGGGGTGGCAACGTTCAGCGGCTGAATGACGATCATTCGATGGCGCCGTTGTTAGACAACGCGGTCCAGCAAGGTACGTTGACGCCGGAGCAGGCAGCGGGACACAAAGATCGAAACGCCTTACGGTCGGCAGTCTCCGGCGCCACAATTGAGCTCATTGATATATTGGATAGACCAGAGCCGTTGCGTCGCGGGGATGTGATCTTACTGGCTTCGGATGGCGTACTGACGCTGGCCCACCAGGAGATCGCGCTGCTCGTCAACGAGCAAAAATCTGCAGGTGCGCGCGCGATAGTCAGTAAGTTACTTGAGGCCGTCGCTGGAAAGAATAAGCGACGCCAAGACAACACAACGATTGCTGCAATCATCATTGAGCGCTCGTCAGGCCGCGACTCCCGACTTCACGCGACTTCATTGCGCTTATGGGGGACGGGCATCGCAGCCGCCGCCGGTTTCGCATTGCTCGGGTTCGTACTTGGTGCGGGAGGGATGCCAGTCAAATCGATTACAGCCTTCTTCTCGTCGGTAGCGGGTGAGGTAAAAACCATCGATCTACCGGGCAAAGCGGCCGCTCGAGGCGACCCAGCGGAGCCTCAGCCCGTCGACATTACAGAACCTGCTGTCACAGTTGGAGATATTTCGGCTGAGGTGTCGAGTGCGAAGCCGTCGAACCCAAATATCGTTGATAGGACACCAAAAGCTGTCGACAATAAAAAACCTTCCCGACCAAGACCCGCAACGGCCGCGAACGACAAACCGAATTCGGTAAATGGCGACTTTTCGGAGCCCCGTGTTGAGTCGACAACCGAGCGGAACTCGAGCGACGGTACTGCCGCTGGGGCGGACCCGAAGCCGGGGGGGGCATCACCCGAGGTAACCGAGGTAACCGAGGTAAAAAAGGATAGCTCGCAACCGGTGATCGCTAACGAAGAAGAAAAACCAACGGAACCCAAGGCAGAGGAACGCAAACCAGAGGGGAACCTAATACCCCCGCAGATTCCGAGTGCATCAGTCCCTAAGGTCAGCGTCTCCACATCTCGACCGACCTCGGTAACCACTCCAAAAGCGCAAGCCGATGAAAAAGTTCCCCCGAAAAAAGATTAGCACTGCTTTATGCGGCACGGTGCTGGCGTGTCTTACGGCGTTTATTCCATTGCTTTTGGCGGCATCGGTGATCGATCAGGCGGAGCGAAGTGTAGTTCGAGTACTCAACCTTGATCAAAAATCGGACGGTCTCTACTTCAAAGGCTTTGGATCTGGGGTGGTAGTCGACAATAAAGGCTCTGTCCTCACCAACGCTCACGTTTTACGCGGCCACGATAAAATTTATGTTCAGTGGAAGACCTTAGCCGGAGTAGTTCAAAGCGAAGAAGCGGAGGTGCTAAAGCAAGATACGCAAAAGGATTTAGCGTTGCTTCGCGTGTCTGGGCTAGCGACTCGTCCCATGTCTATAGCGACTCAACTGCCGGCGAAAGGGGCTGTCGTGTATGCAATAGGATTTCCCGGTGTGGCAGACACTGGCGCCACCGCAGACGATGTTAATGACGGCTTTGTAGAGGCTACGATTACGCAGGGTGTTGTTGGCAGAGTTTTGACACGGGAAATATCGAAGGATCGCAAGTGGTCAATGGTGCAGCACAGTGCAGTGATTAGCGGCGGAAGCAGCGGCGGTGCTTTAGTCGATACGTGCGGGAATCTTGTGGGGATTAACACCAGTGGCGCCCTAGCCGAAACAAAAAAAGGCGATCAAGTCGAAGCAAGTGGATTTAGCTTTGCGATTCAGTCTCCTCAAGCGTTTCAATTCGCAGCAGATAACGGAGCGGATCCAAGTGAAGCGCGGACGCCGTGTAAATCTGCCAGTGATCAGGCACCGGACACGCGGGAAGACGTAGAAAGAGACTGGCCACTTTCCCCGGCAAACTTGGCTTTTCTCATAGGGGCTATCGCGATTTTGGGCGTAGCAATCGTCGTGGCTCTTCGAGGTAGGGATCGAGCTGCCTTGCCCGTTCAGGCAACAAAGTCAAAAGTTCGAATGCAGTGGGAAATCGAAGGTCGTACATGTACTAATGAGTCTGTGCGATTTCTCGTGATTGCAGATCGGCATACTAAAAAAAGACCGTTGATTATTGGCCGTGATGCTTCGTGTGGAGCTGTCATCCCGGATGTGACGGTATCCCGGACCCACGCCCAAATGTTTGTCGATCGCGGGGAGCTTTGGTGTGCAGACCTTGGGTCTAGCAACGGCACTAAAGTAAATGGGCAGCCCTGTGGGGCGACGACTCGCGTTCCTCCGTCTGGAGTCCTGACTCTGGGGAAGGTTTCCCTGAGTGTGAAAGCTAGTGCTGTCGGGAGTACGACATGACGTTCGGCGATGCAGTTAAGTCAGGTTTCAAAAAATACTTTGACTTTAGCGGTCGTGCATCGCGGTCGGAATTTTGGTATTGGACCCTTTTCACCGTAATTTTAATTTTATTTGGTTTCATGCTCGATATTGCATTTGGATGGGGTAATAAGCCGCTCGAAGGTTCTGGGCCGCTCGTAACACTCGCGTACGTAGGCACAATTATTCCGACGTATGCCGCGATGGTTCGCCGATTACACGATACGAACAGAAGTGCGTGGTGGATCGGTGGCGCCGCTCTTGGGTGGGTCCTTTTAGTCGGTATGCTGTTGTTGATTGCTCAAAGTGGTGGTAGAGAAACCGAATCCCTCAGCGTATTCACTGGAATCGCGGCTCTGATTTTGATTGGCGTTTCCACCACAACCACTGTTTTTTTGTGCTTTCGTGGAACCCGGGGGTCCAACCGATTTGGTCTGCTCGAATCCGACAGTGGCAGGGATCGGGAAAGGTTCGGCCAGACGTCTGCGTACGGAGCGATCGACAGTGACTTAGAGGCGAATCACTGGGTTCTGTCGGGATTTGATTCGGTCGGAAATATCGTGCGCCTAGAATTTGATGTGATGCATGGCCGTAACCGGAGTTTTGTGATTGGGCGGAACCGAGATGTCTGTGATTTGGTGATTATCGATCAAGGCGTCTCGCGTCGACATGTTGAGATTTCTGTGACCGCGGCGGGAGTTTTTATTCGTGATCTGGAGTCATCGAACGGTACGTTCTTGAATGGGCAAAAACTCGGGTCAGAGCCGCTTCGATTTCCAGCGAATGGGACTCTTACTATAGGGCCGATCGAACTGAGTATCTTTGGGTCATAACTATGCCGCGAGAACTGCGTGTCGGGACTAGGATCGGTGACTACGAGATCAAGCGAGTACTTGGTCAGGGAGGCTTTGGGATTACCTACCTCGCCCACGATGAGAATCTCGCCCGAGATGTCGCCATCAAGGAGTATTTCCCGCGGGAGTTTGCTCATCGAGAGGCGGGGTGCACAGTTGTACCGAGTCAGGATGAGCAGGAGCGCGCAGACTTCGATTGGGGGATGCGACATTTCGTCGAAGAAGCACGCAGTCTCACAAGATTTAGACATAAAAATATCGTTGGTGCTATCGGTTTCATTCGAAATAATGGGACGGCCTATCTTGTAATGGAGTACTGCGATGGCGAGTCGTTAGAGGCCCTAGCCAAGCGAGTGGGGCCTTTGCCCGCGCACGTTTTGATACCGATTGTAAACCAGTTGCTTGATGGTCTTGATGAGGTTCATCGAGTTCGGCTCCTTCAGCTCGATGTCAAACCTTCAAATATTTTTATTAAACAAGATGGAACAGTGGTCTTGTTGGACTTCGGGTCTGTGCGGCAAGCGATATCGAGTCACACAAAAAGCGTTATGGTGGGCTCGCCCGGTTACGCCGCACCCGAACAAGGAAGCGATGATGTCGATGCCCGCGCACGCGGTCCATGGACCGATATTTACGGGCTTGGAGCTACGCTGTATCGACTAATGTCTGGGAGCCGGCCACAGGAAGCAATGGCTCGCTTGATTCAAGATAAGTTGGTGGGGCTCTCCGTAAATTCAGAGCTAGGATACAGCGCGGGGTTAGTAGAGGCCGTTAATTCCGCTTTGCGTTTAAAAGCGCCTGAACGCCCCCAGTCGATCGCAGATTTTCGTAGATATTTGGCGCGACCGGCGCCTGTTGAGCCGTCGACGAAGCCTTCTACGCCGGAGCCAACCGGAAAGAGTCCTGCGTTACACGATGAGTTTAGTTTCGGAAAGCTCGTCGCCGTCGTGGTGATTGCCAGCGTACCGTTAGGTCTTTGGCTGATTAACTCGTCGACGCCCAATAGTGATGAAGCGCCTTCCGATCCCGCTCCTACGGAGATCCCAAATCCAGACAGTCCGGGCCCAACTCAGGTTCAGGGCCCAAGCGAATGCCCGACGGACCGAGGAGAAGTTTGGAGTAACTGTATCGGGTCATACACCTATGACAATCCAGTAGAAAGCCCGAACGGGAAGATAAAGCGGTACGAAGGCCTTTGGAACAATAACGCTCCCGCCACGAGGGGAAAAATTACGTTTGCAGACGGGCGAGTCTATGAGGGAGATCACGACAATTTAAATTTGGATGGCCAAGGTGAGCTGACGACGCCCGATGGAACAAAGTACATCGGCAATTTCAAGAAGAACGCTCAAACAGGGCAGGGCACTAAGACTTGGCGAGACGGTAAGGTCGCGGGGGGGCAATTTGTCGGTGGAGCACTGCGAAGGGGTTCGCTTCGAGAGTCCGACGGTACGACCTACATCGGTAGGTTTTTAAATAACAAGCTTAATGGCTCTGGAGCCAAAGTCACCCGAAGTAATGGTTACGAGTTGAGGTACGTGGGGGACTGGAAAGACGGTGACATGAAGGTGGGAATTCTTTATGCAGATTGCGTCGTAACCCAGCGAGGTATTTTTGAGAACGGGGTATTCCTCAGCTCAATGGAGTTAAAAGAATCCGATTACCCGTGTAAGTAGCGCTTTGAGTAAGGGAGAAGTAGTTGTTGTGATTGCAGAAATGGCCACTGCTATTCAACAGGGCATTTTGGAAAGTGGCGCAAAACCCTTTGACATATCAAATCGGAATTGGAGCGTTTAAAAGTGGGCCGCCACCAGAAAAACAACCAGTTCCGGCAGGTATTTTTCGTGATCTAGAGCGTTTGGCCATGCGGTCAATATCTAAGATGTTTTTAACTTTGTCGTTGCTGACGATCAGCGGGGTGTCGTGTGCGGCGGTGCCGCGATCCGGGGTAGGTACCTACACCTGGCCGGATGGGAGCTCTTATTCTGGGGAGTGGCGGAATAGTCAACCGTTTGGCCAAGGAGTCTTTATTGGGGCGAGTGGTCAGCGGTACGAGGGTTCGTGGGCCTACGGGTTGCCGGACGGTAAGGGCACTTACACCTGGCCTGACGGGCGGCAATACATGGGTAGTTTTCAGCGTGACAGGTTTCATGGACGAGGTGTTCAGATCTGGCCTTCAGGCGAGCGTTATGAGGGGACGTACGAGCGGGGCGAGATCACGGGATTGGGTATTTATAGCTGGCCCAATGGGGATCGGTATGAAGGTCAATTCATAATGGGCCTCCGATCCGGTCAAGGAACCTTTACCTGGGCTGACGGCGGATCGTACACCGGGCGCTGGAAGGACGACCAGCGTGATGGTGCTGGCGTGGAGTACTCGCGAGATGGCGAGATTGTTAGATCTGGACAGTGGTCAAAAGACAAATTTGTTTCAGTCGGGAGTCCCGCGTCAGCTGGACCGACTCGCGATGTATTCAAATTGAACCAGTCAGATTGAATTCCCTCCGGTGTTTCTAATTGCCTTGGTAAAGGTTTGAAGCCAGGTACTAAAGAGTTTTCTGCCTGTATCGCTGGCTCGTAGGGCGAGGTTTATGAATCAGTATCGGAGTTTGTTGGTAAAGGCTTCTCTTTTCGCCATCTGTCTTTTTTCGAGCGACGTGATGGCGCAAAGCGCTGATCAGCGCCGACTATGGCAGGAGGTGACAGAGGCGAAGGCTCGCAACGACGATGTGCAAATGACAGTCGCCTACGATCAGTTAGTGCGTCGATTCAGCGATCCTTTAGCAATGAATAACTTAGCTCTGCACTATAAAAATGGTCGGGGGGTGCCGCGTGATGTGGCGATCGCGATTTCTTTGTTGCAGCAGTCGATTGTGTATGGCTATGAGCGCCATGAGTTCGGCTCCGCGGAGAGCAATGTTGCCTATCGAGGAAGCCCGGCAACAACCCTAGGTTTCACATATTTGGTGGGAGCGCTCCCAGAGATCCAACCAGATCCGCAGCTTGCGATGGAATGGAATCTCCGAGGCGCCAAGTGGGGGCATACGAACGCTTACTCGAATCTTGCCTTGATCTACGCGATCGGTTTTGGAGTCGACAAAAACTACGCTGCGGCCGTAAGTAATCTTATAAAAAGTGTAGAGAACTACACCGACCACCATGCCTGGCTGCTCCAGCGGTCGGACGAGTGGAGGGAGATGGTGAAAGATGCGCCGCCTGAGGTTTGGAAAGCGCGTCAACTTTATTGGACGGCGCTAAGGACCGGCGATAAGCAGTCAAGCATTCGGGAAATGAGGCAACTTGAAGCAATACTTAAGAGTCGTGGTGCGCCGGCTGGGAAAAGGGTCATCACTAGCGAGAATGTTGTTAAGGAGTGCCTCTCCCGTGGTCTTAAACCGGGGACGCAGAGGTTCTCTGATTGTATTGCAGGTAATTGATCTTACTGCCGTCTATTCTCTGTCTTACCGGGTCGGTCCTCCACTACTGCTTGTTACTGGTTTGGCCTGTTATGCATTTGAAGCAGGATTCCGGCGGGAGGCGCCTTGCACTTGCATGCAAAAGCGCTACAGTGAGTTAAACGCGACTACGTTGGAGCACTCGAACGCCGGACATGCACGTGGCTGCTCTGTGAAAGCATCGGTTAAAGACTCGACTCTCGAACTTACTAGGTGGATGTTCCTAGCCCCGCTCTATTCGGCTGTAATTGCCTTCTGCCTCGCGATATTTTTAGGGTCGCCGTTTATGATCGAAATGCTTTTCGATCCGAAGCGCGTTACGGAAGGCATAGGTCGTCTATTTGATGCGCTGTACATCTGGCTGGGCGTAGGCCTGATGGCGGGAGGCTACGGTTTTTTTCTGGCCGTCCCAGCGGCCTCCTTAACCGGCGTAGCTAAGATTGTTATCGACAAGGCTGTGGAAAACCCAAAGTACCGAGCGCCGTGGATATACGGTGTCGCCGTGCCGGTATCAACGCTAGCGTGGTTCTATTACCTCTTGGTGTATCCACGCGACTTCAGTTTTACGGGATCTTATTGGGGAAAGCCCGCGTACTCGTTGATGGCTTTTTTTGTTGGGATGGGCCTCGTGTGCTGCTGGCTGACGTTACGACGTGAGTCGGAGAGGCGGAGCGATATTAAGTCGAGACTTACTTAAGGTCTTCATGCTTTTGTCTGTAGCTCAATGTAAAACTTAATGGGGCCGAGTCTTAGAAGCTAGGTTGAGTACGCAACACAGTGAAGGTCTTGAGAAATGTTAAATGATCGGTCCTTTAAACATGATTTAGTAGCGCTGTTACTTCTAATTACATGTATCTTTGTGACTGCAACTTTTGAGCTATCAATAGGGGTGAAATTATTGGTAGTGGCGGGATTCGGTTTCGGTATTTACTCGATGCTACTGCTGTCAGTAAGAGCTACGCTATCTGAGCTCTTTGCTGGCGATCCCTACCGTCAAAGTGTGTTGGAGTTATTAGCTTCCTTAAAGTATTTACTTATAATCCTTGTGGTCTTTATTGGTTACATCGTTATAAACAGACTAATTCTTAGCGGAGGTTAGCGTGCTCCCTTTGACTCGCCGCCTATTTAAAAAACTCGTGCGGCCCAGTCGTGGGATGCATTGCATCCTGAACGTGATCGCGGTGTTCATCGCCCTAGAGATTTCGGAATCTGTTCTAGTTCGTAACGGTTTGAGCGGCGCATATCCGGCGGAGGCAGACTCTATCGGGATTCCGTTGATGGGCATAATGTTTCATAACGTCGGAGCTCTGCTTCTAGCGCTGTACGGTATAGGTTTGTCGCGACAAGAAGATATAGGACCATGGCTTGGATGTGGGGTCATAGCTCTAAGTACACTCTGGAGTTTTTCGCAGGCACCCGGTTGGATTGATCCGCTGCACTACGAAATTGCTTTGGCTCAGGGCAGTCTTGGGATTCTGCCGCTCATATATGCCGCGTTGGAGATTCGAAGATACAGGGTCCAACGTAGCGGTGACGCCTAATGATCGCTCTATTAGGCCAGTGGTCGTTCTAGCGATTTAAGCATCGTATGGCGACCAAAGTAACCGTCGTCCGAGGCGATATCGTCGCGCAACCGGATTGCGATGGCATTGTTAACTCCGCCAATGAATATCTAATTGCCGGTGGAGGGGTGTGCGGTGCGATTTATAAGGCGGCCGGACCGGAGTTGGAGCCGTTCACCAAACGGCTGGCACCGCTTGGGCTTGGATGTGCTGTTGCCTCGCCGGGGTTCAATCTGAGTGCTCGGTGGATCATTCATACCCGTGGACCTAAGTTCTACCAAGACCAAGATTCGCCACAGTACCTCGCGAAAGCTCTTAAGAGTGCCGTCGAACTGGCGGATCAGTTGAAAGTTCAGCGCCTTGCGGTACCCGCGATTTCGACGGGGGTATACGGGCACCCAGTTAGAGAAGCTGCTGCGATACTGCTGGATGTTGGGCT
>CAYMEB010000198.1:0-8946 GCA_964389095.1 uncultured Hyphomicrobiaceae bacterium
GGGCGCTGCAGGAGGCTTCAACACCTCCACGGCCGGACGTTCGCCGGTCGCGCTGCTCGATCAGTACAAGATCGAATGGAACGACGCCGATGCGCTGGAAGCGGTGCTGAAGCGATACGGCGACAAGATCGCGCTGGTGCACATGGAGCCGGTCATGTGCAATTTCGGAGGCTGCCCGCCCCGCCCCGGCTATCTCGAAGCGGTTCGCACGCTGTGCAACCGCTACGGCGCGCTCTTGTGCTTCGACGAAGTGATCACTGGCTTCCGGGTCGATCTGGGGGGCGCACAGAAGGTTTTCGGAGTGACCCCAGACCTCGCAACCTATGGCAAAGCGCTTGCCGCGGGGCTGCCGTTTGCCGCCGTAGCCGGTCGCGCCGACGTCATGGGGCTACTCAGCGATCGCAGCGTCGTCGGGGCGGGGACGTTCAACTCCTTCCCATTGGGAATGGCGGCGGCTGTCGCGACGTTCGACCTCCTCGCCGAGGATGACGGGGCTTGGTTCCACAACGTCGACCGAATTCAAGAGCGCCTCCGGCAGGCGCTGCGGGAAACGGCGGCCGCGCACGGCCACGGCGACCTGTTCCTGCAAGGACCACGCGGCCAGATCTATGTCGATTTCCTCAAAGCCGAGGTGGCCTATTCCCCAAGAGAACTGGAATCGGCCGACGCGGCGCGCCGCGCCGCCTTCCGCGTGATCTGCATGGAGGAAGGCCTCTCGATCGGCGCGGGCAGCCGGATCTATGTTTCCGGGACGATGTCAGACGACGATGTCACAGAGGCGTTGTCTCGCTTCGACCGCGTGTTCGAAAGGCTTCCAAGGCCCGCAGGTTGACGGCCGAGCAGCGTGCGGGGGAGCAATCAGAACATCGTGCCGCCTCGAAGGCCTGGCGCGCAGCAACCGCACGGTCGTGAATCGACTGCGACGGCTTCGGGCGCCTGGGCGGCGGACGACGACAAAGACCTGCCCATCGCCGCCATACGCAAATCGAAAACCCGAGGTCGTCGACGCGGCGCTTTGGTCGGCCTTGCTCGATCGGCATCCGGACGGATCGCTGGGTCAGGCGCTCATCCCATTTCTGGCGTGTCCGCCGCCTCAAGGAGGACCTGGAAGCCTCATTGCGCCTCCCAGGGAAAAGTATCGAGGCGTTCAGCGCCATGAGGGGTCACGAGAACCTGGGTTTCCAGCTTCACGGCCTCTCGCCCTCCCTGTTCTCCGATCAAGCTTTCGACGCAGAACACCATGCCTTCTTCGAACCGGCCCGGCAAAAGGTCGTCAAAATCCGGCGCATATGGCACGCCGGGGAACTCGTCGGCCATGCCAACGCCGTGCAGCGCGCAAGAATAGCGGTTCGCCATGTAGCGTTCGGGAATCGGCCAAGTCCTTTCCATGTACTCTCGGAAATCTGTCCCTGGCTTGATCAGTTCGACATTGTGGTGGATCTGCTCGAGCGCGGCGTCGTAGAGCGTGCGTTGTTCTCCGGTCATACGGGTGTGGCCGATCGTCCAAGAACGCGACAGATCGGCGCAATATCCGTAGGGGCCAATCATGTCGGTGTCGAATGCCAGCATGTCTCCACGCCTGGCGATGTTGTCGGAGCATTCCTGGAACCAAGGGTTGGTGCGCTGTCCCACTGTCAGAAGCCGCGTCTCCAACCACTCGCCGCCTGAGCGGATGTTCTCGTAGTGCAGTTCCGCCCAGATCTCCTGCTCGGTCTTGCCGGGCGTGGAGTATTCGTACATCCGCGCCATGCCTGCTTCGCAGACGCGGATGGTCCATCGCATCAGGGCGATTTCATCTGCGCTCTTGATGAGCCTCGCCTGCTCGGTGATTTGTTGGCCTTCCACCAACGTCAGGCCTTGGGCTCGCAATGCATCCGCGCCTGCGAGTTCGAGCTTGTCGGTCGCTAGCCTGAGGTTTTTCCCTGCGCGTTCCCGCACCAGGCAGGCGATTTCAGCTGCCCAACTTGCCGCCCGTTCCTCGAGATAGGGGCCAGAATACATATAGAAGAACGGTTTGGCGCTGCGAACCTCGTCGACTGTTTCCAGTCCCTTCGCCAGATGCTCGGCGCCCGGGTACTCGAAATCGATCGCGTGGCCGTCTGCAAAGACCAGCGCATAGTGGAAGGGGTTGTGCGTCGCCCAAAGCTGCATGTTCGACACGTCGAGCGCGTATCGGATGTTGACAGGATCGAACAGCAAGATCGCTGCGCAGTCCTGCTTGATCACGTGATCAATGATGCGCTGTTTTCTATATTTGCGTGCAGCCTTCAAGACGGCGGGCGACACCGGGCTGCGAAGCGGCTTGTCGGCTCCGTCGGGATTGAGATAGGCCGCTTTGCGGTGGTCCTTGAATATGGCGTGCACGGTTTAACCCAATGAGACGAGCCAGAGCTTGTCGGATCGAATGCGTCATCGTCGTTGGCGGGGCGGCTGCAGCGACCGCGTCAGGCGCCCGGCTCAGGCCATTTGGTATCGGATAGGGAGCGTTTTCAGTCCGCTGACAAATGTCGATTCGACGAAAGTCGGATCGCCAGCCAATTCGACGGACTTCAATCGCGGCAGCAGTTCCGAGAAAAACTGTCGGATTTCCAGGTTGGCCAACGGTCTGCCCATGCAGAAATGCGGCCCGGCTCCAAAAGCGAGATGCGAGGGCACGCTTGGGCGAGTGACGCGCAAGGCGTCGGGTTCGTCAAACACCCGTTCGTCCCGACACGCGGATGCGAAGCAGAGCATGATCGCTTCGCCGGCCTTTACCGTTCTGCCATGCCACTCGACGTCGATATTGGGCGTGCGCATGAAATGTTTTACCGGAGCGGTCCAGCGAATGAATTCTTCCGAGGCCGTCGTGAGCAGTCCGAGGTCGTTTTTGAGCGCCGCCATCTGATCAGGGTGACGCAGCATGCCAAGAAGACCGCCTCCGATTGACGCAGCGGTCGTATCATGGCCCGCCGTCGCCACGATGACGAAGTAGGACACCATTTCATGGCGGGCCATAGGTTTGCCGTCGATCCGGCTGTTCACGATCGTTGACACGATGTCGCTACGGGGATCACTTTCCCGCTTCTTTCCTATCGACAAGAAATAGTCGGCGAATTCAGCGACCACATCGCGCGGCTTGGCGTCCCCCGCGTCCTTGCGTTGGACAAGGTCTTTGTCCGCTGGCGAAAAGAGCCTCTGGGTCATGCCCAGCACCATGTCCTCGTCCTCGCGTGGGACGCCCATCAGCGTCAGGATCACCCGAAGCGGGAAGAGATAGGCGACGTCCTGCGCAAAGTTGCAGCTGCCTCCGAGGTCTTCCATGCGGTCGATGAACTCTTTGGCGATCTCTTTGACGCGCGGCTCGAAGGCGGCGAGATTCTTCGCTTTGAACCAATCGACCAAGACGGCGCGATGAGCCCAGTGATATTCGCCGTCCATGTGGGTGAGCGGTTTGACGCCGTTGGGATCGCCATACTTCTTTTGGTAAATGGCCTCGACTTTTCCGGGCAGCAGCACGGTTCGCGGGCCTGCCTCGTAAACCTGCGGCCTGCGCTCCAGTTCGAAGATGTCGGCGTGTCGCGTCATCACCCAGAATGGACGGTATCCTTCGGGCTCGGCGCGCGCGATCGGCGACTCGTTCCTGAGACGGCGGTACAAATCGTAGACGCCGTCTGGATCGCGAAACGAAGCCGGGTATGCAAGGCGCGCTGCATCCAGATCAGTCATGGTTGGCGCCTTCTCTGGTGTCGGCCAGGACAGAACTGCGCACTGAAACTCGAGCCAGGAACTCCACGAGGTCCGTCATTTCCGTGGCGGCCGCCGTCGGCAGGTGAACGCAGAGGTCGCCATTATCATCGAGGAGAACCGTGACGTTCGCATCGCGTCCTGGACTGTCGATGAAGGGCGCTATCGCCATTTGGAGGGCGAGGCGCCGCAATTCAGGCTTGAAGATCTTGTTCATTGCGGTGCGTGGGAGGCCGTCCATCATCACGATGCGCACGGGTGTGGCGGCCGGCTCCTCGATCCTCTGGCGCGTGAAGTCCAAAAGCTCGGTTTCGGTCAGCCGCGTGCGCCCGCCGGTCGCGGCGAAGGCGATGGGGAGTTCGCCAAGGCGGGCATCCGGCATGCCGACGGCCGCCGCTTCGATCACGTCGGGGTGGGCCATCAGGCAGTCTTCGATCGTCGCAGCGTCGATGTTGTGACCGCCGCGAATGATAACGTCTTTATGCCTTCCCGTCAGCCATAGGTCGCCATTGGCGTCGATGCTGCCGATGTCGCCGGAATCGAGCCAGGCGTCGCCGTCGCAGTCGACGAACTTGTCTCGCGTCGCCCGAGCGTCGCTGTAGCCGGAGAACACGGCGGGGCCTCGAATCAAGACCCTGCCACGCTCGCCGATCCCACACCAGTGAGCGAAGCCGCCAGCGTCGTCCAGCGCGGCCGTGCGGACTTCATAGAAAGGAATTTGGCGCCCCGCGCTTCCTGGGCGGGGTGGGGCGTGAATGGCATTGGCTGTCGCAAAGCCGCTGCATTCGGTCATGCCATAGCCTTCGTGTACGCCGACACCAAATTGCTTCAGGTAACGGGCGTTGAGATTTTCAGGGAGTTTGCTGGCCCCGGCGATGAAGTATCGAACGGGGCAGTCTCCTCCTGGCCAGACGTCCAGCATGTCGGCGAACACGGTAGGCACCGCGATGATTTGGCTGATCGCGTGTTCGCGCGTGATCTCCCAGAACCGGTTCATGACGCCGCGGGAGCGGAAACCGGCTGGCGACATTTGGATGAGGGTTTGCCCAAGCACGAGCGCGCGGGTCGTGGCGATGACGCCGCCCCCGACGTGAAACACCGGCAGACCGTTGGCTGTGACGATGTTTTCCGACGGATCATGGATGAGCGCTGTCGCGGCGATGCCTGCAATCTGATTGCGCTGAGAGAGAAGAGCGACTTTGGGGAGGCCTGTCGTTCCACCTGTTGGGAAGCAGGCGACGATGTCGCCGTGGGAGGGGAGACCTTCGGTGGGGAAGTGGTCGGGTTCCCCGCGAGCAAGGAGAGGAAGTGCAGGCAGGCCATGGTCGGCGTCTCGGTCGGCGACGACGAAGGAAACGTTGAGGGCCTCGGTCAATGCGCGGGCCTTGGCGTGGACGTCCGCGGACAGGGTCGCGGTCGGCGCTACGACTGCGCTCACCGGCATGCTCGACGCAAGCTTCCGCAATTGGTCGAGCGACAGCATCGGGTTGACTGGCCAAACCGGCCCGAAAATCTGCGCTCCCCAGTACGCGATCAACCCGTCGGCAGTTGGCAGCCCCAGGAAGAGGACCGGCTTCTCGGCCGTCTGGCCAAGCGCCCGAAGGGCGCGCGCGGTCGCAAAGATGGCCGAAACCAGCGTCTCATAATCGTAATGGACGCTCTGTTCGCCATCCCCGTCGGTCAAACAGGTCAGCGCTCTCTTGGTCGGCGCGTGACGTCGTTTCGCCTCCAAGATCGTTGCGAGGTTCGGCGCGTCGAGGGCTGCGCGGACATTGGCGGGCAGGGCGTTCGTGCTGATCCACTCGCCGTACCAGGGCGCTTCGGCTGCGCTCATAGGATATCGCTCCCGTAGGCATATCTCTAGCCACAGACTTTTTGATAGCCTCCGACGCCCGCTCGTCGCCCCTCTATTCTGAGGGGGCTGATCCACTGCCTGGCTCCCTAGTCTCTGCTTTGAGCGTCGCTTGCATCCGCCGTGAGGCGCTTGATCGGGCTGCATTGCAAGCAAAGCGTTGGAGTGCGCATGGCGGGAGCGTTATCCGGTTATCGGGTTGTGGATCTGACCAGCGTCCTGTTTGGCGCCGGCACGTCCCCGATCCTTGGAGACCTAGGCGGCGAGGTCATCGAGTTCGAGGCGCCGGGAACACGCCCCGATAGCCACGGTGACGCCTTGCGTTACGCCGTCGAGACCGCGCGCTCTGCGGCGATTGGGCCGGTCTTCACGCAATTCAATCGCACCAAGCGATCGGTGCTGCTCGATCTCAAGACCGAGGCGAGGCGCGCTCAGTTGGGAAATCCAACGGCATTGGCCGAAGGCCAGGCGCCGCTGCGAGGCGAAGAGACGGCACGACGAGGGCGCTGAAGCGAAGGGACCACCAATGATTGATCTGCCAATGCTGCTCGCTGGAAAGTCGGTTTCCAGCGGGCAAACCATCCCCGTCTGGAACCCGGCGACGGGCGAAGTCATCGGTCACGCGCCGGACTGTTCGCATGAACACCTCGATGAGGCCGTCGAAGCCGCCCATCGCGCATTCTCGCCTTGGCGCACGACGTCAGACGAGCACAGAAGCGATCTCTTGAAGCAGGCGGCGGCGATCCTGCTCGCGAACCTCGGCGAGCTGCGGCAGATGCTTACCACTGAACAGGGTAAGCCGCTCGACGAGGCGGAGTTCGAGATCGGCGCCGCAGCGTATTGGCTGACTGCTTTCGCCGACATGGCGCTTCCCGAGGAGGTGAGCGAGGACGTGACGCGGCGAAGAATAATCACGCGTCATGTTCCTCTCGGCGTCGTTGCTGGGATTTCGCCGTGGAACTTCCCCGTCCTGCTCTCCTTTTGGAAAATTGCGCCGGCGCTGCGGGCGGGCAATTGCATGGTCCTCAAGCCGTCGCCATTCACACCATTGACCATGCTGCGCATCGGGGAGTTGCTGCGTGACGTTTTCCCCGCTGGGGTTTTGCAGATTCTGTCTGGGGGCGATGCTCTCGGGCCGATGATGACGGCCCATCCTGGTTTCGCCAAGGTGAGCTTCACCGGCTCTACGGCGACCGGCAAGAGGGTGATGGCCTCGGCTGCCGCCGATCTCAAGCGTGTGACCCTTGAGCTCGGCGGCAACGACGCGGCGATCGTTCTTCCCGACGTCGACGTCGATGCCGTGTGCGGCCCACTCTTCTGGGCCGCTTTCCGCAACAGCGGCCAAATCTGCATTGCGGCAAAACGAATCTACATTCACGAGTCGATCTATGAGCGCCTTTCCCTGGCCTTGGCGCAGATGGCGCGTGATGTCGCCGTCGGGAATGGGCTGGAGCCGGGCGTTCAACTCGGCCCGGTGCAAAATCGCCGTCAATTCCAGCGCGTCGTCGATCTCATCCGTGACTGCAAGTCGAGAAACTTCACGTTTTTGGCTGGCGGCGACGTTGATGAGACGGCTGCAGGGAACTTTATCCCCGTTACCCTCATCGACAACCCTCCCGATGGGTCCCGCATCGTCCAAGAGGAGCCGTTTGGTCCGGTTCTTCCTCTCTTGCGGTGGAGCGATCTCGATGAGGTCATCAATCGGGCCAACGCGACTGAGTATGGATTGGCAGGTTCCGTCTGGGGCGCCGACTTGCAAGCTGCACAGGCCGTGGCAGATCGGTTGGAAGCTGGCACCGTTTGGATCAACGAGGTGCAGCACGTGAGCCCGGGCCTGCCTTTCGCCGGCCACAAGCAATCGGGGATCGGCGTCGAGAACGGTTTGGCGGGGCTACTTGAGTACACTGTCCCCAAGACCGTGACGGTCAAGGCCGCTCCGGCTTAGCGGCATCCCAAGCCCGCCGCCGCCGCTCCCTCCGGTTCTCGATGATCTCGTGCGCCAGAACACCCGTCGCGTGGGGGGAGGGACTGCGCGAA
This sequence comes from uncultured Hyphomicrobiaceae bacterium, assembly GCA_964389095.1. Taxonomy (GTDB): domain Bacteria; phylum Pseudomonadota; class Alphaproteobacteria; order Rhizobiales; family Hyphomicrobiaceae; genus JABFRJ01. The sequence goes on from CAYMEB010000198.1 coordinate 7,613, forward strand.
TGGTCCGCAATCGTGACGTGACCGGTGGACTCTGACACGATTGCCGGCGCCATCGGCAGCAGCGCGGTAGAGCTCGCACGCACCTTGGACTCAAGCCGTCGTCGCAACACCTCACCGTGGCTGCTGCAGCACGGCGGCGAAAGCCTCCGCTGGGGATTGCCAGCCGAGCGTCTTTCTCGCGGGCGGCCGTTGAGGCTCGTGGCCACTACAGCCACGTCCGCCTCGCCGTGTCCGCACAGGTCTGTCCCTTTCGGGAAATTCTGCCGCAGCAATCGGTTCGTGTTCTCGCTTGATCCGCGCTGCCAAGGGCTTTGCGGATCGCAGATGGAGACGGCGATTTTCGTATCCAGCTTCAGCTGGGTTGTTCGGCGTCAAGTCCTTGGGTGCGAGATATCCCGGTCCGACGGCGATGATCGCCCTGATCGCGCTCGATCTCGTCATCGACGGACTCGTACTCGGCGTAAGCTTCGCCGGCGGCGTGCGGCATGGCTTGAATTTGCTTGTCGCGCTTGCAGTCGAAATCTTTTTCTTGGGACTGGCGGAGGGAGCGGGACTGCTGTTGCTCCTGAAGCGATACGGGCGTGTCCCGCTCGCCGCGCTCGCGTGTGGTGCGCTTTTGCCGTTTGGCGCGCTGATCGGCGGCCCGGTGCACTTGCTGCCGCCGTTCTGGCTAGCGATGGCGTACGCCTTTGCACTCATCGCCCTGCTTTATCTCGTAACGGAGGAGCTGCTGGTGGAGGCGCACCACAAACCAGACAGTCCGATGATCACGAGGCTGTTCCTTGTCGGGTTCATCGGCCTGATCGCCGTGGAAAGTCTCGTCCCTGCATGACGAAGCAACCATCCTGGAGGAGGATGTCCATCAGCTATCGTCTCATTCACCTTGCGCTTTTCAAGCATGGCGCGCCCACGAGTGTCGCCACGCTCGATGCAGCGGTCGAACTTGCACGGCAGTTAGATGCTCCGCTTTTGGTCACGGTCCCGCGCCTCGATGTCCGTCCGCCCTCGCATTTCCTTGCGGGAGGAATGCTGGCGGGTCTTGCAGCCGAGCTCGAAGCCGTAGCAGCCGAAGCGGCGCGCCGTCTGGAGACGACGCTTCAAGTCAAGGCGGCCGCGGCTGGTGTCCGCCTTGAGTTCGAGCATGTTCGCGAACCGTGGCCGCAAGGCCCAGAGGTCACCCGGTCCTTCGGGCGTGCGAGCGACCTTTCGGTGTTCATGATGCCGACGCAAGATCCCGAGGGGCGCCTTCAGGCCAAGTCTTGGGTTTTCGAAACGGGGCGCCCTTGCTTCGTCGTCCCCGAGCGCTTCGCGGGTCCGCCGACGACGGCCGTGTG
>CAYMEB010000199.1:0-8931 GCA_964389095.1 uncultured Hyphomicrobiaceae bacterium
ACGCGCTGCTGCTGACCGCCCGACAGCTCATCCGGCCAGGATTCGGCCTTGTCGGCAAGACCGAGCAGTCCCAGCAGATGTCGCGCCCGCTTTTCGTCCCAGGCCGGATCGGCGAGCGGCGTCGTCGAGACGCCGGCAATGACATTCTGGAGCGCTGTAAGAGAGGACAACAGATTGCGCTTCTGAAACAAGAAGCGGATCCGATTGCGCAGTGAGTCGAGCTCCGATCCCTCCAGGCCGGTAACGTCGGTCCCGAGCAGCCGAAGCTTGCCCTCCGACGGCCGTCGCATGGTGCCAAGAATCGTGAGCAGCGTAGTTTTGCCCGAGCCAGAAGGCCCGGTAACGATCACAATTTCACCTTCACGAACCTGCATATTGATATCGAACAGCACGTCGGTGCGCTGCGGGCCCTCCCCGTAGTGATGATGGATGTCGACAGCCTCCACCACCGCCGGGCCAAAGGTATGCGTTTCGGCGCTCATGATCACTCGAACAGCATGATGGGATCGACCTTCCACAGCCGGCGGATTGCGAAGACGCTGGAAACAGCCGTCATTACGATCGAGGCGACGAGCGAGACGACCATCTCCCGCAGGCCCATGGTCATGCCCAGATGCAGCGTGGTCTCGGCTACACCGTAAACAACGCGCGCAAAGGTGAATGAAACCAAGAAGGCCGGAGTAATGATGGCCGCGCCAATCTGCCCGATCATGCAGAGAAAGAACCAGTAGTCGTAGCCCAGACTTTTCAGGATGGCGTACTCAGGCAAATAAAAGCGGATGATCTGATACTGGGCGTAGTAGATGAATACCATTCCGATCATGAGGCCCATCACGAAGCCCAGATCGGTGATATACCCCACGGGGGTTTCACGCGACCAATATGACCTTTCCCGGCGCTCGAATTCTTCAAGCGTGATGACCTCACCACGGCCAGCCAGATTGCGATTCAGTGCCTCGCGAATCGCGTTCCGATCCACCCCGGGCGCGAATTTCAAGGCATAGAAGGCAGGGCGCTCCGCGTACCACGGTCCCAACGCTTCGACCATGGTGTCCATACTCATCACCACGGAGCCATCGTTCACCACATTCGGCCCAATCGCTACCGAGCCCACGACAAACATCTCGCGCAACAACTGACGCGAGTCAGGTGGTCCGAGGACGGTGATTTCATCACCCTTGCCCGCCATTTCGCCAAGGTCGCCAAAATAGGGACGCGACTCTCGGTCGAATAGAATGCGCCGCACGACCCGCAACTTGTAGAGATTCTCTCGCAGTCCAGGAATGTCGATTGCAGGCGCTTCCACGTCGATCGCATACCAAGCGATCTGACGCGACGCCGTCATACCGGGGTGATTTATCGACATTATGTCGAACCAAAAGGGCGATGAACCGGCGACCGACGGGTTGGCTGCAACCACATCGTTCACCGCTGCCGATACACTGCCGTGTAACTGCAGCGACTTGAAACCGGCCGGCACCAGTACCGCATCGCCGATCACCGCTTTATGTATGCGGATTGCAGAATAGTAGACGGCGCGCTCGATGCCCAACTGGGCGAAAATGACGAGCAGGCTCGCGGTCACGCCGGCCAGCGACAGAAGTGTGCTGGTACGCTGACGGCGCAGCTGCTGCGCGCCAAGCGGCATCGAAACCGCAGTTCGCACCGACGATCTAATGTGCGCGAGCAAATTCCGCGGCCACCATCGGCGGAAAGACTGCGATGGAAGCCCGGGAAAGGTCAGGGCCATCAGAGGAAAGTGACGCGAGTCTCGCGACCGAGCACCTGTGGCATGCCAGACGGATCGTCGAGTTCGATCTCGACCTGAACCACACGAGCATCAGTGGATGAGCCGCCGTCGGGCTCGGTGCGCTGCATGCGCTTGACCGTCGGCGCAATGCGGGAAATCTTGCCGCGATACGCAACCGAACTGCCTCGGAACGACACCTCAACCTTTCCGCCCAAGGCGACACGTCCAAGATGAAGTTCGTCTACATCGGCCAATACGCGCAGTTTGCTCATATCCACGATCTTGGCAATGCCGGACGGCGAGATGCGCTCACCTGCTTGGGTATAGACCTGCACCACGACGCCGCTGACGGGCGAGCGGACCAGAGCCTGTTCGCGCCTCACGCGCGCGCTGTCGACAGTAGCTATCGTGATAGTGATGTCTGTGTCGACCTGCGCCAAATCGGTCTGGAGGGTCTCCTTCATGACGCGGAGCTTGGCCTGCTCGCGCTCGAGTTCACCCTGGGAAATACTCAGGTCGAGCTGCTTCATTTCAGGCGGCCGGCCTGAGCGCGCCAGCTCCATGGCCTTTAGTTTGTTCTCGTCGATCTTCGTCTTGACGACAACTTCCTGCATCGCGATCTCAGACACGCGGTAGCCTGACACCATTGCCTCACGGAGCCGCTTTTGCTTCGCGAGTTCAGCTTCGGCATTGCGGACCGACACGTCAGCGATCGCGTAGTTCGACAAGACGGCGATCACCTCATCGCGCTTGACCTGCTGTCCATTGACCACCCGCAGTTCTGCAAGCACGCCGCCACCCATTGAGTCGCCAGCGATGATCACCGTTCCCGAAGGAGCGTCGGTATAGCCCCGGGTAATAAGGGGACCAATCTGCCGAGCGGCATCCTGTGCGCTGCTGGTCTGGCGAGACGGCGCTATCCAAAATGCCACTGCAGCCGCCACGAACAGGATCATGACCCCTGCGGCGCCCCATCTGAATCTAAATGCCTGAGCCATCAGACCTTGGTTCCAAACCTCGAAATCATACCCCGACTTGAGCTAGAAAGCTGTCGCCGGAATAACGCTTCCCTTGGCAATGCCCACAATCGAGAATGTGCGGTAAATTGCCGTAAGAACCTTATTGTACTCATAAAGTGGCGCATTCGTGACGTACACGACGTCCCTGGGGTGCATCCCAAATTGCTGTGCGACAAAAATGGACACCGGCTGGTTCAAGTCTAGTCTGAAAACCCTGGCTCGAGCTGTTGGGGAGGCCAGGATGTCGCCCATCCGAAACACGAATACACCCGTCTTGTTTGCCCGCTCATCCGATAGGCCACCGACCTGACCCAGCGCCTCGAGGAGATTCAGGTCCGGCTTCGTCATCTCGACATTTCCGGCCTTAAGGACGGCACCAAGTACCGTGTAAACCTTAGAGTTGGGGCGCACGACGATCTCGTCACCCCTTTGAACGCCGACGTCGCCACCGTTTAGGATATCCGAATACTGTGCCGTCAAGATGACTTGACCGTGCCGGCGCAGAGTAACCTGGAACTGGCTCGCCAAAGCTCCGCCCTGCCCCCCGCCAGACAGACCTCCCGCACGATTGATGGCCTCGACGACCGTGCGCGTGCCTTCGAGCACCGACACGCGTCCGGGATTCCGCACATCGCCAGCCACCAGCACCGTATGGGTGCGATCTGCCACGAACTCAACGATAACCTGTGGCTCCTGCGCCCGATTGCTGAGTTGATTGGCAATCCGCCGTTCAATCTGCGGCAGGTCGAGCCCGGCAACGTGAACCACGCCGGCAAACGGCACTTCGATTGTCCCATCGGTCGACACTCGCTGCGGCCCAAAGTCGGCGCCCGGCTTCTGAATCGTCGGGAAAATGTTCCCTTCATAGGGCTCAAAAACTCTGACCTTCAGAACATCTCCGGGAGCGACGGAGACTGGTGCGCCAAAAGAGAGGCTGCCGGTTGATGACGGACGCTCGATCACCGCTGGAGGGCGATACGCAACGACTGTGGTGGGCGTGAGATCGATCACGTCGAACGGAAGCGCCTCCGTGCTGCGAGAACTGGCGTCGTTCAGCCAAGGGCCGTCACCTGGAAGCACCTGACAAGCAGCGAGCCCCCCGCCCAAGCAAAGAACAAGAGCCACGCTGCGCGCAGACGCCAGCAGCCGGGTCCAATTCGTCAAAATGCGGTCTCCGTCCCGACCGGTAGGTACATTTGCACCGTCCCGCGCCCCTTCGTCCTGCCTCAACCTGTTGTGCCCGTAGTTAACCCGCGCTCACAAGCTGGTGCAAGCGCCCGTAGGCCGCTTCTCCGGCTGCCCGATTGAGCCTCGTCACGGCTTCTTCCGTGGTCTCAGCGACCTCGAAAAGCGCGGAAAAGCCGCTGACCAGCAGGCAGTCGGCCGCCGTGCCACTGAAGCGGCACAGCACAATGCGCGCACTCTGTTCCGTGGCGCGATGGAGGACCGATGCCAAGGTACGCACTCCTGCTGCACTCATGTAGCTGACGCCACTTCCATCGACCACCACGCGCGCGCCCGGCCGAAGCCTCTCATTCACTTCTCGTTCGACCACCGACGCCGAAGAGGAATCGAAACGGTCAGGCAATGCGATCGTGATGACGCTGTCCAATGAAGGCGTGGCCATCACCAGCCCCCCATCGCCCGAAGGCTCCCGTCGACGCCAACTCTCGCCAAGATCGCTCTCCCGCCACTTCATCGAGCGCCCCGACAGCGCCGTCACCATCAATACGGGCGCCAGAGCCTCACGGACCAGAGACGCCAGGGCCGCGCGGGCCCCATAGGCCAGCCCGCGGCCGGCCATAAACCACTTCTCCGCACCCAGCCATAGAAGAATGTGGGCGATCAAGGCCGGCCCTATGATCTCCAATTCGACTTCGGCGAGGATCAGCGTAACAAGGCCGGCAACTCCCGATACCACCAGTCCGATCCATGGTTCCCAAATCACCAGAGGCCAAACCGGCAGCCGAAGACGAGTACGAGCCCAACGCACCTGACGTCCCCAGACTTCCTTCCATTTGCGCGCACCGAGCGGTAATTTGGGCATAACGTCGCTTAACTGTGTTTTCAGCCCCAGGCTGCGGACCGCTTCAGTGATCGAGAAATCGTCGGCAATGTAGCGTGTGAATCCTTCGCCATAGCCGACGCGCTGCAGGGTCTCGCGCGACAGCAAGGTAACGCCGCCAGAAGCGACCGCCTGTCCAAGCCAGTCGGCCGCAAACAGGAATCGCGCGCCATGGCCGTCGATGTAAGCGCGCTCGATCTCGGCAGCGAAGCTGCCGGGCTCCTCCGCTGCCTTCAGGGCCAACACCATTCCGGTGGTCTCGGACAAGGGCGCGGCGGCCTGCGCCAGAAGCTCGACCGTCAGAAGGGCTCCGGCATCGCATAAGGCGACCACTTGGCGCGTGGCGGCTCTGAACCCCTTTTCAACGTTGTTTACTTTCGCTGTAAAGCGCCGATCGGCCCCGACAAGAATCGTCGCCCCGGGCCACAATCGTCGTACTGCGGCCACGGCTGTGTCTTCCTCGCGCTCAACGCAGATCAGGACTTCGGCACCGGCCTGAGCCAAGAGGCTGAGCGCATCGACATAAGCGGGCGGGGCGTCGCCTTCTCCGACCATCGGCGCCACAATGCTGAAGTCGGCAGCGCAGTGCCACGGCGCCGCGATCGGTCGACAGGGCTTGCGGCCTTTCCATGCACTCAGCCACTGCACCGCGACGGCGAAGATCCACCATATCGAGCAGGCGATTAGCGCAGCCCTCACCATGGGGCGCTACTCGCTCGCCGAAAAGCGATGGATGTCGTCCTTCTCCACTGCGAGCGCCCGCTGGTAGGAGCGGATCACCTCGTTGGGTTCGCCCTGCTGGCGAATTCGCCCATCCTCGATCCACACCGCCCGGGTACAAAGGCGCCGGACTTCGGCCATGGAGTGCGACACGAACAGCAAGGTGCCTTGCCGGCGGAAATTATCGATCCAATCAAGGCACTTGCGCTGAAAGGCGACATCGCCGACCGCCAACGCCTCGTCGACTACAAGAATCTCTGCTTCGACGTGCGCGCAGATCGAGAAAGCGAGCCGAGTGCGCATACCCATAGAGTAGTGCTTCACGGGTTGTTCCATGTAGTCGCCGATGCCAGCGAACTCAGCAATCGAATCGAATTTTCTCAGCACGTCGGCACGCTTGAGGCCCAGCACGGCGCCACCGATCATGACATTCTCTCGCCCCGACAACTCCAGATCGAAGGTTGACCCCAGTGCCAGGACCGGCGCAATTCGGCCGTTCACGCGTAGTTCGCCGTGGCTCGGAAGGGTCATCCCGCAGATCACCTGCAGCAAGGTCGACTTGCCGCAGCCATTGCGGCCCAGCAGGCCAATACTCTCGCCCCGGCGTACTTCCAAATCTATGTCGCGAAGCACCCAGAACGGCTTGAAGTACGACTTATACCAGCCAAGCATGACTTGCTTTAGCCAGTCGCTGCGGTTCTGGTAGAGTTGGTAGGCCTTTCCCAGGTGTTTCGTCTGGACGACGATCTCAGATGACATCGACGATGACATTCCGATACCTGTCGAAGAACCAGTATCCGAAGTAGAAGCTGAAAACCGATGTCGCTAGCGTCCATGCGTAGACATACGGATTGGGCAATTTTCCCAGCAGGACGATGTCCCGCATCACCTCGACATATCCGGTCAGGGCATTGAGGTAGATCCAGAAATCGAACGGCGCCGGCAGCGCATCGTGGGGGAAGAACACCGGCGTCGCGAACATGAAGATCGGCACGATATTGATCATCAGGTAACCCGCGTCGCGGGTGAACGCCCCGATCGCACTCAGGAACCACGACATGCCCATGAGAAATGCCATGAACGGAATAAAGGTGAGCGGAATCAGCAGCACAGTCCACGGTAGCGAACCCGTCGCGACCAACTGAAACAGCAGCATGACGGCGACCGAGATGAGAGTGTAGAGCGCAGCGCGCAGGGTCGAGATCACCGCCAGCATGTCGCTCGGAAAGATGGTTTGCTTGATGAAGTGCACATATTCGTGCAGCAACATTGGTGCGCGGAATGCCATCTCCGACCAGAAATTAAAGACCACGATGCCGCTGAAGATGAAGAGTGCGTAGCCAAGCCGCGGCCCCATCGAAGCGCTCTCGGTGATCGGCAACTTGAGGCTGGTAGTGAAGGCATAGGTATACACCGCGATCGCCAGCAGCGGCGCTATCACCGCCCAAAGCCAACCGACCACCGATCCCTTGAAACGCTCGCTCAGTTCGCGCCGCAGGATCGCCTGAACGATGTCGCGGTTGACCCAGACCTGCACAAAGGGCTTGGCAAAGAAACGGAGGGCACGCTCGACCGGGCCGACGCTTCTGACCACGATCTGGTTGCCGTAGACCACATTCACCGACGGCATGAGCCGTGCCTCTCCCTGTCGATCCGGTTGGTGAGCCCGGTCGGTGTCGAACCGACGACCCTCTGATTAAAAGTCAGATGCTCTACCGTTGAGCTACGGGCTCTCTCCGGTACCACGCCGCAGGCCGAAACCTCGCGCGGCGCCCATATAAATTGGGAAGCCGCCACGGTCAACGCGGGGCGCAAGCTGCCGCCCGCACTTATCCCTTGGCGAATTTGCCCTTGAGACGCTCGAAAACCTTCTTGGACACGAACTGGGACGTGTCGCCGCCCAGCCGGGCGATGTCCTTGACGAGCGACGAGGCAATGAACTGGTGCCGGTCCGACGCCATCAGGAAGATGGTCTCGACATTGGGCTCCATACGGGCATTCATGTTCGCCATCTGGATCTCGTACTCGAAGTCCGAAACGGCGCGCAGACCGCGGATGATCACCGAAGCATTCACCTGGCGCGCGAAATGAATCAGCAACCCCTCGAACGGCACGACCTGGATGCGGTCCTTGTCGGCCTGGCTGAAGTCGGTGATGTCTTCCTTGATGATCTCGATGCGCTCTTCCAGCGAGAACAGCGGCCCCTTGCCGATGTTGATCGCTGGACCGATCACCAGTCTGTCGACCAGACGCAGAGAACGGCGGATAACTTCCATGTGCCCACTGGTGATGGGATCGAACGTGCCCGGATAGACACCGGTGCGCTCCACGGCCATGTCTTCCCCCTGCTCTCCACCCGAAGATGCGCCGCATGCGGCCGCGCAGTCTTAGCGACACGGCCGGTCCTTATCCACCGTTTGTTTCGGAATGGTCCTCGCCATTGCCGTTTCCGTTGCCCGTGTCATCTTCCTCGCCGATCCGAATCGCGGAAACTACGCGCTCACCCTCGCTGACATTGACGATGCGCACGCCTCGCGTGGCGCGGCCCGCAATGCGGATTCCGTCGACCGGACAGCGAATAAGGGTACCGCCGTCGGTGACCAGCATGATCTGGTCGCTCGCGCGAACCGGAAATGCCGCGACGACGTGGCCGCCCTTGGCCAAGCTCATCAATTCGACACCCTTTCCGCCGCGTCCAGTTACGCGATACTCGTACGCCGACGTCCGCTTGCCGAAGCCCGACGAAGCGGCGGTCAGCACGAACTCTTCCTTGGCTTGCAGCTCCTTGAAACGCTCCTCGCTGAGGGCGGTCGCGGGAGCAGACTGTTCCTCGGCCGAGGCCTCGCCTGCGGCCGCCTCTTCCTCGCCGCTCTCGGCCTGGTTTTCGAGTTGGCGCAGCGCACGCGACTGGCGGAGGTAGGCATCGCGCTCTTCGCTGGTCACCCCCTTGCCGCCGTCGACCAGAGACATCGAGATGACCTCGTCGCCTTCGGCGAGCGAGATACCCCGCACGCCCGTCGAGTTGCGGCTGGCGAACACGCGGACCGCCGAGACGGGGAAACGCATGGCACGGCCAGCCCGCGTCGCCAGCAGCACGTCCTGATCCTCGCTGCAGACCCCGACGCCGATAAGCCGGTCGCCGGCATCCTCGCCTTCGAACTTCATGGCGATCTTGCCGGTCTGGTTGACGTTCACGAAATCACTGAGTTCGTTGCGGCGCGCACCACCGCGCGCCGTAGCGAACATCACGTGAAGCGTCGACCAGCTCGCCTCGTCCTCGGGCATCGGCATGACAGCCGAGATCGTCTCCCCTTCGCTGAGCGGCAGCAGATTCACGAATGCCTTGCCGCGAGCCTGTGGCGCGCCGAGCGGCAGGC
>CAYMEB010000200.1:0-8890 GCA_964389095.1 uncultured Hyphomicrobiaceae bacterium
CGCTCGTAGAACACCATCAGCTTCTCGCGCTCCTCGAAGCCCCAGAGCGGGGGCGTGAGCGCGCCGACGTCCATGGCCTGTGTCGTCACGTTCAGCAGATGCGAAAGGATGCGTCCGATCTCGGAGAAGAGCACGCGTATCAATTGGGCCCGGATCGGAATCTCGACACCCAGGAGCTTCTCGGCCGCCAGACAGAAGGCGTGCTCCTGGTTCATCGGCGCGACGTAGTCGAGGCGGTCGAAGTAGCCGATGGCCTGCAGGTAGGTCTTGTGCTCGATCAGCTTCTCGGTACCGCGGTGGAGCAGCCCGATATGCGGATCGACGCGCTCCACCACTTCGCCATCGAGCTCGAGCACCAGGCGCAGCACGCCGTGCGCCGCCGGGTGCTGCGGGCCGAAGTTGATGTTGAAATTGCGGATCTCGGTCTCGGCCACGGTGGCAGTTCCCGCTGGGTTCGTTCGCAGATGCCTCGATAGACAGCGGCGCGGCGAACCGCAAGGCCCACGATGGCAACCTGGATCACCTGGTCGCGCCTGGGGCGCCGCTTTTCAACGGAACACCTGTGTTTTCAGGCGGGATGGAGCGCCGGTGCCACGGATGCACGGCCCCTGCCATGCCCTGACGGCGGGGCACCGCCGAACCGGGAGGATCGGCTGGCGCCAAACGGCGTCAGGCCTTGATCGCGGAACGGATCGCTGCGGAGACGTCGGCGATCGCCCCCATACCGTCGACGGACTTGAGTCGCCCCTTGGCGAAATAGAAGCCGATCAGGGGCGAGGTTTCCTTGTAGTAGGCGAACAGCCGCGTCTTTATGGTCTCGGCGTTGTCGTCGGGACGACGCTTGAACTCCTTGGAGCCGCACTTGTCACAGACGCCGGCGACCTTCGGCTTGAGGTTGTCGTCGTGATAGCCGGCGTTGCACTTGGCGCAGGTGTAGCGCCCGGCGACCCGCCGGATGAGTTCCTCGTCGTCGGAAATCTTCATCTCGACCACGGCGTCGAGCTTCAGCTTGCGCTTGGCCAGCAGGGTCTCGAGCGCAGCGGCCTGGGCGAGAGTCCGGGGAAAGCCGTCGAGGATGAAACCGCCGGCGCAATCCTTCTCGGCGATGCGCTCCTCGATGATGCCGATGACGATCTCGTCGGAGACCAACGCGCCGCTCTTCATGACGGCCTCGGCCTTCTTGCCGATGTCGGTGCCGGCCTTGACGGCCGCGCGCAGCATGTCGCCGGTCGAGAGCTGCGGGATCTTGAGGGAATCGACCAGGATCTGGGCCTGGGTTCCCTTGCCCGCGCCGGGTGGTCCGAGAAGGATCAGATGCATGGTGCGCCCCACGTAAGCGATAGCTGGCCTGTCGACCGGCCGTCGATCAGCGGCGCAGTCGAGTCTGTCCTCTCAGTTTCGCCTTTTTGATCAGCCCCTCGTACTGCTGGGCGATCAGATGGCTCTGAATCTGCGTCACCGTATCCATCGTCACGCTGACCGCGATCAGCAACGACGTTCCACCGAAGTAGAACGGCACGGCGGCGTAGGAAATCAGCAACTCGGGCAGGACACAGACTACCGCCAGATAAATCGCACCCATCACCGTGATGCGAGTCAGCACATAGTCGATATACTCGGCCGTCTTCTGGCCCGGGCGGATGCCGGGGATGAAGCCGCCGTACTTGCGCAAGTTGTCGGCCGTCTCGGTGGGATTGAACACCACCGCTGTATAGAAGAACGCGAAGAAGAGGATCAGCGCGACGTAGATCGCAAGGTAGAGCGGCTGCCCGCGGCCGAGCGCCGCAACCACGGCCTGCAGCCATTCGGGGCCTGCGCCCTGGCTGAACTGGGCGGCCGTGATCGGCAGCAGCAGCAGCGACGAGGCGAAGATCGGCGGGATGACGCCGGACGAGTTGAGCTTGAGCGGCAGGTGCGAGGCCTCGCCCTGGAGAACCTTGTTGCCCATCTGCCGCTTGGGATACTGGATCAACAGCCGCCGCTGAGCCCGCTCGATGAAGACGATCGCGGCGACAGTGGCGAGCATCAGCAACAGAAGCGCGATGAGCAGCATCGGCCCAATGGCGCCCTGGCGCGACAGCTCGAAGAGGCCGGCGATGGCGCTCGGCAGACCGGCGACGATGCCGGCCATGATGATCAGCGAGGTTCCGTTGCCGACGCCGCGCGCGGTGATCTGCTCGCCGAGCCACATCAGGAACATGGTGCCGCCGACCAGCGTGATGACGGTGGTGATACGGAAGAACCAGCCCGGATCGAGCACGACGGCCCCGGAAGAGCCGCGCGAGCCTTCGAGACCGATCGCGATGCCATAAGCCTGAAATGCGGCCAGAGCGACGGTGAGATAGCGCGTGTACTGGTTGATCTGCTTGCGGCCGGCCTCGCCCTCCTTCTTGAGGGCCTCCAGCGTAGGCACCACGCTCGTCATCAGCTGCATGATGATGGACGCGGAGATGTAGGGCATGATGTTGAGGGCGAAGATCGCGAGGCGCTCCACCGCGCCGCCCGCGAACATGTTGAACATGCCGAGGATGCCCGACGAAGAAGTCTTGAAGGCTTCCGCGAAGGCGACCGGATTGACGCCGGGAAGAGGGATGAAGGTGCCCAGACGGTAGACGAGCAGCGCACCCACGGTGAACCACAGGCGTTTCTTGAGCTCCTCGGCCTTGGAGAAGGCGCCGAAGTTCAGATTTGCTGCGAGCTGCTCGGCGGCAGAAACCATTTCAATCTCCTGCGTCCCGTCGGCGGACGGGACGGTCGTTCCCTTCGCCTGCGTGCCCGGCCGGACCGCATCGCGATCATACCGGACCCTTTATGCAGATGGAGCCGGCATTGCGCAATCGCAAGGCCGGCTCATAGTCCTAGCAGAAGGTCGCGGCTCGGGCGCCCCTCATTCCTCGGAGGCGGCGGCCTTCTTGGGAGCCGACTTCGCGCGCTTGGCGGCCGTCTTGGCTGCCTTGTCTACGTCGGCCTTGAGAACCTTCTTCTCGATCACGACGACGGAGCCGCCGGCCTTCTCAACACCTGCGCGGGCAGACGCGGAGGCATGATTCACGGTGATCGAAACTTTTGCCTTGAGCTCACCATCGCCGAGCAGGCGCAGACCGTCCTGCGGGCGGCGCAGGACGCCGGCGGCGACGAGCATCGCGTTGTCGATCGCGGCGGAGGCGTCGATCTTCTTCTCGTCGATCGCGCGCTGCAGACCGCCGAGATTGATCTCGTTGTAGGACTTGCGGTCGAGCTTGTTGAAGCCGCGCTTGGGGAGACGGCGATGGAGCGGCATCTGGCCGCCCTCGAAGCCACCCAGGCGAACGCCAGTACGCGCCGTCTGACCCTTGCCGCCGCGGCCGCCGGTCTTGCCGACGCCCGAGCCGATGCCGCGACCGATCCGCAGGCGCGACTTCTTCGAGCCGGGATTGTCCTTGATCTCGTTGAGCCGCATGGCCCTCACTCCTCATTCCTGCATTCGGCGGCACCTTCGCCGCCGGCGGCCGTCAGGCCTTCTTCTCGACGATGCGCACCATGTGCGCCACGCTGGCGATCATGCCGCGCGTCGATGGAGTATCCTCCACCGTGCGCACGCGGTGCATCTTGTCGAGCCCCAGGCCCTTCAAGGTCTGCTGCTGCGCCGCCGGCCGGCGGGCCGCGCTCTTGTACTGCTCGATCGTGATCGTCTTCTTCGTCATGTCAGCTCACCTCGATGCCTGGGTCGGCGGCGTTCGTCACGCCGCCTCGCCCGCAGCCTCGCCCTCGCTCGAGCCGTCGCGGCGGCGCGACACGATCTCGGACACCTTCTTGCCGCGGCGCGTGGCGACCGCGCGCGGGTTCTCCTGATGCTTCAGGGCGTCGAAAGCCGCGCGCACCAGGTTGTACGGGTTGGTCGAGCCGAGCGACTTGGCGACCACGTCCTGGACGCCGAGCATCTCGAACACCGCGCGCGCCGGACCGCCGGCGATGATGCCGGTGCCGGGAGGCGCAGAGCGCAGAACCACCTTGCCCGAGCCGTGACGGCCGATGCTGTCGTGATGCAGCGTGCGGCCCTCGCGCAGCGGCACGCGCAGCAGATTGCGGCGCGCAGCCTCGGTCGCCTTGCGGATCGCCTCGGGAACCTCGCGAGCCTTGCCGTGGCCGAAGCCGACGCGCCCCTTGAGATCGCCGACGACGACCAGCGCGGCGAAGCCGAAGCGCTTGCCGCCCTTCACCACCTTCGCGACGCGGTTGATGTGAACGAGCTTCTCCTGAAACTCGCTCTCCTCGCGTTCTTCGCGATCACGATCGCGGCCGCGACCGCGACCGCGGCCACCGCCTTCACCCTGGGGTCCTCGAGCCACGTGCTGCCCTTTCGCGTTAGAACTTGAGCCCGCCTTCGCGGGCTCCTTCGGCCAGCGCCTTGACGCGGCCGTGGTAGAGATAGCTGCCGCGGTCGAATACGACCTCGGAGATGCCGGCCTTGGTCGCCCGCTCGGCGAGGAGCTTGCCCACTGCCGTCGCGGCGGCCTTGTCGGCGCCGGTCTTCAGCGAGCCCTTGAGGTCCTTCTCGAGCGTCGACGCCGACGCCAGGGTGTGTCCCTTAGCGTCGTCGATGACCTGCGCGTAGATGTGCTTCGACGAGCGATGCACGCTCAGGCGCGGGCGGCCGGCGTTGGCCTTCTTCAGTTGGCGGCGGACGCGATTGCGGCGCCGCTCGGTCGGTGTCTGCTTACCCAGCATGGCGGAGCCCCGTTACTTCTTCTTGCCTTCCTTGCGGATGATGTACTCACCCTGATAGCGGATGCCTTTGCCCTGGTAGGGCTCCGGCGGGCGATAAGCCCGGATCTCCGCTGCGACCTGTCCGACCTTCTGCTTGTCGATCCCGCTCACGGTGATCTGATCCTGCTTCGGGCCGCCGACCTTCACCTCGACGCCATCCGGGATCGGATGATTGATCTCGTGGCTGAAGCCGACCTGTAGGTTCAGTTCCTTGCCCTTCATGGCGGCACGGAAGCCGACGCCGTGGATCTCGAGGTTGTGCGAGTAGCCCTTGGTCACCCCGTCGATCAGGTTGACGACCTGGGTGCGAGCCATGCCCCACATGGCGCGCGCCTGCTTGGTGTCCTCGCGCATGGACACCGAGATGCCGTCGGCCGATTGCTCGACCTTGAGAGCCTCCGGCAAGGTGAACGAGAGCTCGCCCTTCGGACCCTTCATCTTGACGGTCTGCCCGGAAACCAAGCCGGTGACACCCTTGGGCACCACCACCGCCTTCTTACCAATACGAGACATGACCTTCGTCTTCCTTCCTTGCGGGCGCTCGGCCGTTTCCGGCGGCGCGCCGATCAGAACACGTTGCAGAGAACCTCGCCGCCGACGTTCTCCTCGCGGGCCCGGCTGTCCGACATCACCCCCTTGGGCGTGGACAAGATCGAGACGCCGAGGCCGTTGGCGACGGTGGGAAGCTCCTTCACGGCCGAGTAGACGCGACGTCCAGGCTTCGAAACGCGATGGATCTCGCGGATCGCCGGCTGGCCGTTTGCGTACTTGAGCTCGATCTCGAACTCGGACACGCCCTTGCGCATCTCGACTTCGGTGTAGCCGCGGATGTAGCCCTCTTCGACGAGAACGTCCAGAACGCGGGCGCGAAGGCGCGACGCGGGGGACGAAACCTTGGGCCGACGGCGCATCTGCGCATTGCGGATGCGGGTCAGCATATCGCCGAGCGGATCGTTGATCGACATGACCGTTCTCTCCTTACCAGCTCGACTTGACCATGCCGGGGATCAGGCCCTGGCTGGCCAGCTCACGCAGCTGGTTGCGGCAAATCTTGAGCTTGCGGTAGTAGCCGCGCGAACGACCGGTCAGTTCGCAGCGGTTGTGGATCCGCGTCTTGGAGCCATTGCGCGGCATTTGAGCCAGCTTGATCGTCGCCTGCATGCGCTCGGCCAGCGGCTTCGTCGCATCGTTGGCGGACGCCTTGAGGCGCGCGCGCTTGGCGGCATGCTGAGCGACCAGCTTGCGCAGCCGCTTGTCCTTGTTCATCGAGCTCTGTTTCGCCATCGTCTCTCTCCAGGATCCCACTTATCGGCGGCGGTCGGAGCCGCCGAGGTTAGGAACCGCGTCAGGTGCGGAACGGGAAATTGAAGCCGCGCAGAAGTTCGCGGGCCTCGTCGTCTGTGCTTGCGGTGGTGCAGACGATCACGTCCATGCCGAGCACGTCGTCCACCTTGTCGTAGTCGATCTCAGGGAACACGATGTGCTCCTTAAGACCCATGGCGTAGTTGCCGCGACCGTCGAAGCTCTTGGGCGAGAGGCCACGGAAATCCTTCACGCGCGGCAGCGCGATCGTGACGAGGCGGTCGAGGAATTCGTACATGCGGTCGCCGCGCAGCGTCACTTTCGCGCCAAGGGCCATGCCCTCGCGCACCTTGTAGGTGGCGATCGACTTGCGGGCCCGCGTCACGACCGGCCGCTGTCCGGCGATGAGCGCCAAGTCGTTGGCTGCGCTCTCGACCTTCTTGCGGTCGTTCACGGCTTCGCCGACGCCCATGTTGAGCACGATCTTCTCGAGCCGGGGCACCTGCATGCCGTTCTTGTACTTGAACTTCTCGGTCAGCGCCGCGCGAACGACGCTCTCGTAGTGCGCCTTCATCCGCGGCTTATAATCCTTCGGACGCGGCTTGGCGGCAACGGCAGCCTTCGCTGCGGGAGCGCCCTTCCCCTTGGCATCCTTGCCCTGGGGCTTGCCGCCTTTCGGGGCGCCGCCCTTAGGCGCGCCTTTTGCCTTGTCGTTCTCGGCCATGGCTTACTTCTTCTCCGGAATCACCTCGCCCGAGCGACGGGCGATGCGGACCTTGCTGCCGTCCTCGAGCGTCTTGAAGCCGACGCGGGTGGGCTTGCCGTCTTTGGGATCCTCGATGGCGAGGTTCGACAGATCGATCGAGCCTTCCTTCGAGATGATGCCGCCTTCCTGGGACTGCGTCTGACGCTGATGGCGGCGGACCATGTTGACGCCACGCACGAGCGCGCGGCTCTCCTTGGGCATCACCTGGATCACCTCACCGCGCTTGCCTTTGTCGCGGCCACTCATGACGACGACGCGGTCGCCCTTCTTGATCTTCGCGGCCATCACAGCACCTCCGGAGCGAGCTGCATGATCTTCATGTGGTTCTTGTTGCGCAGCTCGCGGGTCACGGGCCCGAAAACGCGGGTTCCCACCGGCTCGCCCTGCGCATTGATCAGCACGGCGGCATTGTGGTCGAAGCGGATCAGAGACCCGTCGGAGCGACGAACGCCCTTGGCGGTGCGCACCACAACGGCCTTGAGCACCTGGCCTTTCTTCACACGTCCCCGCGGAATCGCGTCCTTCACGGAAACGACGATGATATCGCCGACCGTAGCATACTTTCTCTTCGAGCCACCGAGCACCTTGATGCACTGGACACGCCGCGCACCGGAGTTGTCGGCCACGTCGAGATTGGTCTCCATCTGAATCATCGGACCAGTCCTTGTCTCGGAACGCGGATCGCGTCCCGCTTCCCGTCGCCTTGCTTCACCCTGGCGACCTGGCCTGACGGCCGGACGCCTTCTCTATTCCCCACGCTCAGGCCAATACGACCCAGCGCTTGTTCTTCGAGATCGGCGCGCACTCCTGGATGCGCACGACATCACCGATCTTGTGCTGCTCCTTCTCGTCGTGGGCGTGGTACTTCTTGGACCGCCGCACGGTCTTCTTCAGAAGCGGATGGATATAGCGACGCTCGACCTCGACCACGATGGTCTTGGTGTTCTTGTCCGATACGACGACGCCCTGCAGGATGCGCTTCGGCATTTCTCTCTCCTCAAGCCTTTGCGCCGGTGCGCTTGGCGCGCGCCACGGTGAGCACCCGCGCGATGTCGCGGCGAACCTCACGCATGCGCGCAGTGTTCTCGAGCTGGCCCGACGCGCGCTGGAAGCGCATGTTGAACTGCTCCTTCTTGAGCTTGGACAGCTGGTCGTCCAGCTGATCGAGCGTCATGTCACGGAACTCGGCGGCCTTCATGGTTTCGATCCTAACGAGGGCCCACAGCCCTCATCCCTTCGGCTTCAATGCTGGCGCAGAACGATGCGCGTCTTGATCGGCAGCTTGGCGGCGCCGAGCAGGAGAGCCTGCTTGGCGATCTCGTCGGAAACGCCGCCGACCTCGAACATGATGCGGCCGGGCTTGACGCGCGCGACCCAAAGCTCGGGCGAGCCCTTGCCGGATCCCATGCGCACTTCAGCCGGCTTCTTCGACACCGGCACGTCGGGGAACACCGTGACCCAGATGCGGCCCTGACGCTTGGTGGCGCGGGCGATAGCGCGACGGGCGGCTTCGATCTGACGCGCGGTCACGCGCTCCGGCTCGACCGCCTTCAGCCCGACCGAGCCGAAATTCAGCGACGTCCAGCCTTTGGCCGTGCCTTTGATCCGGCCCTTGTGGGCCTTGCGGAACTTGGTGCGCTTGGGTTGCAGCATGTTCTTATCCTCGTTTCGCGATCAGACGCCTCAGGCGCCCGCCGCGTCACCCTCGCCGCCGCGGGCCGGCCGCTCACGACGGCCACGGCCGCCGCTGTCCTGCGATTCCATCGCGCGCCGCTCGGACGCCATCGGATCGTGCTCGATGATCTCGCCCTTGAAGACCCACACCTTGATGCCTATCGTACCGTAGGCGGTCCGGGCGATGCCGTAGCCGAAGTCGATGTCGGCGCGCAGCGTATGAAGCGGCACGCGGCCCTCGCGATACCATGCCAGACGCGCGATTTCGGCGCCGCCCAGGCGGCCCGAAACGTTGATGCGGATGCCGACGGCGCCGAGGCGCAGAGCCGACTGCACCGAGCGCTTCATGGCCCGGCGGAACGCCACGCGGCGCTCGAGCTGCTGGGCGATGCCTTCGGCGAT
>CAYMEB010000201.1:0-8883 GCA_964389095.1 uncultured Hyphomicrobiaceae bacterium
CGACGCGCGCCTGCTCGACGGCAGCCGCGTCAACATCATCATCCCGCCGCTCGCCATTGACGGCGCCTCGGTTTCGATCCGCAAGTTCGGCAAGCGTCAGATCGGCTTCGACCAGATGGCGCAGCAGGGCAATATCTCACCTGCCATGGCGACTTTGCTGCGTGTAGCGGCACGCTGCCGTCTCAACCTAGTGGTCTCGGGCGGTACAGGATCGGGCAAGACGACCATGCTCAATGCGCTGAGCGGCATGATCGACAATGGCGAGCGCGTCGTCACCATCGAAGACGCGGCCGAGCTGCGTATGCAGCAGCCCCATGTCGTACGCCTGGAGACGCGTCCCGCCAATCTCGAAGGCAATGGCGAGGTCAATATGCGCGACCTCGTCAAGAATGCGCTGCGCATGCGCCCGGACCGCATCATCCTCGGCGAGGTTCGTGGTCCGGAGGCGATTGATCTCCTCCAGGCGATGAACACCGGCCACGACGGGTCGATGGGGACGCTGCATGCCAATCGGCCTCGCGAGGCGCTCACCCGCCTTGAAAACATGGTGACCATGGGCGTGGCTAGCCTGCCGCCGAAGGCGATCCGCTCGCAGATTGCCGGTTCGCTCCAGCTGATCGTCCAGATCAGCCGCATGCGCGACGGCGTGCGTCGGGTCACCCACATCACCGAAGTGATGGGGATGGAAGGTGAGGTCATCATCACGCAGGATCTCTTCACCTACGAGTTCAAGGGGGAGACGGTCGACGGCAAGCTGAGCGGCGCCTTCAAGAGCTCGGGTTTGCGTCCGCACTTCCTGCTGCGCGCGGCCTATTACGGTCTCGACAAGGTACTGATGGAGGCGATCGGGTGAGTGCAGAGGCCGCCCACGCGCTCACGCTCGAGCAGGTGACCGTTCTCATCGCCACGGGAATGGCGACGACCGTGATCGCGCTCGGCGTGGTGTTCGGCGGCTTCTTCGCCGAGCGCCGGCTGCGCGATCGGCTCGAGGATCTCGATCGGCGCACCCGATCGGGGCCGCGCAACCTCCAGATGGCGACGCTGCGCAGAGTAGAGCGGCCGGGACGCTTGCCGACCCTCGACAAGCTCCTGTGGCGCTGGTTCCCCAATGCCAGCACGATCCGCCAGAAGCTCCAGACGACAGGCATGAACGTCACTTTGGGCGATTTCGCCTTCGCCACGCTGGCGCTGGCCATGGCGATGGCCTTCCTGCTTTATCTCGTGCTCGATCTGCCGCCGGCGATCGCGCTTGTCGGCTCGCTATTGGTGGGCGTCGGCATCCCCAACGTCGCCGTCGGCTGGAAGGCCAAGAAGAGGGGACGTCAGTTCAATCTGCTGTTTCCGGAAGCGGTCGACCTGATCGTCCGTGCCCTTCGTGCCGGACTGCCGGTGCAGGAGGCCATCGGCACGGTCTCCCGCGACATCAAGGACCCGGTCGGCGCCATCTTCCGGCGCGCCCAGCAGGAGATGCAGCTCGGCGTGCCGATCGAGACGGCGCTGTGGCGGGTCGCCAAGACCGTCGAGACCGACGAATTCAATTTCCTGATCGTCGCGCTCTCCATTCAGCGCGATACCGGCGGCAATCTGGCCGAGACCTTGGCGAACTTGAGTTTACTCTTGCGAAGCCGCCAGCAACTTCGCCTCAAGATTCGCGCCTTCACCTCAGAGGCCCGCGCCACCATGATGATCATGGCCGGCCTGCCGTTCCTGGTCGGCGGCGGCCTGTTCCTGATCTCGCCCGAGTATATCGGCCCGCTCCTGACCACCTCGACCGGCCAGATGGTGGCTGGTGCCGCGGGCTGCAGCATGGCGCTTGGAATATTTATCATGAACAAGATCGCCACGATCAAGGTGTAGGGCGATGGACCTGGTCGCCTCCGAGAAGAACTTCACCGTTATGGTGGCGGCTCTTTCGATAGTCGCCTTCTGGGCCGTGTGGATTGCACTGACCTGGAAGCCGCCCATCGAAGGCCGGTTGAAGGCGCTGCGCACACGCCGCATGAAGACGCGCAGCGAGCAGAACGCCGCTGCCAAGCCGTCGTCGAAATCGGCGTCGATCGGTGTTATGCGCAAGATCGCCGATCGTTTGAACCTGTTGCGCGGAAGCGCTGCAGATCAGACGACGCGTAAGCTGCGGCAGGCGGGATTCATCTCTCGCGATGCCGCCGTAGTCTATGTCTTCATCAAACTCGCTCTGCCGCTGACGCTCGGCTTCCTGATGATCGTGCTCACGTCGGTGACGAATCTCATCGAGATTCCCGACAACCTGCTCGCACCAATCTGCATCGGCGCGGTGCTGGCAGGATTCGTCATGCCTGAGGTCTATATCAAGAATGTAGCCAGCAAGCGCCGCGACATCCTGAACTATGTTCTGCCCGAAGGCCTCGACCTGCTGACTATATGCGTCGAAGCAGGCCTCAGCATCGATGCCGCCTTCCGTCGTGTGTCCCGCGAGATGCAGGGGTCCATGCCGGAACTTGCCGCCGAATTCGAGATGACCGCGCTCGAATTGACCTACCTGCCCGACCGCCAGCAGGCACTCGAGAACATGTCGGCAAGGTCGGATTCTGCAGCCATAGGCGCGCTGGTGAATGCGCTCCGTCAGACTGAAAAATATGGCACGCCGCTCGCGAGTTCCCTGCGCATTCTGAGCCAGGAATTCCGTCAGACCCGCACCTCGAAGGCGGAAGAGAAGGGCGCCCGAATGCCCGCGCTTATGACAGTCCCGCTGATGGTTTTTATATTGCCAACGCTCATCACGGTGCTTCTCGCGCCGGCAATTATGTCGGCATTCGGCTTGACGTAATTGCTAATTTTTTCCTAAAGTTAGGTCGTATTTTTCATTCTTTTTATGAAGTTAATTTTGTGCCTCTCAAAGGCACGCATTGATGGGAGAGGCTGATGCGGAAAGCGATTTCTCGCACGCTCGGTTCCGTGCGCTCGTGGGGGCTGCGTCTCGTCCGTGACGACAGCGGATCGATTGTCACCATCCTGGTCGCCCTGCCTGTGCTGGCTGGTACCGTCGCGCTCGGCATCGAAACCGGACAGCTCTATCGGGTGAAGCGCCAGATGCAGAGCGCCGCGGACGCCGCCGCGCTCATCGGCTCGATGGATCGGCTCGCCTCGGCAACGACCGCGACCATCACCGCCGACGCGCGCTATGAGGCCAAGCGCAACGGCTTCGACTATCAGGCGAGCGGAATATCGGTGACGGTCAATTCTCCGCCGACGTCGGGCCCCAATACAGGCTCGACCGGTGCGGTCGAAGTGATCATCACGAAGTCGCAATCGTTCAGCCTGGGGGCTGTTCTGATCAACTGGCTCGGCGGGTCGAGCAGCAGCTTCACCATGCGCGCCCGCTCCGTGGCCGCCCAGAATACCTACACGACCTATACGACGAACAACGAAGGCTGCATCGTGGCGCTGACGACCGCAGCGGAGCAGGGCATCAGTCTCACGTCCTTCAACAACTTCAACTCCGACTGCACCATCATCTCCAGCAGCACTGCCTCCGGCACCGATAACAATGCTTCGGTCTCGATGAGCAGCTTCAACAACGCCACTCTGAATTCGATCTGGACCAAAGGCTCGCTTTCGGTCACGAGCTACAATCACATCACCTATGCCAATGCCAACGCACCGTTCACCAGGCAGACGAGCAGCATCACGGATCCATATTCCAGCCTGCCGACGCCGTCACCGGGTGCCTGCACCTACAACAACTACAGCCGGTCCAGCGTCAGTTCGTTGACGCTTTCTCCGGGCACCTATTGCGGCGGCCTTCAGGTCACCGGCGTGAGCAACGTCTATCTGACGCCCGGAATCTACTACGTCGCCAATGGAGACCTGTATCTCAACAGCGTCAACAATGTGACCTGCCCCACTTGCACGACCGACAACGGCATCGCAGTGGTTCTGACGCAGACGACCGGGAACAATGCCGACATCGGCGGGGTCAAGATATCTTCCGACAACAACATCAGCCTGAATGCCGGCAAGACGAACACGGGCAGCTACACCGGTGTGCTGTTCTACCAGGATCGCCGTGCGAACACCGGCACGATGAGCTCGACTTCGAAAATCTTCACGGTGAGTTCGCTGAATAACGCGACCTTGTCCGGAGCCATCTATTTCCCGAACAACCGCATCGACATCGCCAGCATCAACAACTTCGGCGGGGACAGTTCGACCGGCTGCACGATCTTCGTGGGGCGATACATCAAGTTCACGTCGTTCAACAACATCTACAAGGCCGGTTGCGGCCTTTACGGTACGACGCCGGTCGCCCTGACGACCAACAGCACGGTGACGAAGGCCCGGGTTCTTGAATAGGCCCGGGTGCTTGGACGGGAAAGCGGCGATGTTGACTACATTACCTTGGCCGAAGAGCCGGCCTCTAGCTCCGGAGTGCGGCGGGAACATCCTCATCGAGTTCGCGCTCGCCCTTCCGATCATCTTTCTGTTGCTCGCGGGAATGCTCGATCTCGGCCGCTATGGTCTTCAGAAATCCGCGATGCTCCAGGGCGCCCGCGAAGGCGCACAGTACGGTGTGATCGCCTATACCGACTCGGCGAACATCAACACGACGGCGCAGAACGCCACGGGATTGACAGGGGTTACGGCCACGAATTCGGTGTTCTGTGAATGCGTCTCGGGTACCACGGTTGCCTGCACCTCGACTTGCTCTGGCGGAACGAGCCCCCGCCGCTACATCACCGTCACGACGACCAGGACCTTCACGCCGATGGTTTCGAGCCTGAGTTTCGGGGCGTTCGGCAGTTGGACAGCGCCGAGCGCGCTAAGCGCATCGATGACGCTGCTGGTGCCGTGATGTCTGCTCGCTCGCGGCTGTCTGAGATGTGGCGGGATCATAGCGGCGGCGCGGCCATCGAGTTCGCGTTCGTCGGGCCGGTGCTGCTCACGCTCTTGCTGGGCGGGATCGACGTCGGGCGCATGTTCTACGTCAGGCAAGGTCTCGAGTACGCGACCGAGCAGGCCGCGCGCTACTACATGCTCAATCCGACCTCGGCGAGTTCAGCCGTCACGACTTACTTGCAGGGACAAATGCCGGGCGGGATGGGCAGCAGTATCGGGGTCACCTATACTGATTCCACCTCGTGCAACTCGAAGTCGACCGTGACGTGCACCCTGATCACGGCGACCTACTCCTTCAGCTTTATTGCAGGCTATCTGGGGTTGGGCACGCTCAACCTTCAGGCCAAGGCTCAGGCGGTACGGTATTAGGTCGCGTTTTGCGGTTCAAATCAGCCCTTTGTTGCCAAATCTTGGGGCTTTGGTTGCGGAAGCCCCCAATCTTTTGATATTGTTTTGCGGCTCGTGAATTCGAGTCGGAGCCGTGGCCTGCGGACTGGGGTTGGAATGAAGTTGGCGCCGATCATCAGCGCGGTTCTGGCGCTCGCCGCATCGGCGTGCAGCGCGGACGGCTCCGAGTCGAGCGGCAAGGGCGACTCCTACGAGAGTTCGGTGAAGCAGGCTGACGAGGCGCGCAAGGCCGGCGACCTCGATCAGGCCATCCCTCTCTATAGTCGCGCGCTGCAGAGCAACCCCAACGGGGTCGAAGCCAAGCTCGGGCTCGGTCAGTCCTACCTGTCGATCGGGGCTGGCGACGAGGCGGCAGCGCAGTTCCGCGACGTCCTCACCAGGCGCGGCAGCGATGCCGTGGCGCGGCGCGGTCTGGCGTCCGCGCTGCTCTCGACGGGTCAAGTCGAGCTCGCCGAGCAGCAACTCGAGGCGGCGCTCAAGTCGGACCCCAACGACTACCGCGCTCTCAACGTGATGGGGGTGGTGCTCGACATGCAGGGCCGCCACGTCGAAGCACAGGCGCGCTATCGTCGGGCCATAGAGCTTGCGCCGGACTTTTCTGCTGTTCGCAACAATCTCGGCCTGTCACTCGCGATTGTCGGGCAGGGCAAAGAAGCCATTGCCCAACTCGCGCCGCTCGCCAGCAGTTCCCGGGCCGACGGCCGGGTGCGCCAGAATCTTGCCTTCGCCTACGCCATGGCGGGTGACCTGGAGAATGCCCTGCAGGTCAGCCGCCGCGACTTGAGCGAAGCGGCCGCGCAGCGCCAGCTTTCCTACTTTCTCCAGTTGCGTAACCTGCCGGTCGAGGCGCGCAGTGCCGAGATCCGGCGCAACCCGGCCTTTTTCCCGCAAGGCAGCCGCGGCAGCTGATCAGCCTTGAACCGAATAGCCGCCGTCGACGGTAATGGCGGCACCGGTCACGAAATCCGACGCCGGCGCGGCGAGAAACGCGGCGATACCGGCAAAATCGTCCGGCACGCCCCATTTGCCGGCAGGGGTCCGCTTGAGCACCGACTCGTGCAGGCCGCTCACTTGCTCGCGCGCCCGCCGGGTGAGGGCGGTGTCGATCCAGCCCGGGAGAATGGCGTTGACCTGGATGTTGTCCTTGGCCCAGGCCGTGGCCATGGCCTTGGTCATCTGCACCATGCCACCCTTGCTTGCGGCATAGGCGGTCGCGAAGGCTGCACCGAAGATCGACATCATCGAGCCGATATTGATGATCTTGCCGCCACCGGCCTTTTTCATCAGGGGATAGGCGGCTTGGCTGCACAGGAAGGCGCTGGTCAGGTTGCTGTCCATGACAGTGTGCCATTCGGCAAGCGTGTACTGCTCGGGTTGCTTGCGGATGCTCATGCCCGCGTTGTTGACCAGGATGTCGACGCGCCCGTGTTTCCGGGATGCGTCGTGGAAAAGGGCACGGCAGGAGTCTTCCTTGAGGACGTCGACAGGAATGGCACTCGCCTTGGCGCCCAGCGCCTCGATTTCCGTCACGGCCGACTTGTTCTTGGCAGCGTCGCGGCCGGCGACGACGATCGTTGCGCCCGAGCGGGCCATTCCCTTGGCCATACCGAGGCCAATACCGCCATTGCCGCCCGTCACGACGGCGACCTTTCCCGTCAGGTCGAAGAGCTTGAAATCCATGTGTCCTCCCATGTTGCGCCTGTATAGCAACCCGGCGGACTGCTGACAGCCATCCGGCGACCCGTCGAGACGTTGCCGCGCGAAAGCCCACCCATTTCCAGTCTGCGTCCGGGAGGCTACTCTCGCGCCAGCATCTCCGAGGGGTATCAGCGTATGAAGCATTCGATCGGTCGCCGCGTGACGCTCGCAGGCGGCGTCTCCCTGGCCGCGGCCTCTCTCATCCGCCCGCGCGAAGCCCGGGCCGCGACCAACCTGACCGTCGTTCTGGAATCCGAGGCCACGATCCTCGATCCGCATTTCACGACGGCAGCGATCACGCGCACCTTCGGTCTGCACGTTTTCGACATGCTGTTCGCGATGAACGAGAAGGGCGAGATGAAGCCGCAGATGGTCGAAAGCTGGGAGGCCTCTTCGGACAAACTCGGCTGGACCTTCGTGCTGCGCGAGGGCTTGAAGTGGCATGATGGCGCGCCGGTGACCGCGGCCGACTGTGTCGCCTCGCTGCGCCGCTGGGGCACGCGTGACGCGCTGGGCAAGATGCTTCTGACGGCGACGGCCTCGCTCGAAGCCACCGATCCACGGACCTTCAAGTTCGCGCTCAAGGAGCCGTTCCCGCTGATGCTGGAAGTGCTGGGCAAGCCCAATGCACCGCTGCCGGTGATGATGCCGGCGCGCCTGGCCGCAACGCCGCCCGATCAGCGCATTCCCGAGCCGATCGGCTCCGGACCGTTCCGTTTCGTCAAGAACGAGTGGCGTCCAGGCAACACCATGCTGCTGGAACGAAATCCGGATTACGTGCCGCGCAAGGAAGCCCCGGACTTCCTGGCCGGCGGCAAGAAGGTGAAGATCGACCAGCTGACCTTGCGCGTCATGCCCGATCAATCGACCGGCGCCAACGCGCTGATCGCCGGCGAGATCGAGTACATGCAGTATCTGCCATTCGATATCCTGCCGGTGCTGGAGAAGGAGAAAGCGCTGCGCTTCATCGGCCTGGGCGGCATCCATCAGTTCCAGGGGAATTTCCGCCTCAACCACGAGGCTCCGCCGTTCAACAATCCTGCCGTCCGCAGGATCCTTTGGAAGCTCGTCGATCAGGACGCAACCCTGACTGCGATCGGGGTGCCGGAGAAGTACCGTTCGAAGTCGTGCCCGTCGTTCTTCATGTGCGGTGCGCCGCTCAGCACCGATGTCGGTGCCGCCGGCAACAAGTTCGACATGGCGGCGGCGAAGGCCGAACTCGCGGCATCAGGCTACAAGGGCGAGCCGGTGATCATCCTGGAGGTTTCGGGCTCGATCAGCCAGACGGCTTCGAAGCTTTTGGTCCAGAACATGCGCGATGTCGGCTTTACGGTCGAGCAGCAGCCGCGTGACTGGCCGACCGTCCTGGCGAGGCGCGCCAAGAAGGAGGGGTGGTCGATGTTCCCGGTCTACTCCAACGGGACCGACATGTACTCGCCGCTGTCGCACTTCTATATCGCCAACACCTGCAGCCCCGATTACCCGGGGTGGTCGTGCGACGAACGTATCCCGAAGTCGCTGAAGGCCTTCACGCAGGCTGCCACGCTCGAGGAGCGCCGCAAGATCGCGGCGGAGATTCAGGCGGCGGCCTACGAACTGACGCCATCTGTGATGTGGGGGCAGTTCACCATTCCGGCCGGCTACCGTAGCAATCTCAAGGGGTTGATCCAGTCGTCCTACCCGATGTTCTGGGAAGTCGAGCGCACGTGAGCATTCGCCACAATGAAGCGGCGCATCGTTTCGAACTGGATGCGCCGCACGGGTTGGCGATTGCCGTCTATCGCAAGCAGGGCGATGCTCGAGTCTTCACGCATACCGAAGTTCCGCCACAGGACGAAGGGCAGGGAATTGCCGCCACGCTTGTGCGGGCGGCGCTCGACGACACGAAGGCGAAGGGCCTCA
>CAYMEB010000202.1:0-8869 GCA_964389095.1 uncultured Hyphomicrobiaceae bacterium
ACGATATGCCGCCTTCACCGATTCACGCCGTCACCAACTTCCGCGCATAGCTCCATCAACGACATCCTGGACATCTCCAAGATTCAATCCGGGAAGTACTCCCTGTCGGCGAAGGACGTGGAACTCGACGAGATCGTCGATGCCTTGGGATCTTCATTCAGGCTGATGGCGGAAGACGCCGGCGTCAGACTCGAGTGTCGCTGCGAGGATGGCATCCCCCTCCTTCGCGGCGACCCGGTGAAGCTGCGCCAAGTCCTCACGCACCTCATATCCAACGCGATCAAATTCACCCCTGCCGGCGGCACGGTGACCGTGGCTGCACGCCGTCAGGCACGAGACGTCGAGATAACCGTGCGCGATACCGGCGTCGGCATGACGGAGGAAGAGATCGCGATCGCATTGACGCCGTTCGGCCAGGTCGACTCGAGCAAGACCCGCTGGCGCGAAGGAACGGGCCTCGGCTTGCCGATTGCAAAATCCCTGATCGAGCTGCACGGCGGTCATCTGACGATCGACAGCACCAAAGGCCACGGCACGGAAATCACCATCATCCTACCGGCCGGGGCCGATCGGAGCGAAGCCGTCGACTACGAGACTTCGAACCGCCAATCCGATCTCTCCGCAGCGCCTCGATACTGACGCGGCAAGAAATACGAAGAAGAGACTGACATGACCGTGACACACCTCAATCGACCTGTCGCTCCCGAGCTACCCTCGGACGATTCCGATCGCAGTATCGGCCGCATCGTGTCGGTGACCGGATCCCGCGCCATCGTGTTGCTCGACGGTGGGCAAGCCAACAAAGCGCAGAAGGTCACGATCATGCGACCCGAAATGGGCACGTTGCTCGCCATCGACACCGCCAAGACCGTCGTGCTGGCGATCGTATCCGCGCTATCGGTGCCCGTACCCGCCCAACGTGAAGGCGATGCGGAGATCTGGATTGCCGAACTCGGTCTGGTCGGCGAGTTGTGGCGCCCTACCGAGACGAAGCCGGGTTCGTTCAATCGCGGCGTGACATCGTATCCCACGCTCGGCGATCGCGTGCGCGTTGCCTCCAAGGCCGAACTCGAACAGGCCTTCGTGGGCAGCAGACAGGGCTCGGTCCGTGTCGGGGCCATCCGGCAGGACGCCACGATCCCGGCCATGGTCAATGTCGACGATCTGCTCGGCAAGCACTTCGCGATCCTCGGCACGACCGGTACCGGCAAGTCATGCACGACCGCGCTCATTCTCCTCGCGATCCTCGAAAAGAACCCCGCCGCACACCTCGTCTTGCTCGATCCTCACAACGAGTACGCGACCGCGTTCCCGGAGTGGGGCGAGGTGATCTCGCCCAAGAACATGCAGCTGCCCCACTGGCTGCTCACGTTCTAGGAACTGGTCGAAGTCCTGCTGGGCAATACCGGCGAGCGCAAGCAGGAGATGGAGCTTCTCCAGGAGCTGATCCCGATCGCCAAGGGGCGTTACTCGGCCGGACGCGGAGAGAAGGCGAACCAGGGCAGCCTGCGCAGGGGCCTGTCGCCGGATACCAAGTACACCGTCGACACGCCGGTTCCCTACCGGACTTCCGATCTGCTCTCCTTGGTCGACGAGCGCATGGGCAAGCTCGAGAACCGACGTGACATCGCGCCATACCGGAACATCAAACAGCGCCTGGAGTACATCAGCCAGGATCCGCGCTACGCATTCATGTTCGGCTCCCTGACCGTCTACGACGGCATGGCGCAGATCCTGGGCCGCCTCTTCAGGGTTCCGGTCAACAGTCGTCCGATCACGATTCTGGAGCTGACGGGCATCCCGCACGAGATCGTGAACGTCGTTGTCTCGGTGCTCTGCCGCATGACATTCGACTTCGCATTGTGGTCCGAAGGACAGGTCCCCGTCACTCTCGTCTGCGAAGAGGCGCACCGCTACGTCCCGGCGAACTCGGCAATGGGCTTCGAGCCTTGCAAACGCGCCATCGCAAAGATCGCCAAGGAAGGCCGCAAGTACGGAGCGTCGCTGTGCATCGTCACACAGCGCCCCGCAGAAATCGATCCCACGATCCTATCCCAGTGCAACACCGTGTTTGCCCTGCGCATGTCGAACGACCGTGACCAGGAGATCGTCACCAAGGCGATCGCGGATACCGGATTGGGCCTGCTGGAGTTCCTGCCGGCTCTCGGCCAGCGTGAGGCGATCGCATTCGGCGACGGCGTGTCACTTCCGGTCCGCATCAAGTTCGACGAGTTGGCCAAGTCGTGCATGCCGCGCTCGTCCACGGCCCGCTTCTCCGAACGCTGGCAGAAGTCGGTCGGAGACGAGGGCTTCCTCGAATCGATCGTGGAACGCTGGCGCGCCTCGTCTTCGGGCGTCACGGACCACTCCCAGAACATTGCCATGCTTGCCGATGCCATCGGCTCGGAAGGCGAGGGCGCTGAAACGCCCGTGGCCGCCCAGCCGGCACCGCCGCCGATTGCTCCTGCTTCCGCCGCGCCCAGGGCTGCTGCTCCCGCGCTGTCGTCACGCCTGCAAGCAAGCGCGGCCGGCGCGCAGCCCCAGCAGCGCCAGACTCCGGTGCAGAGCAGCCCCGCAACTCCAGCCGCGCAGGCGGCCGAAGCCGGCCAGGGAACTCAATCGCTTCGCCTTCTGCGCGAGAGACTTCAACAGCGGCGTTGAATACAGGCCCCGCGGTCGTCTTGAGCCATGCTCGATGCGCTGATAACGCATTTGAACAGCTCGATTCGCACCGTCGGTCTCAAATCAGCGCCAATTGCCCACCACGGTCGGATCGAGACGATGCCGTCAGTATATTCAAACGCTTCTGGACCAGCCGGCCGCAACCCGAGGAGCCTCACCACCATGAGCGCGATCTATCCGGTCATTCTCTCCGGCGGTTCCGGGACACGGCTGTGGCCGCTGTCGCGGGCGATGTATCCCAAGCAGTTCATTCGCTTCAATGACAGCGCCGAAAGCTTTCTGGCTGCAACGCTGAAGCGGCTTTCGACCGAGGCCGGGTTCCAGAAGCCCATCGTGCTGTGCAACAATGACCACCGTTTCCTTGTCCGTGCGGAGCTCGACGAGGCGAAGGTCGAAACACGCGCAATCGTCCTCGAACCGGTCGCTCGCAACACTGCACCCGCCATCGCCGTGGCCGCGCTGGAGATCGCCAGCGAGAACCCGAACGCCGTGATCGTCGTGATGCCCTCCGATCACGCCATCCGCGACTGCGAGAAGTTCGTGGAGGCCGTGCGCCGGGCCGCCAAGGTCGCCGCGACCGGCCGACTTGTCCTTTTCGGGATCCAGCCCGACTCGCCGGCGACGGGCTATGGCTACATCAAACGCGGCAGCGACCTCGAGGGCTTCAAGGGCGGCGCCTTCGCCGTGGAGACGTTTACCGAGAAGCCGGACGTCGAAACCGCGCACAAGTACATAGAGACCGGCGCCTATTTCTGGAATAGTGGCATTTTCGTGCTGCACGCCCGGACGTTCATCGATGAACTCGGCCGCCTCGCGCTGCGCATTCTGGACTGTGCGAAGCAAGCACTCGTCAAGGCAGAGGAAGACCTCGGGTTCCTGCGTCTGGAACGCTCGTCGTTCGCCCAGTCGCCCAACATCTCCATCGATTATGCGGTCATGGAGAAGACCGAGCTGGCGGCTATGTTGCCCATTGATGTCGGCTGGAATGACGTCGGCGCCTGGTCCTCGCTCTGGGATCTGGCCCCCCGCGACAAGAACGGCAACTACACGCACGGCGACACGCTCCTGGAGGACACGCACGACAGCTACGTGCATTCCGACAAGAGCCTGGTGGCGACCATCGGCGTGCGCGACCTTGTGATCGTCGATACGCCGGATGCTCTGCTCGTCGCCGACAGATCACGCTCCCAGGACGTTTCGAAACTCGTGCAGCGCATGAAGGCGGCTGGCCGAAGGGAGCAGGAAAGCCACGTCCGTTCCTACCGGCCATGGGGATTCTTCGAGACCTTGAACCTCGGGCCCCGCTTCCAGGTCAAGCTCCTGCACGTCGCCCCCGGCGGCAAGCTCTCGATGCAAATGCATCATCATCGCTCGGAGCACTGGGTGGTGGTGCAGGGCACCGCGAAGGTCGTGGTGGGCGATATGGAAAAGCTCGTTCGGGAGAACGAGAGCGTCTACATTTTCGCCACGCAGTGGCACCGGCTCGAGAACCCCGGCAAGGTCCCGCTCGAGATCATCGAGGTGCAGATCGGGACTTACCTGGGAGAGGACGACATCGTGCGGACCGACGATGTCTATCATCGGGCGCCCGAAGAGACGAAGTAGCGACGACTTTCCGCAGCGGCGCCGGAAGGCGCCGCCGGCTGGACCGCCCGGGTCAGAACATGGCCGGATGAACACGATCCGGTGGCGCGTGGCCATCCAGGAATGTCTTGATGTTGATGATGACCTTCTCACCCATGTCGATGCGGCCCTCTATGGTTGCGGAGCCCATGTGAGGCAGAGCAACGACCCGGTCCGACGCGAGCAGCTTCGGATTGACCGCAGGTTCGTGCTCGAACACATCCAGACCGGCCCCGGCGATGGCGCCAGCTTCGATCATCCGCGCCAGTTCGTTCTCGTCGATCACCTCGCCACGGGCGGTGTTGACGACGTAGGCCGTCGGCTTGAGCAGTTTAAGTCGCCGCGCCGACAGCAGGTGGTAGGTCGCCGGCGTATGGGGACAATTGACCGAGATGATGTCCATGCGTGACAGCATCTGATCGAGGCTGTCCCAATGGGTGGCTTCGAGTTCCTGCTCGATGTCCTCGGCCACCCGCCGCCGGTTGTGATAGTGGATCTGCAGCCCGAAAGCCTTGGCGCGGCGCGCTACCGCCTGACCGATGCGGCCCATGCCGATGATGCCGAGGCGCTTGCCGAAGATGCGATGCCCCAGCATCCACGTCGGCGACCAGCCGGTCCAACCGGACTTGGGATTTTTCATGAACGCCGTACCTTCCGCCAGGCGCCGCGGAACAGCGAGTATGAGCGCCATGGTCATGTCCGCAGTGTCTTCGGTGAGGACGCCTGGGGTATTCGTGACCGTAATTCCCCGGTTACGCGCCGTGTCCAGATCGATATTGTCGACGCCGGTTCCGAAGTTCGCCACGAGCTTCAATCGTGGCCCCGCCTGGGACAGGACGGCCCTGTCGATGCGGTCGGTGACGGTGGGGACGAGAACGTCGGCTGTATTGACGGCCTCGACCAGCTGCGCCTGGGTGAACGGCCGGTCGTCCGTATTCAAACGTGCATCGAACAGCTCCCGCATCCGCGTCTCCACGGTGTCGGGAAGGCGGCGGGTCACGACGACGAGTGGCTTCTTGGTATTGGGCATGGACCAGTCTACCTGACAGTGTTGTTCAGCCGGCATCGTGTCTCGGATCCAGACACCGCCTCTGACGGAATAGCGCTCTCTCTAACAGATGGTTTTGTCGATTGAAATTGGCCTGTCGGGTACCCAGGGCGCGGCATTCCGCCAGGATTGCCACATTCGGTTGCGAAGCTTGCGGTGTCAGGACTTGCCTCCTGCCGACAAATCGTGGTTCTCGTGCGTCCATGGTGTGCCTCCCGACGAAGCGTGTGCCTTCCGTACGCTCCGCCGTACCGACAATTCGGCTCCGGCGTCGAACGGCGTTGGTCTTGGCCGCACTCGCTTGGAGCTTCTGGCAGGCCCCGGCCTCCGCCCAGGACGCCGGCCGTGGCAAGGGATCGAGCGGCCTCACGGTACCTCGTTTCGCCAGCCTCAAGGTGGACCGCGTCAACCTCCGCCAGGGCCCCGGCACCGACTACCCCACCGCCTGGGTCTTCCAGCGTGCCGGCTGGCCACTGGAGATCCTGCGCGAGTTCGAAGGTTGGAGGCAGGTCCGGGACGTCGACGACACGGTCGGATGGGTGCAGGGCGCCATGCTTTCTGGTCGCCGGACAGCGCTCGTCCGCCGGCAGTCGGGGCAGTCGGATACGGTGCCCCTGCGCGCCGACAACAGCGAGCGCAGCGAACCGGTGGCTCATCTGGAGCCTGGAATCGTCGCAGCGGTCCTGGGTTGCGACGGCCGGTGGTGTCGCATCTCGGTGGGTGACGTTCGCGGCTACATCGAGCAGTCCCGGCTGTGGGGCGTCTACCCCGGCGAGAACCTGAAGTGACAACCCGCGGCGACCGCTTCTCACGACATCGTGAGTACCGCCTCTCCCCGCGGCCGAGGTTGATCAGCCAAACTAACTCTTGCCGCCATTCGCGTTGACAATCCTGGATGCGGCGACGAATGCTGCCCCATGTCCAACCGCGCAGGCAGCGCGGACCCAGCCGACTGCGCGGCCGAGAGGATCTGATGCGCGATCTCACTGTCCAGACCAGATACCTGCATCGCCCGTTCGCGGCCACGGGCTTGGCAGCCGTCGCCCTGCTGTCGGGGGCGTTGGTTTCGCTGAGCCCTCAGCCAGTCGTGGCGCAGGGCCGGATAGGCCCCCAGACGATCGCGCCGTTGGCCGAGCGACTGATCGATGCGGTCGTAAACATCTCGACCACGCAAACCGTGAAGGGCTCCGACGGTGTCGCCCTCCCCCGCGTACCGAAAGGCTCTCCCTTCGAGGAGTTTTTCGAGGACTTCTTCAGCAAGCGTGGCCGCGGAGGCCAGCAGGACCGCAAGGCCTCGTCGCTGGGATCGGGCTTCGTTATCGACGCGAAAGAAGGCCTCATCGTCACCAACAACCATGTGATCGAGGGTGCCGACGAGATCATCGCGAATTTCCACGACGGCACCAAGCTCAAGGTCGAAAAGGTGCTCGGAAAGGACACCAAGAGCGATCTCGCGCTGCTGAAGGTCACGCCCGGCAAGAAGCCGCTCGTGGCCGTACCCTTCGGCAACTCCGCGAAAATGCGGGTCGGAGACTGGGTGATGGCGATCGGCAACCCGTTCGGCTTGGGCGGGTCGGTGTCCGTCGGCATCATTTCTTCGAAGGAGCGTGATCTCGCCGGCCAGTTCGACGAGTATCTGCAGACCGACGCCGCCATCAACAAGGGCAACTCCGGCGGTCCCCTCTTCAACATGGACGGCGAAGTGATCGGCGTGAATACCGCGATCATATCACCCACGGGCGGTTCTGTCGGAATCGGCTTCGCGGTGCCGTCCGACACCGCGTCGCTCATTGTCGACCAATTGCGGCGCCACGGCGAAGCCAGACGCGGCTGGCTCGGCGTGAAGATCCGCTCGGTGACCGAGGACATGGCCGAGAGCCTCGGGGTTCCGGAGAATTCCGGCGCGCTGGTCGAAGGCGTCACCGCGAACGGCCCGGCGGCCAAGGGCGGAATCGCCGAAGGCGACGTGATCGTAAAGTTCGACGGCAAGGACATCTCGACCCTGCGCGGGCTGCCCAAGATCGTGACGCAGACGCCGGTCGGCAAGGAGGTCGACGTCGAAGTCCTGCGCAAGGGGCAGAAGCGGACCGTGAAAGTCGTCCTAGGCCGCTTGACCGACGAAGAAGACAAGAAGGCCGAATCCACCAGCCCTTCGCAGAAAGGCAGTGGCGCCCAGCCGGCTCCGAACCAGAAGACCGTCGAAGACAGCTTGGCCGGCGTGAAGCTCGCGACACTCGACGAGGCCCTGCGCCGCCGCTTCAACATCGATCCGAAGGTCAAGGGTGTGGTGGTTCTGGAAGTCGATCGCGCCAGCCCCGCTGCCCAGAAGGGCGTCCGTGTCGGAGACGTCATTGTCGAGGTTGGTCAGGATGCGGTCAGCAATCCCGAAGACGTAACCAAGGCAATAGAGAAAGTGCGCAAGGCCGGCCGGAAGGCCGTCCTGTTGCGGCTCGAAGACGCCAAGGGCGAACTCCGCTTCGTCGCCGTGCCGATGCCCTGAACCGGGCTGCCGACGAGGACCGGGCCGTCAAAGCGAGTTGAACTGCACGCCCAAGGCGGACTGATTCACTTGGTCAGGCTGTCCGCCCGACCCGCAGGCCCGATGGCTGCTTCTTTCCTGCACGACAGCCCCATCCGCGGATCGCTACGGGTGAGCAGCCGCGGGTGATCCGCAGCGGCAGTGGCGCGGGTTGTCACTTCGCTAAGCGCAGCGAGCGAAGAGCGAGGCGGGGCGATCGACCGCACCGGCGACCGACGCGGTGCGATGCTTCTGAGTCCGCAAGCGCCACAAAGCGCCGGCTGACGATATACGTTTCTTCATCTGCGGCAGCTGATCGTCGCGGCTGTCACCGGAACTCCCGGGGCGAGCACAGGCGTGGGTCGCTTTTTTTGAACGGGGTATGTGGGGCGTCCGGAGATCGGCCGTGGTGGGCCGAGCCATCTTGCTCTTGGCGATAGCCCGTTCAACGTACTCAGACAGGCAGCTCCCCACCACCTCGCCGCGGGACGTCGAGGCCGACGTCGTGCGCACCGGGGCCGTGTATGTTGTGCTCCGGCTCCGCTCGAGCAGATCAGCGCGACAGATCCCAGAGCTTGAGCGTGCCGTCTTGGCTACCCGAAAGAGCAGCGCGGCCGTCTGGAGTAATCGCAACGGTCCTCACCGAGCCGTGGTGACCCGTCAGAGACCGCAACTCGCGGCCCGCCTCCAGATCCCACACCTTGAGCGTGGTATCGTTACCGCCAGAGACGACCATCTTGCCGTCTGGCGTTGTTGCAATTGCAAACGTGCCGCCATGATGACCGGCCAGCGAGCGAACCTCGCGGCCCGATTCTAGGTCCCAGACGCGGAGCGCCGTATCGCGGTCTGAATTGGTGATTGAAATTGCAGTCCTGCCATCAGGCGTGACTGCCGCGCTGCGGAATTGAGTTGAAGGTTTAGTCAGTCCGCGCGCAACGCGCGAGCTCCCATGCTAACCACTTGCAACCTGTTGTCGTCGGATGTCGAGATGATGGTTC
>CAYMEB010000203.1:0-8814 GCA_964389095.1 uncultured Hyphomicrobiaceae bacterium
ATGAGTCCGGCGATGGCCGCCGCTGCCGCCGTCGCCGGCCATATCACCGACGTGCGCGAACTGGCTTAACCTGGGCAATCGCACCATGGAAACCTTCACCCGCCTGACATCAATCGCCGCATCCTTGCCGGATGCCAATATCGATACCGATATCATCTTTCCGGCCCGCTTCCTGGTCATCACCGCAAAGCTCGGCCTGGGCCAGTATGCGTTCTATGAAAAGCGCTTTGATGCGCAAGGAAACCGGCGCGACGACTTTGTCCTGAATCGCGAGCCGTTCTGCTCGGCGCGGATTCTGGTCGCCGGGGACAACTTCGGCTGCGGTTCGAGTCGCGAACAGGCGCCATGGGCGCTGATGGATTTCGGCATCCGCTGCGTCATCTCCACCGACTTCGCGGACATTTTCTACAACAACTGCTTCAAGAACGGCATCCTGCCGATCAAGGTGAAGCCCGACGAGCTTGAGAAGTTGATGGACGACGCCAACCGCGGCGCCAACGCGACGCTCACCGTCGACCTCGAGAAGCAGGAGATCCGCGGCCCGGACGGCGGCGTGATCCGCTTCGAGATGGACGCGTTCCGCAAGCACTGCCTGCTCAACGGCCTCGACAACATCGGCCTCACGATGGAGAAATCCAAGGCCATCGACGCCTACGAGGCCAAGGCCAAGACCGAGAGGTCGTGGTTATAACCGGGCGTCGCCGCAGAGCTCGGCCGCGGTTTGGCGTGTTGTTTCCGCCCCAGTGCCTACAGCGGTAGATCCGCCAACTTTGCAGCCGGCACCACCGTCTTCTCGTAGAACGCCCTGTACGCGTCCGTCGATGACGGAAAGACGGTGTCGATCGACCGGGATAGCCTATACGTCGGCACGGCCTGCTTCAGTTCGCGCGCGACGCGTCGCCCTCCTTCGATATCGCCTTTCAGCACAAGCGAGATCGCGAGGCCGGTGTAGGCGCGCGGTAGAACACGGTTCGTCGCCTGCGCCTTGACGAAGCTGAGGTAGGCCGCATCGACATCGCCGAGCTGCAGCCGGGCGTATCCTAGCGCTGCGTGATTGGTTGCGATGTTCGGCCCCAGGGGGTCGAGGCGCATCGCGTGCTCGATCGGGGCAATGGCCCTCTCCGCCTGCCCGAGCAGGATCAGGGCGCTGCCGAGGTTGTGGTGCGGGCTGGGGATGTTTCGGTTGAGACCGATTGCGAGCTCGTTGTCGATGACCGCGTGGGCGAAATCGCCTGCAGCATGTGCTTTCAAGCGCATCGCGCGGTACTCGGCGGAACTCCATATGCCGGTCGCCTTTGGCTCTTTGGCGACGGCAGGCCGCAAACGGCCCGCTCGATCAACTATCGCATCTGCACTCAGACCAAGAAGGAGTTCACGCGATCGATGTGCCCGCATCTGTTCCGAGATGCGGTCAATACGACCGTTGCCACGTACATGCCGGAACACGTCCGCATGGGCATGAACCTCGTCGGCAATCGTGACCTCGCCTGTACCGATGAGCACTACAATCAGGCTGAGCGCCACGTTGCTCAGCGCCGATACGATCAAGTCCTCGATGACTACGAGGACGCTGGATGACCGAACGGACGGTCGGGCCGGGATGCGTTTCCTCGGCCCGGCGTACCTACGGCGGTCGCGCTACACACGATTATTGATCTCCGCCGACCACATCGGTCGACGGAGATCAGGTGGCGGATCGAGAGAAAAATGGCGAGGCTGGCGAGGACGCGCGCATTCGCCCAGACCGCACGGCGTCAGGGGATGCGATCCGTGTGGTGGACGACTTGCCCGTCGCCATCCCTTTGACCGCTGCGGAGCTGGACGCCATCGAGTCGTATCTCGGACCGCTCCTGGATCCACTCCTCCACACCTCGCCCTCCAACGTGACCGGGGCAGGCGAGAATGCTGAGGGCAACGGCGACGCCGCCGACTGACGGATTCCATTCTGGCATCCGACATGAGACACTGGCGTTGCGGAGCGTCCTTGGGCTGCCCTCAATGAAAAAATCGCACGGTCTGAAAGTCGCGCCCGGTTTGGGCCTGAACTCCCTGAGCTACGTGCGCGTCAGCACGGAGCGGCAGCTTGTAACCGAACTGTCCGTGCCTGATCAGCGGCGCCAGATCGAGGCGTGGTGCACGGCGAAGGGGCACAACATCGTTGGAGAGTTCGTCGACAGCACGTCGGCCACAGACGACAAGCGACCCGAGTTCCAGCGGATGATCGACCGCGCCTGTGACGGCTCGAACACGGTCGATCTGATCGTCGTGCACAGCTACTCTCGCTTCTTCCGCGACAGCTTCGGGCTCGAGTTCTACCTGCGCAAGCTCGCAAAACACGGTGTCAAGCTCGTCTCGATCACGCAGGAGTTCAACGACGACACGGACCCGGCACAGGCGATGATGCGCAAGGTCGTCGCGCTGTTCGACGAGTATCAGTCGCGCGAGACCGCGAAGCACGTTCTCCGGTCGATGAAGGAGAATGCGCGGCAAGGCTACTGGAACGGCGCTAGGCCGCCGTTCGGCTACAAGGCCGTCGCAGTCGAGCAGCGCGGCGCGCGCATCAAGAAGCGGCTGGAGATCGACATCGTCGAGGCCGAGCAAGTGCGGCTGGTTTATCGGCTCTTCCTCGAAGGGCACGCCGGTACCGGTCCCATGGGCATCAAGGCCATCGTGAATTGGCTGAATGCCAACGGCCACCGGACCCGTTCGGGCGCGACTTGGGGCATTGGCCCCGTGCAAGTGATGCTGACGAACACGGTCTACATGGGCGTCGCGCGCTTCAACACTACGGACTCGAAGACGCGGACACGCAAGTCTGAATCCGAGCACGTCACCGCCGAGGCCCCGATCATCGTCGACCCGCCGATCTTCGAGCGGGTGCAGACGCTGCTCAAGGCCCGCAATCCGCGAGTCAGCCCGCCGCGCGTCGTCTCGGGGCCGATCCTGCTCACCGGCCTCGCCTACTGCGCGACTTGTTCGGGTGCCATGACGCTGCGTACGGGCACGTCGAAGTCCGGCACGGTGCACAAGTACTATTCGTGCTCGACCTGCGCCCGGCAGGGCAAGACGGTTTGCAAGGGCCGCTCAATCCGGATGGACAAGCTCGACCACCTCGTGACGTCGCACCTCGTCGATCGGTTGCTCGCGCCGGACCGTCTGGAAGGGCTGCTGGCGGCGGTGGCGGCTCGACGGGCCGAACGGTCGGCCGCCGTGGACGAGCGCATCGCCGGCCTCCAGGCCCGCGCCGACGAGGCGGACGAGCGTCTTCGGCGGCTTTACAAGATGGTCGAGGACGGCGTAGCCGACATGGACGATCTGCTGAAGGACCGGATCGCGGCCCTGAAGGCCGACCGCGAAACCGCTCATGCCGCATTGGCCCGAGCGCGCGGCACGAACCGGGCGCCGATCGTGATCCCGGGCGAGAAGATCGAGG
Organism: uncultured Hyphomicrobiaceae bacterium; assembly: GCA_964389095.1. Lineage (GTDB taxonomy): Bacteria > Pseudomonadota > Alphaproteobacteria > Rhizobiales > Hyphomicrobiaceae > JABFRJ01. Next base: position 3,434 of record CAYMEB010000203.1, read on the forward strand.
CATTCGGCCGCCTGATGCGGCAGCGGCTGACCGAGGGGGAGGTCCCGTTCCGGAAAGCATACCTTGGCGCCATCATCGACCGCGTCGAGGTCGATGATAACCATATTCGCATCTGCGGACGGAAAGAGGTGCTGGAACAAGCGGTTATGGCGAACGGCGCCCCTATTCCGGGTGTTCGCAGTTTTGTTCGCAGATGGCGCTCCCTACGGGAGTCGAACCCGTCTTTTCAGATTGAAAATCTGACGTCCTAACCGATAGACGAAGGGAGCGCGTGGCGGCTCGTATAACGATGTTCATCTTTTGGCGCAACAACGATGGTCGGCGCGGCGGTGTAGCCGGGCCCCGCGCCCGCCACACCGGCCCTCTATGCCCGCAGCCCCCGGCAGACCACAGGAGCAGCCATGACCAGCTCGGTTCCAAGCATCCTGCGCCCCGCTCAACGCCGATCCGGCGTCAACGACGAGATCGACTACGAGATCAAGGGCCACGAAATGCAGTTCGTGGAGATCGAACTCGACCCCGGCGAGAGCGCGATCGCGGAAGCCGGCTCGATGATGTTCAAATCCGCTTCGGTCGGCATCGACACCGTGTTCGGTGACGGCTCGTCGACCAACCAGGGCTTCTTCGGGAAGCTCGCCACGGCCGGCAAACGGTTGCTGACCGGCGAGAGCCTGTTCATGACCGTATTCACCCAGCAAGGAAGCGGGAAGGCCCGGGTCGCCTTCGCGGCGCCCTATCCGGGGACGATCCTGCCGTTCCGGCTTGCAGACATGGGCGGCCAGCTGATCGCCCAGCGCGACGCCTTCTTGTGCGCCGCCAAGGGGGTCTCCATCGGCATCCATTTCCAGAAGAAGATCGGCGTCGGCATCTTCGGCGGCCAGGGCTTCATCATGCAGAAACTGGAAGGCGACGGCTGGGTATTCGTGCACGGCGGCGGCACCATCGTCGAGCGGGAACTGGCCCCCGGCGAGGAGTTGCATGTCGACACCGGCTGCGTGGCGGCGATGACACCGACGGTGGGCTTCGACATCGTGCGGGCAGGCTCGGTGAAATCGATGATCTTCGGCGGCGAAGGCTTCTTCTTCGCGCAGCTCGTCGGGCCCGGAAAGGTGTGGTTGCAGAGCCTGCCGTTCTCGCGGCTGGCGGGGCGGATGATGGCATCGGCGGTGACACCGTCGGCAGGCGGCTCGAGCTTCTCCTCCGGCGGCTGGGGCCTCGGCGGCTCGGACGGCGGCAGCGATGGCGGCGGTGGAGACGGCGGCGGCGACTGATCCGGGCCCCCGACATTCGATTTCGCGCAGCCGGGCGGCTGCGATGGAACAGGGGCTGGCGCCGGGCGGCGGTCTCCCATGCGCGCCGCGACCGAGGCGCCGATGCCGATGAGGGTCGGCAAGCGCAGTTCGGCGCTCTATGCTCCCCCGACCGCAAGAGCGGGCGATGTGGGAGCGAGCGCCTATGCCTGTGCCGGAACCTGGACGATGGATGCTGGCCGCTGCGGCTCTGGTCGCTGTGTGGCTGTCAGAGATCTTCGCGATGCGGCGCAAGACAGGGGCTGGCGGCGGCTGGGGCGAGTTGCAGTATCCCCTGTTCGCGGCGGCCGTGCTGGCGACGGCGGCGATGGCGCAGCCTGGATCGGGCGCGGCCAAATTCCTCGGCACGTACCTGGCGTTCGCGGCGGCGATTCTCTCCCTGTTGACGACCGTGTGGCTGCTCAGCCTCGCGATGCGCGATACGAGCATCATGGACATCGCCTATCCCCTGACCGCAGCGGTGCCGACCGCGTTGCTGGTTTGGCGGATGGGGTCCTGGTCGGCCCACGAGGTGGTGCTGGTGGCGACGACGGCACTGTGGAGCCTGCGGCTGGCGCTGCACATCGGCGTGCGCAACATCGGGCACGGAGAGGACCGCCGCTATGCCCGCTGGCGCGAGCGCCATGGGCCAAACTGGTGGTGGTGGAGCTACTTTCAGGTGTTCCTGTTGCAGGGCGCGCTGGTGTGGTTCTGGTGCCTGCCGATCGCGGTCGCGCTCCACGCCGCGCCGAACGGCCTCACGTGGCTGCATCTCGTGGCGATCGGGGTCTTCGTCATCGGGTTCGGGTTCCAGGCGCTCGGCGACTATCAGCTCGAGCGGTTCCGCAAGACGCGGCGTGATCGCACTCAGGTGCTCGACACGGGTGTCTGGTCGCTCTCGCGCCATCCCAACTACTTCGGGGAAGCCGTGATCTGGTGGTCGTTCTGGCTTGCCGCGATGGCAGTCTCGCCGGCATTGGCGGCGCCGACCATCCTGGCGCCGCTGCACGTGACATGGTTCATGATGAAGGGCTCGGCGACGCCGATGCAGGAGCGCTACCTCGCCAAAACCAAACCCGGCTACGCAGAGTATGCGCGCAGGGTGCCGCTGTTCTTCCCGTTCGTCGGATGCAAATCGTGAGCGCGGTCGGCCTGAATGGACGCGTCGTCATAGTCACCGGCGCGGGCAAGGGCCTCGGCAAGGCGTATGCCCTGGCACTGGCGCGGGCAGGCGCGGCGGTGATCGTGAACAACCGCCGCCATCCAGGCGAGGACGATCACGCCACCTCAGCCATGCAGACGGTCGGCGAGATCACGACGGCCGGCGGCAGGGCGGCAGCCAACTGGGACGACGTATGTGATCCCCAATCGGGCGCGCGCATGGTGCGGCAAGCCCTCGACCAGTTCGGAGGGCTCGACGGGGTGGTCGCAAATGCGGCCGTGGGAACGCCGACGCCGATGTCACGAACCACGCTGGACGAGTTCCGCGCGGTGTTCGATCCGGGTTTTTTCGGCAACCTGCACCTGGTGCACGCGGCTTGGCCACACATGCGTGCCGTCAAGCATGGCCGTATCGTGCTGACGGCTTCGAGCGCGGGTCTCTACGGGGTGCACGGGATGGCGGCCTACTCCGCGTCGAAAGCGGCGGTGATCGGCCTGATGCGGGCGCTGGCGCTGGAAGGGCGCAGCAGCGGCATCGCGGTCAACGTGGTGGCGCCGTACGGGTACTCGCAGATGACGGCGCCGTGGATGAGCCAGGAGCAGGCCAAAAGGTTCGATCCTGCTTACGTGGCCCCGCTGATCGCTTATCTCGTCAGCGCCGCGTGCACCGTGAGCGGCGAGGTGCTGGTGAGCGGTGGCGGCGGCGTGCGGCGCGCCGGGGTCAAAGAGAGCGACACGGTCATGCTGGGGTCGTCTGCGCCGGCCGCCCCCCTAGACGGACTGGGGTCGGCGCTTCCCAACAGCTATGGCGACGCCAACGCGGCATTCGCGGAGTTCATGGCTTCGCTCGATGAGAGCGCGAAGGCCGGGTGAAGGCGGTGCCGCAGCGCCGCCGCTACAAAACCCATTCAACATGTTGATTTTTCTAAATTTCGTCCGGTACTGCGCTTAGACCCGAAAAGATGGGTCAAAGGTTGCATCGCCCTCGATCGCGCACGGAAGGTACTCGCCGCCGGCACGCCCCCACATTCCCCTCGCGCCTTTCGCAAAATCGTGTATAAGCGCGTTGCGCACCGGTGGCATTGCCGCCGCGGCGCATTCCCGTGCGACCCCGCTGGACGACATCCTGGCCGCGGCCGCCGGGCGAGTACCTTCGCCCTCATTCGGACTGATACTCCCGGCGATCGGCTCGACATGCGTGATCAAACGAAAGGATATCCGATGTCGCTCAGCACCGAACAGAAGCAGAAGATCGTCAAGGAACACTCGACCAAGCCGAACGATACCGGCTCACCGGAAGTGCAGGTCGCACTCCTGACCGAGCGGATCAACAGCTTGACCGAGCATTTCAAGACCCACACCAAGGACAACCACTCCCGCCGCGGCCTGCTCAAGATGGTGAGCCAGCGTCGCAGCCTCCTCGACCATCTGAAGTCGAGGTACCCGGAGCGGTACAAGAAGATCATCGAACGTCTCGACCTGCGCCGCTGATGGCGGTGGGGCGCCCAGCGCCGGGCGGCAGTGCCGCAGCGCGCCAGGGTACCCCGGTGGGGCGATCAAGGATCAAGTGAATTGGCGTGGGCCTGCCGTTTGCGCGGCGGGCCCATGCGCATTGTCGGTCGAGGCGGCCGGCAATGGAGAAGTGCCGCGACCGAATGGGTCGGCGCGGCAGACCGACGAGAAAGAGACACACAGAAATGTTCGACATCCAAAGCGTCGAAATCGACTGGGCCGGGCGCAAGCTGCGGCTCGAGACCGGCAAGATGGCGCGGCAGGCCGATGCGGCCGTAGTGGCGCAGTACGGCGAGACCACGGTACTGGCGACGGTGGTCGCCGCGAAATCCGTGAAGCCAGGCATCGACTTCTTCCCGATGACCGTGAACTACCAGGAAAAGACCTACGCAGCCGGCAAGATCCCCGGCGGCTACTTCAAGCGCGAGGGACGCCCCTCCGAACGCGAGACACTCGTGTCGCGCCTGATCGACCGGCCGATCCGCCCGCTGTTCGCGGAGGGTTTCAAGAACGAGGTGCAGATCATCGTCACCGTGCTTTCGCACGACCTCGAAAACGATCCCGACATCGTGGCGATGGTCGCCGCGTCGGCGGCCCTGACGCTGTCGGGCCTGCCGTTCTTGGGACCGATCGGCGCTGCCCGCGTCGGCTCCGTCGGAGGCAAGCTGGTGCTCAACCCGCTGATCGACGAGATGGCCAAGAGCGATCTGGATCTCGTCATCGCGGGAACCCAGGATGCGGTGATGATGGTGGAATCGGAGGCCAACGAGCTGACCGAGGCCACAATGCTCGAAGCCGTGATGCTCGGTCACCGCGGCTTCCAGCCGGTGATCGACGCGATCATCCGCCTCGCCGAGAAGTCGGCCAAGGAGCCCTGGCAGTTCGCGCCGCCCGACACCTCGGCCGAAAAGGCCCAGATGAAGGCGCTCATCGAAGCCGACCTGCGCGACGCCTTCGCGACCAAGGAGAAGCAGGCGCGCTACTCCAAGATCGATGCGGCGCGCGAGAAGGCCATGGCGGCGATGCTGCCTGCCAAATCCGAACCTGCCCTCGCGGTGAAGCTCGGCTCCGTCTTCAAGCAGCTCGAGCAGGACGTGGTGCGCGGAGACATCATCCGTACCGGCCTGAGGATCGACGGGCGCGACCTCAAGACGGTCCGGCCGATCACCTCGGAAGTGCACGTGCTGCCGCGCGCGCACGGCTCGGCATTGTTCACACGTGGCGAGACGCAGGCGCTCGTCGTCGCGACGCTCGGCACGGGTGACGACGAGCAGTACATCGACTCGCTGGAAGGCACCCGCAAGGAGCGCTTCCTGCTGCACTACAACTTCCCGCCCTTCTCGGTCGGCGAGACCGGCCGCATGGGCTCGCCGGGCCGCCGCGAAATCGGCCACGGCGCCCTCGCCGAGCGTTCGCTCG
>CAYMEB010000204.1:0-8772 GCA_964389095.1 uncultured Hyphomicrobiaceae bacterium
CCCAAAGCCGCCGCCTGAGCCATCAGGCCGTCACCAAGATTTGGCGATAGCTCGCGCTGTCCTTGTCCGCACGTCAGGCGGTGCCGGCCGTCAGACGTCATACATGTTCCACGTCGGGGTTGAGAACACTGGTGAGGCGTTCGCGGATGGCTTTCTGTCGTATCGGGGTGTCGATCTTCTTGTTCGTCAGATCGGTGACGTAGAAAACGTCGACCGCCTTCTCTCCGAACGTTGTGACGTGCGCGGATGTGATGTCGAGATTGAGGTCGGAGATCGCGCTGGTCAACTCGAAGAGCAGACCGGGCCGATCCAGACCCGAAACTTCGATGACCGTAAACTGGTCCGACAAGGCGTTGTCGATGACGACTTCGGAAGGCACCCTGAAGGTATCGCCGTGGCGCCGGGTCTCCTGTTGGCGCTTCGCCATCAAGGTCGACAGCCTGACCTCTCCTCGCAGCAGCTTGCCGATGGTGTCGCCGATGCGCTGGCCCCGCCGGATCTCGTCCTCGTCGCGTTCGAACGTGCGCTGTAGGAGGAATGTGTCGAGTGCGAAGCCGTCCCGCGTCGTCGAGATATGGGCGCCGACGATGTTCGCGCCCGCTGCAGCGCAGGCGCCGGCGAACTGCGAAAGCAGGCGCGGATGGTTCGGCGCGAGCACCGTCAACTCGGTCACGGCGATGAAGGCATTGGAGGTCACTTCTGTCGCGAAGGTCGCCTGGGACGTGGCCGTGCGGGACAGCAGCCCGAAATGATCGATCTGCTTTCGCGTCTCGGTCTTCAGCCAATAGTCGGGATACATGCGGGCTTCGAAGGCTTCGAGTTCAGAGGCTGGCGCGGTCGCCATCGCTTCGCGAAATGCGGCAAGAGACTGGCTGACCCGCTGGCTCTGGCCGCGTTGCATGTGACCGCCGGCCACCAGCGGCTCGGTCTCGTGATAGAGCGTGCGCAGCAATTGACCCTTCCAGCCGTTCCACGTCCCCGGGCCGACGGCGCGGATGTCGGCAACGGTCAGCAACAGCAGCAGCTTGAGCCGCTCTGGCGATTGCACGACGTCGGCGAACGCCCGTATCGTCTTGGGATCGCCCAGATCGCGACTCTGAGCGATCGTGCTCATGGTGAGGTGTTCTTCGATGAGCCAGGCGACGGTCTCGGTCTCAGCCTCGTCGAGGCCGAACCGTGGACCGAGTTTGCGCGCGGTCCGGGCGCCCAGGATCGAATGATCCTCCGCGCTGCCCTTGCCGATGTCGTGAAGCAGGGCGGCGACGAACAGTGCGCGCCGGTTCTGGACCGTCTTGATGATCTGGGTCGACAGGGGCAGATCATCGGCGACTGCGCCGTTCTCGATGCGAGACAGCTCACCGACGGTTCTCACCAGATGCTCATCGACCGTGAAGTGATGATACATGTTGAACTGCATCATCGAGACGACCCGGCCGAACTCGGGAACGAAGCGCCCGAGGATGTCCGCCTCGTTCATGCGGCGTAGTGCCAGCTCGGCGTTCGTGCTCGAGGTGACGAGATCGATGAATATGCGGTTTGCTTCGGGATCGTTGCGCAGAGGCTCGTCGACGAGGTGGCGCGATGCACGCAGCAGGCGCACAGCTTCGGGGTGGATGAAGGCGCCGGTTCTCTCAGCCTCCGCGAAGAAGCGGATCAGGTTCACAGGATCACGGCGAAACAGATCCTTGTCCGCGATGTTGAGGCGGTTGTTGTCGATCCTGAAATCAGTCGTTCGACGTACGCGTCGCCGCGTGCGCCATGTCAGCGGATTGAGCAGGCCGGCGATCCTCGGAGTCGATTTGACCTGGCGGATCTCGAGTGCGCCGCACAGGATCGTCGTCAGGTCCCCCACCTCCTTAGCAACGAGGAAATAGTGCTTCATGAAGCGTTCGACGGCCCGCAGTCCGGCTCGGTCCCGGTAGCCCAGGGTCTTGGCCATCGTCGGCTGCACGTCGAAGCTCAGACGCTCCTCGGCGCGTCCGGTCAGGAAATGAAGGTGGCAGCGAATGGTCCAGAGAAAGGCTTCGCAGCGCAGGTAGGATGCCCGCTCTGCAGGGGTGAAAGCGCCGTCCGAAACCGGCCGCTCCGCGGATGGGTCGGTTCCGAACAGGCACATCGAAAGCCAGTGCAGGGTGTGCAGGTCCCTCAGCCCGCCCTTGCCATCCTTGATGTTGGGTTCGACGCGATAGCGACTCTCGCCCGTGCGCCGGTGGCGCTCGTCGCGTTCGGCCATCTTGGCTTCGATAAACGCCGGCTGAGCCGGATCGACCACCTCGGCGCGAAAGCGCGTGCGCAGGTCATGGAAGAGCTTCGCGTCGCCGAACAGCAGGCGAGAATCGAGCAGGGCGGTGCGGATCGTCATGTCCGCTTCCGCCATTTTCAGGCATTGCTCGACTGTCCGTGTGGCGTGCCCGACTTTGAACCGCAGATCCCACAGAAGATATAGGATGTATTCGACGACGCTCTCGCCCCAGCCGGTCTGCTTGGAGGGCAGCAGGAAGAGCAGGTCGATGTCCGAGGACGGGGCGAGCAGACCGCGACCGTAGCCGCCGGTCGCTATCACCGCCATGCGATCGGGGTTGGATGGGTCGGCGCTCCGGTAAACGTGGGCGACGGTGTAGTCGTAGATCAGCTCGATGAGTTGATCTTGAAACAGTGCGAGCGATGCCGCGCAGGCGCGTCCGTCGCCGGTCAGCTCGAGCTGCGCCCGAGCCTCTGCGCGGGCTGTCTTATTGTAGTGCGACAGCCGTTCGAGAATGGCGCTGCGCGCGGCGGAAGGGTTGGCGTCGTGATCGCGGAAAAGCGCAGTCAGCTCCTCGCGGGATTTTCCCGGGTCGAAACTGGTTGCCCTTGTCATGTTCGTGTCGTCCATGGGGGTCGTTTGCACATTCAGGACGCCCTCGTCACTCCGGGAGCGGATCGTCGTCAGGCCTTCTTTTCCATGGATTTCAGGCGGTAGAGGGCTTCCAGCGCGGCCTTCGGGGACATCTCGTCAGGATTCAAGTCGGCCAGGGCCGTTTCGATCAGAGAGAGTTCGCCCGAGCGGCGCTCGCCACCGCGCGGCCGCACTGCGGCAAACAGGGGCAAATCATCCAACGAGGAGACGCGGCGACTTTCCGTCTCGGATTTTTCCAGCAGTTCCAGGACCTCGCCGGCACGCTCGATCACGGGCCTCGGCAGGCCCGCGAGCTTGGCGACCTGGATGCCGTACGAGCGGTCGGCGGCGCCGGCCTTCACCTTGTGGAGGAACACGATTTCGTCCTGCCATTCCCGAACTTCCATCGTCACGTTCGAAATGTCGGCGAGCTTGCCGGCAAGCGCCGTCATCTCGTGATAGTGCGTGGCGAATAGTGCGCGACAACGGCAAACCTCGTGCAGGTATTCGACGGTTGCCCAAGCGATCGACAGACCGTCGAATGTCGCGGTGCCGCGGCCGATCTCATCGAGAATGACGAGACTTCGCGCCGTCGCCTGGTTCAGGATGGCGGCGGTTTCCACCATCTCCACCATGAAGGTCGAACGCCCCCGTGCGAGGTCGTCCGAGGCCCCGACGCGCGAGAAGAGCCGGTCGACCAGGCCAATGCGCGCGGATCGCGCGGGGACGAACGCGCCGGCCTGTGCGAGAACGACCATCAGGGCGTTCTGGCGAAGAAACGTCGACTTGCCGGCCATGTTCGGACCGGTCACGAGCCAGATGCGGCGATCGGCCGTTTCGTCGAACCCGGTGGGTCGTCCAGGCTCGGGCCGTCCGAGAACGCAGTCGTTCTCGATGAACACACCGGAGCGAGCCGACGCAAGGGCCTGCTCGACGACCGGGTGTCTGCCGCCATGGATCTCGAATGCCGTACTCTCATCGACGATCGGGCGTACGTAGGACTGTTCTGCGGCGATTTCGGCGAGACCGGCCGCTACGTCGAGTTCCGCCAGAGCGTCCGCGAGTTCACCCAACGGGCGTTCTGAGCGCGCCACATCGTCGGCCAGGCGATTGAAGACTTCCTGCTCCAGGGCGACCGCGCGAACACCGGCCGTGGCGATGGCGCCGTCGAGCTCGACGAGTTCGTCGGTCACGAAGCGCACGGCGCTCGCCATGCTCTGTCGATGACGGAACAGGGCGGAGTGAGGCTGATCCATCAGCGGCTTTGCCGTGGCCGCACTCACTTCGATGTAATAGCCGAGGATGTTGTTGTGCCGGATCTTCAGCGTGCGATTTCCGGTTTTCTCGACGTATCGGCTTTCGAGAGAGGCGATCACGGTGCGGCTCTCCTCGCGAAGCCGCCTTGCGGAATCGATATCGGGCGAGTAGCCGCTGCGCACGAAGCCGCCATCGCGGCGCAGATGTGGCGGCTCGTCTTCGATCGCGGCGGCAAGCTCGCCTTCGAGTTCGAGACCGGAGGGAGCCAACCGCGCCGCAACGTCTTCGAGAAGCTCGGGCATCCCGGTTGCGCCGGCGCCGTCACGGAGCGCGCTCGCTCCCTTGCGGGCGGCAGCGAGCGCGGCGCGAACCGCAGTCAAGTCGCGAGGGCCGCCGCGCTGAAGCGCCAATCTGGCAACCGCTCGCGAGAGGTCCGGGGCCTGCCTCAAGATCTCGCGCAAAGTGTCCCGCAGGCCGTCCCGTTCGAGCAGGAAAGCGATCGCATCCTGGCGGCTGACGATCGTGTCGAGGTTGCGCTCTGGACTGGCCAGACGAGCTGCGAGCGTTCGGGCGCCCGGGCCGGTCACCGTCCTGTCGATGGCGCCCATGAGGCTCGAGGAGCGCTCGCCGGACGTGGAGCGCAGTAGCTCCAGGCTGGAGCGGGTGGCGGCGTCGATCACGAGCGTCCCGGCGACGCCAGAGCGCCGTGGCGCGCGGATCGGTGTACGGCGGCCGATCTGTGTGAGCTCGACATACTTCAAGAGAGCACCGACCGCGGAAAGCTCAGGGCGTGTGAACGCGCCGTAGCCGGCAAGATCGGATACCCCGAGCGCCAACTTAAGCAGTCTCTCGCCGGCGAGGCTGTCAAATGACTGTGCCGGCACTGGCGATGTCGGCGGCTTGTGCATCGCCAGCGCGGAGGAGACTGGTGGACGGGAGAGTGTCGCATCGGAGGCGATCACTTCGCCGGGCGCAAGACGCGCGATCTCGCTCGCGAGATCTTCCGCGGCGATCTCGCCGACTTCGAACTCCCCCGTCGAGATGTCGATCGAGGCCAGGGCGAAGATCGACGAGGCCCCTTCGCTGCGGGGTGCTTCGAACAAGGACGTGAGGTAGTTGCGCGCTCTCGCATCGAGCAACGTATCCTCTGTCAGGGTTCCGGGCGTCACCAGTCTGACCACGTCACGACGGACGACGGCCTTGGAGCCGCGTTTGCGCGCCTCGGCGGGATCCTCGAGTTGCTCGCAGACGGCGATCCGGAAACCCAGACGGATGAGACGCTGCAGGTATTCGTCGGCGCGGTGGACAGGCACACCGCACATCGGGATGTCTTCGCCGAGATGCTTGCCGCGCTTGGTGAGGACGATGCCCAGTGCGCGCGAGACCTCGACTGCGTCTTGGAAGAACAGCTCGTAGAAATCGCCCATCCGGTACCAGAGCACGCAATCGGGGTTGGCGGCCTTGATCTCCAGGAACTGGGCCATGGAAGGCGTGACGCTGCCCTGGGATTGGTCCGCGGGCGGCGCAGCGGCGTCGCCTGCGGCGACGCTGGGCGCGTTGGAGGGTTTTTCGGACTTCTTTCGCATCGGGGCACGATTAGCGTGCCCGGCAGGCGGCGCAAGGGGCCTCGTGGCCTGTGCATGGGGATTTGGACAAGGCGCCCGTGCGAGGGCGACCGGGACGTCCGTGCTCCGATTGACTCGCCGAAGCCCGGCCGTGTTCCGCGCTCAGGCAGCGTCCGTCCGGCCGCTCGTCGCGGGGCGGAGCCACTTTCGGAGCAAGTGCGCGAGTTCGGTCTTTTCGAACGGCTTGGACAGGTAGTCGTCCATGCCGCCTTCGAGGCAACGCCGCCTGTCCTCGGGAAAAGCGTTTGCCGTCAGAGCGATGATCGGCGGCGCCGTCGCCTCGACGGCGGCGAACGCGCGCTTGATGCGACGTGTGGCCTCAATGCCGTCAAGCACCGGCATGTGGACGTCCATCAGCACCAGTTCATAGGGCGGGGTCTTCCCGTCACGGACCGCCAGCAGTTGCTCGAGCGCCTTGGCACCGTCCTTGACGTGCGTGATGCGGCATCCGGCGCTTTCGAGCATCCGGCGCGCGAGGAGAGCATTGATGTCGTTGTCTTCGACCAGCAGCACCGCCACATCCTTCCGGTTGTCGTTGGGCTCGGGCGCATCGGAGCGCGACAGCGGCGCAATGGTCGTCTGGGCGGAACGGCGGCCGGCACGCAAGCGCTCGGCAAGTGCCTGAGGCCGTACGGGCCGGATGAGAAACTGCTCGAGCCCCGTGGATCGCAACTGTGGAGAGAGCTCACGTGCCGGGGGCTCGAGGATCGCGACGGCCACCGGCGAACCCAGGCCGCTTCCCTCGTGAATGCAGCGGATGTCGTCGATGAGACTAGTGATCACTTCCGGCTCACGCCGGGTGTCTACGATGAGCGTCGTAAAGGGCATCTCGGCCAGGATTGCGGCCTTCGCCACGGCACAGGCGTCGTCGAGTTCCGTGGAGGCGTAGGCGATCTCCTGGCCAGCCAGCATGAGTTCGAGTGCATCGCGCTCGAAGCTGGGCGGCATCGCGAGGAGGACATTGTGGGCGCCCGATTCCGCGACGTTCAACTCGCCGCGCTGCAGGCGACGGATAGCGGGGAGCGCCAGCGTCGCGGTGAATACGGAACCCTTGCCTGGGCGCGACACGACGGTGACGTCGCCTCCCATCGCGCGTGCCAGCCGCCGCGAGATCGCGAGCCCGAGACCTGTGCCCCCATGGGCCCTGCGGGCGACTTCGTCGCCTTGTTCGAACTCGGAGAAGAGGGTCCCCAGAGCCGTCTCGGAGATGCCGATGCCGCTGTCCCGGACACTGACGGAGATCTTCTCGCCGAAGCGTCCGCCTGCCGGCTCGATCGTGACGAGGACGCCGCCTTGTTCGGTGAACTTGATCGCGTTGCCGACCAGGTTCGTGACGATCTGGCGGACGCGCGACTCGTCGCCGAGAACGATGGCGGGAACTACCGGGCTCGAAGCCCACGCGAGCGAAAGCCCCTTCTCGAACGCCTTGGGCGCCAGAAGCTCGACGACGCCCTGGATGCTGCTCCGCACGTCGAACGCGGCATCCTCGATCACGAGCTTGCCGGCTTCGATCTTCGAGAAATCGAGGATTTCGTCAATGAGCTGCAACAGCGTCTTGGCGGAACTGTCGATCGCAGAGACGTACGTCTTCTGGTCGGGACGAAGCTCGGTCTCGGCCAGAAGCGATGCCATGCCGAGAATACCGTTCATGGGTGTGCGGATCTCGTGGCTCATTGCGGCCAGGAACCGGGACTTGGCGCGATTTGCGGTCTGGGCCTCGTCACGAGCACGCGCGAGTTCGTCTTCCTTCTGCCGCAGCTCGGTGACGTCGCGGCCGACATATTGGGTTTCGAACGCGTCGGGACCCTCGGCGGGGACGCGGTGTGCCTGGATGTCGAACCAGCGCGGTTCGCGGGAGGTCGCCAGTCGACAGAGTGCGCGGCGGTTCTCCCCCTCGGACATCTGGAACGGTCGCTCGCCCGAAGTCGAATCCAAGCTTCTGGGGGCCGGCACCCTGTTCCAGGGCAGCTTCCTGTCGATTCCGAAGACTCTGAAATAGGCGCCGTTGGCGAATGTCACACGCCCATCGGCGTCAGTCCGCCAGATGATGTCCTGCATGCTCTCCAGCAGGCTGCGGTAACGCAGTTCGTTGTCGTGCAGCTGCCAGCGGGCGTCGAAGAGGCGCTCCAGGCCACGGTCGAGCCTATCGCCGATGCGCGCGAACTGCTCGAACTGCGAGACAAGATCGACGTCGCCGCTGGCCCGGCGGGACCGGCGCAGGCGCTTCACGGCACGTCGAATCCGGACGTGCGTCGCCGCCAGCCAGGCCCTCAGGCGCCGGGATTGATGTCGAGAATTGGTCACGGGGACATTGCCCTTGTCGACGCCTTTGTTTTGGCTTCGATGCAAACACCAGAGACTTGATAATCACTTACACCGCTCGACCACGGCAGCATCCTTGGTGTACCGAAACGGGGCGAAATCTCTGTCCCTGCGCCGTTACGGGCCGAGAGAAAAGGAAGCGTTCACCACGATGGGACCTCTCAAGGACATCACGATCATCGAGCTCGCCGGGATCGGACCGGCGCCTTTTGCGGGCATGCTGCTCGCCGACATGGGCGCACGCATCATCCGCATCGACCGGCGCGCAGACAGCGATCTTGGAATTCCCGGACGTGCTCCGAAATTCGATGTGCTCGCGCGCGGTAGGCAGTCCATCGCCGTCGACATCAAGAGCGCCGCCGGGCGTGAGGTCGTGCTTCGGCTGGTGGCGCAGGCGGATGCCTTGATCGAGGGATTTCGTCCAGGTGTGATCGAGCGGCTCGGGTTGGGGCCGGATGTGCTCTCGAAAGCAAATCCGCGACTGGTCATCGGTCGCATGACCGGCTTCGGACAGGATGGCCCGTGGGCCCACCGGGCAGGTCACGACATCGACTACATCGCCTTGTCGGGTGCGTTGCATGCGTTCGGCCGAAAAGGGGAGGCCCCTCTGCCTCCGCTCAACCTCGTCGGTGATTTCGGGGGCGGCGGCATGTTCCTCGCCTTCGGCGTGGTCTGCGCAATTCTCGAGGCGCA
>CAYMEB010000205.1:0-8755 GCA_964389095.1 uncultured Hyphomicrobiaceae bacterium
AGCGACTTCGCGCGCAACTGCACCGTGCGCGCGCCGAGCCGGGCCAGCCGTCCCACGCCTTTTGCGTCGGCTGCGATGGGATAGAATGCGGAAAGTCCTTCGGTCGGCCGCGGGGGTGCGCGCATGGCGTGCCTCTTCATGCGAACGACAGTTGCACCTTCATGGCGCGGGAGCGATCCGAAGCCAGATCGAACGCCTCGATACTGCGTTCGAACGGCAGGGCTGCGGTGATGATCGGGGTCACGTCGACGGCCCGCTTGCCGATCAGGGCGGCGGCCAAGCCGAACTCCTCGTGGAATCGGAACGTACCCACGAGTTCGAACTCCTTCGCGACCAGAACGTTGATCGGGATCGTGAAAGATCCTCCCAGTCCGACCTGGACGATGCGGGCCAGCGGCTTGAGCGCATCGAATGCGCCGACCAGCGCTTTCTCGTTGCCGGAGCACTCGAGCAGGACGTCGAAGCTGCCCTTCTCCGCACCGTAGGCGGCCAGTGTAGCCGCTTCGCGCGTCACGTCGATGCAGCGGTCGGCGCCGAGCCTCCGCACGAGCGCGAATGGCGTCTCTGTCACATCCGTTGCGACGATCTCGGCAGCTCCGGCATGCCGCGCGGCGAGCACCGCCAGAGCGCCGATCGGCCCGACGCCGGTCACCAGAACCCGCTTCCCGAGCAATGGGCCCGCGCGCCGGACGGCGTGGAGGCAAACGGCGAACGGTTCGCACATCGCCGCTTCGGCTGCCGAAACCGTGTCGGGCACCACGAAGCATTGCGCTTCGTCGGCGACGATCGCCTCTTGGAAGGCGCCATGGACATGGGGAAACGGCATCGCGCTGCCGTAGAATTTCATATCGAGACAATGCATTTGCTGGCCAGCCTGGCAGAAGCGGCAGCGCCCGCAGGCCCGGCTCGGGCTGAGTGCCACCCGATCGCCCGGACGCACCCGCTTTACCCCGTCACCGATGCGTTCGACGATCCCAGCCACTTCGTGACCGAGCACCATCGGATGCTTGAGCACGATCGTGCCGATGCGACCGTGGTGATAATAATGGAGGTCCGAGCCGCAGATGCCGCCGCGCTCCAGCTTGACGCGGACCTGCCCTGGCCCGGGCTCGGCCACCTCGATCGGATCGATCCGAAGATCATGGGCGGCATGGATGACGACTGCGCGCACGCTCGGGCTGCTCCTGGATGCTTCTGGCCTCGACTGGTCCGACAGGATACCCTCCCAGCCGTTACAAGGGAAACAGGGATGCAGCGATGACTGCCATGACCGCCACAGACCGCTTCTCACTGAAAGGCCGAACTGCGCTCGTCACCGGGTCGTCACAGGGCATCGGCCTCGCCATCGCCCGTGGGCTCGCGGAAGCCGGCGCGGCAGTGGTGATCAACGGGCGAAGCCGCGAGAAGGTGGCGGCCGCGGCGGCCGCGTTGCAGGCCGACGGGCTGACGGCCCATGAGCGGCCATTCGACGTGACGCGTCCCGCCGAGGTCGAAGCCGCTGTCGCCGGTATCGAGGCACAGTGCGGACCGGTTTCGATCCTGGTCAACAATGCCGGCCACACACGCAGGGGGCCGCTGGACGAGATCACCGACGACGCCTGGCGGGAGGTGATAGCGCTGAACCTCGACGGCATCTTCTACGTCTCCAAGCACGTCGCGCGACACATGATCCCACGCAAGCGGGGATCGATCATCAACATCTGCTCGGTGATGAGCGAGCTGGCGAGGCCGACCACGGCGCCCTATGCGGCATCGAAGGGTGGGGCGAAGATGCTGACCAAGGGCATGGCGGTGGACTGGGGCAAGCACGGTATCCGCGTCAACGGCATCGGCCCGGGTTACTTCAAGACCGAACTCAACGAGGCACTCGTCAAAGACGAGACCTTCTCCAGATGGGTCGCGGGACGGACACCGCTCGGCCGCTGGGGCGATCTGCCGGAGCTGGTCGGCGCCGCCGTCTTTCTCGCTTCCGATGCGGCGAGTTTCGTCACCGGTCACGTCCTCTACGTCGACGGCGGCATGACTGCGAGCGTGTGACAGGCGTGGTGAAGCAGGGCGCTTCAGAAAAGATCGGGTGCGTCTTTGAGGCGGGGAAGCACCCGGTCCTTCGCGGAGAGGATCGCGTTGTCCGTTGAGACCGGCCAGGAGATGCCAAGGTCGGGATCGCACCACAGAATGCCGGCGTCGTTCGCCGGGGCATAGTATTCGGTGACCTTGTAGAGCACCTCGGTATCGGGCTCGAGTGTGCACAAGCCGTGCGCGAAGCCCTTCGGCACGAGCAGCTGGGACCAATTTTCCGCAGACAACTCGACGGCGACGTGCCGGCCGAAGCTGGACGAGCCGCGCCGCACGTCCACCGCCACATCCAGGATCCGGCCCCGCGTCACCCGAACCAGCTTGTCCTGGGCGAAGGGAGGCGTCTGGAAGTGAAGGGCGCGGACCGTGCCGGCTTTCTCGGATCGGGAATGGTTGTCCTGCACGAAATCGAGATCGATCCCGGCGGCCTTCAGGTCTCGCCGCGAATAGACTTCCGAGAAGAAGCCGCGCGCGTCACCGTGACGCTTCGGACGGATCAGTTTGACCTCCGGCAGTTCCAGCGGGATGACTTCGACCATGACCTGCCCTCTTCGACTGTTGCGGCTACTGGCGTAGCCGACCCGCCGGACGCGTCAACCCCATCCGGGCCGGGGCGTCGCTGATCGTGCCGAAGGAGCGCATCCGTGAGCGAGATCACAAGACTGACGGCGGCAGCGCCTGCGTTGTCCGCTCTCGACAATGAGGCCCGGGCCGCGATTGCCGGCAGAGGGCGTACCCTGGACGTGCCGGCCGGCGGTAGGGTCTTCGCTGCCGGAGAGACACCGCAGGCCTTCTTGCTGGTCCTTGAGGGCCGTGTTCGAGTCCAGCAGGTCTCTGAAAGTGGCCGTGAGATCGTGCTCTATCGGCTGGCTGCAGGAGAGGCGTGCACGTTGACGACGAGTTGCCTGCTCGGCAGCGAGCCCTACCCCGCTGAGGCTCATGCCGAGACCGAGACGCTGGCCTTGGCCTTGCCTCGGCCGGTCTTCGACGAGTTGATGGCGCGTTCGGCCTCTTTCCGCGGATTGGTGTTCAATCAACTTGGGCGGCGCATCGCCGACCTCATGCGTCTCATCGACGACATTGCGTTCGGCCGCATGGACATCCGGTTGGCGGACCGGCTCCTGGTCCTGGCGGGAGCCGACGGACGTGTGCCGCTGACCCAGCAGCAACTGGCCGTCGAACTCGGCACCGCGCGAGAAGTGGTCGGGCGCGTCCTCTCCGAACTGGAGCGGCGGGGGCTCGCCAGCCATGGTCGCGGCTTTGTCCAGATCCTGGATCGGGCTGGACTGGAGCGCCTCGCCCGCCAGCCGTGAGTGCGGCGGAGAGTCCGGATGCTCGGTGACAAAGTCGCAGACCCGGACCGGCCCGCGCGATCATACTGCGTGCATCGCTCATCGCAGGAGGCTTCCATGACTCAGAATGTCGGCGGCATCGACCGTGCCTTGCGTGCCCTCGTCGGTCTGGGGCTCATCGCCCTGGTCTTCGTCGGCCCGAAGACGGCTTGGGGTTGGCTCGGTCTCATTCCGCTGGGAACGGCCCTTCTGGGCTGGTGCCCACCCTATGCCCTGCTCGGAATATCGACCTGCAAGAAGTAAAACCCGCCTGCCAGACGTGCGGTAAGCCTGTCGCGGCTCGCTGCTCGGCTTTGCATAAACTCTGGGTATGATGGACAGTGAATGGTCCAACATACCTGGAGCCCAAGATGTCTTCGATCGATCGCAGCGCCGCTGAGGCACGTTTGATGCGCTTTCTCGCCGTGGAAGGCGTCACGGGACGTGAGGCGGCGATTGCCAAGGAATTGACCGCGGCGCTGGTGGAGGCCGGCGTGCCGCGAAAGTCGATCCGTCTCGACGACGCCAACTCGCGCATTCCGCTGCCCACGGAGACCGGCAATCTCATCGTGGAACTGCCGGGCCGCGGTTCGCTGGGCAATGCCGAGCGGGTGCTGTTCATGACGCACATGGACACCGTACCGCTGTGCGCTGGGGCCGTGGCGAAGCGTGTCGGCCGCAAGATCGTGAGCAGCGGCAAGACTGCGCTGGGTGGTGACAATCGGACCGGCTGCGCCGTGCTGGTCACGCTCGCTGCCGAACTCTCGCGCCAGAAGCTCGATCATCCCCCGATCACGATGCTGTTCACGGTCCGCGAAGAGAGCGGGCTGTGGGGCGCGCGTCACGTCGATCCCGCCGATCTCGGGGGTGTCACGCTCGGCTACAACTACGATGGGAGCGCTCCGTCGAACGTGGTGGTGGGTGCGGTCGGTGCGGATCACTGGGAAGTGGAGATCACCGGCAAGGCGTCGCACGCGGGCGTCGCGCCTGAACGCGGTATCAGCGCCACCATGATTCTCGCCGAGGCCCTGGCGCAGGCCCGCCGTGACGGCTGGTTCGGCAAAGTCGAGAAGAACGGCAAATCCGGTACCAGCAACATTGGACCGGTGCGCGGGCACAACAACGGCCCGGCCGGAGACGCGACCAACGTCGTGACCGATTATCTGCTCGCGACCGGGGAGAGTCGCAGTCAGGAGGCTGCGTTCCATCGCACGATCACGGCCGCCTTCAAGCAAGCGTTCGCCGATGCCGCAAAGCGCGTCGCCAATGCCGAGGGCAAGACCGGCAAGGTGAAGTTCACCACGACCACGCCCTACCATCCGTTCCGGATCAAGGAGACGGCGCCGGTGGTCAAGCGCTCGGTCGAGGCGGTCAAATCGCTCGGAATGGCGCCGAAGGTGATGACGGCGACGGGCGGCCTCGACGCCAATTGGTTGGTCAAGCACGGGATACCGACGGTGACGTTCGGCGCTGGACAGTACGCGCCTCACACAGTCGACGAATGGATCGATACTGACGAGTTCGCCACCGCCTGCAGGCTTGCCGTCACGCTGGCCACGCAGCGCTGACCCGGGTGTGGGGTTCGATTGACGCAGGCCAATGCACGCGTGCGCCCGATGCTGTGACGTGACCACTGAATTGAACTGACGGAGAACAACCTATGAAACGGATCGCCCTGTCTGCAGCTTGTGCCCTTTCGGCTGGACTGCTCTTCGCCGCTGGTTCGGCCGAGGCCGCCGGTCGCGGCAAGCATCATGCGCACCATCATCATCACGCCGCTCATCATGCCTGCATGCACCACATGATGCATGGCCATGGGGGCATGCGTCAGCACGGCAAGGCGATGCCGAAGAAAGCGGCCACCACCGCGAAGAAAAAATCAGTCGCGACCGCGAAAGGAAAATCGACGGCGCGCCATCAGCACTGACAGGTTCCTTGCCGTTCCATCAGGGCACGGTAAGGCGAATGCCAACGGTCCGGTGGCGGCAATTCGGCGATCACCGCTTCAGATCGGGTGGCCGCCCTGAAAAGGCGGTAGCCGTGCATCTGCCTGCCGTGCCGCGTCTGCGGCCGCGGCATCCGAGCGTCGACGATGTTCGGAGTGTGCAATGCGCGCGTCGGCACGATCCGAAGCTACGCGGCGTCGCCCGAGGAGAAACGCAAACACGAGCATGGTGGCGAAAATCGTTCCGATGAACAGCCAAGTCGCCATCGTAACCTCCCTGCTCTTCAAAGGGATGCGTAGCACGAGTTCGGCTTGACGTATATGCAAGCAGAATTTGCCGGTGGACCCCCAACTTGGTTTGGAGAGGCACCGGGCAGAGAAGTCGCCTGCGCCGGAGCAGCATGTAATTAGGCGTGCACGCGTACGCGGAGCCGCCGCTGGCCATTGTTGGCCCTCGGCGCACTCCGTGGCGCCTTCCGCATTTGGTCGCTGCTGCAGTGCAGCACGTCACGCGGCGCCACGGCCGGCCAAGGTCGCAGCCGACCGCCGACCGGCTGAAACCGGCATCATGCCGGATGCCACCACTTGCCCCCGATCACAACGCCACGCGAGTTGATCTTGCGGTCGCCGACGAGATGCTCGCCGACCACGTCGACGTAGTCGAACTTGCCTTCGTCGACCGTCAGGATCGTCGCGTCTCCGACCGAGCCGGGTTTCAGGCTCCCCAGTTCCGGTCGCTTCATGGCCGCTGCGGCATTGACCGTCGAGGCTGCGATCACGTGATCGAGCGGCATGCCCATGCAGAGGAACTTCGACATGGTCGTGACCTGGTCGTAAGCCGGGCCGTTGATGCAGAGCGTGTGCACGTCGGAGGAGATCACGTCGGGCTCGAAGCCGTTGGCCAGCATGGCGCGCGCGGTCTTGAAGGCGAACGACCCCTTGCCGTGACCGATGTCGAAATACACCCCGCGCTTGCGGGCTGCGAGCACGGCGGGCTTCACCTTGCCTTGGGCATTCGCCGGGGTGTTCGGGAACGGGCGGAAGGCGTGGGTGAGCACGTCGCCGGGACGCAGCATGTCGACCACATCCTCGTAGCTCGGCGGAGGGTGATCGATGTGGCACATCAGCGGCATCCCGACCTGATCTGCGACCTCGAGCGCCATTTTGAGCGCACTCCAGCCGTTGGTGCCGGAGGAGTGGCGGCCGACGCGGATCTTGATGCCGACCAGCACGTCGCGGTTCTTCTCGGCGACTTCGACACAGTCGGCCGGGGCAAGCATCCGTGCCTCCTCGCTCTCTCCGACCATGATCGTGTTTGAGAAGGCGTAGATGCCGGCGAACGAGACGTGAAGGTAGGCCAGAATTCGAACCTGGCTCTGCTCGATGACGTGCTTGCGGAACCCCATGAAATTGCCGGGACCGGCACTGCCGGTGTCGACCGCCGTGGTCACACCTGACGTGCGGCAGAATTCCTCGGCGTCTATGCCGAGGGAGGTGCCGCCCCAGTAGACGTGCGTGTGCAGGTCGATCAGGCCCGGGGCGACGATCTTTCCCTTCACGTCGCGGACATCGCAGCCGGCCGGCGCGCTCAAGGATTTGCCGACGGCCGCTACCTTGCCGCCCGCGAAGGCGACGTCCATGACACCGTCGATCTTCTGGGAGGGGTCTATGACCCGCCCGCCCTTGAGAATGAGTTCGTATGCCATCGGTGCCCTCGCCGTTCAGTGACAACGGGCAAAGCTTGCTGAACCTGAGCCCGGCCCGCAAGGCAGCTGACGCGTGGGTGGCATGCACTCGCCGCGGCCGGAGCCGCTTGGTTCCGGGCCTGGTCTAGGGCTTCCGGCCCTTCTGCCCGCCGCGGATCGCATGCGGGGGAGACTGGTGGCGTCCCCGCTGGGGCCTGGGAAGCGCCGCGGAATGCTTCAGGCGCGCGAGCGCACGACCGATTTGATGGCGGCGCGGGCAATGCCCGAACGTTCCGCGATCTGGCGATCCTGCTCCGCGAAATAGCTCAGTGCTGCCTCGTCCAGATCGCCGCTCGGCAATTCGTTAGCGGCGACCTTCCGGTTGGAGGCGCGGCTGCCGTCGACGTAGATCACGTCGAACCGGAGGACGGGAACGCGACCGTTGGGCTTCTTGCGGCTCATTGTGCTTCCTCGATCGAAGTCTCACGCGCGCCGCTTAAGTTCGCTCTCTCGGGCGATGCGCTCGAACGTCTCGGCCTTACACTCGATGCGGTACTGGTTTTCTCCGCCCTCGCGTGGGAGCCGGCGGACGATTTCGTATTTTTGGGTGGATGCTGGTACGCCGCCCCGACTGGCTGGCGTGAAGTCCACCTGCTGGCCGATCTTGAACAAGTAGCTCATGAAAGACTCCACGACCGGCTGGCAGCGCGCTGCAGAGCCTGCCAAGCGTTGATAGAGCCCGGAGCCCGGCCCTAGGCGGGCCGGGCCACCGGAGGGTCGAGGTCAGCTTTTCACGATGTTGTCGACCGCGATCTTGCCGGTACGACGGTCCTCGCGCGTATCGAACGAGACGCGGTCGCCCTCGCCGAGACGCGAGATGCCTGCGCGCTCGAGAGCGGTGGCATGGACGAACACGTCCTTGCTGCCGTCTTCTGGCTGGATGAATCCGAAACCCTTCTGGTCATTGTAAAACTTCACGACGCCTTTGATCACGTCAGCTCTCCTGGTTTGTTTGAGGCATGCACCGACACAAGCCGCTCTCGTCGGAGAGCAGCTTCACGGTTCGTCGGATGGTGTGAGCTCTGATCGCGACGGCGCTTCTTGAAGAGCGCCAGGGCAAAAATGCAAGACACCCGGATCGATGTCCGGCCAAACAACGATCAGGGTGTTTAGGGTGAAAAACGCAGAAGCACAAGGAATTACTTTGCCATGCGCTGTCGCTGCTCGTCAGCGAGCGCCATCGCATGCTGCGCACAGAGGAGCGCAGGTGCGTTGCTCGTCCTGCGTCATCAGCATCGATACGATCGTAAACTGCGCCGACAAGCCGCTTACAGACGGCGCAGCACGTCGAGGAACGCCGGCGTCGCCTTGTCGAGTTCTTGCATGCTCGGAGCGACGAGGACGCCTTGGAAGAAGTACATGTCTTTCGGGTTTGCACCCGCTGCAGAATTGTTGTCCTTCATGAAGGCCGTCAACTCGAAGGGTTGATCGGGCACCGAAGGGTTGCGGTAGAGGAACAGCTTGATGGTGGGCTTGCCTGTACGTTCCAGGTCGGAGCGCGGTTCGATCGTGCTGTCGGGAAGGCGCTGCTTCCAGCGGTCTTGCGCAGTCTTGATGTAGGCTTCGAGCGATTGCTCCGCGTCTCCATGATGCGCGCGGATGTACAACATGGGGTGTGAGCGGCTGGTCTGGCCATTCGCGCACAGGACGAGTGATCG
>CAYMEB010000206.1:0-8722 GCA_964389095.1 uncultured Hyphomicrobiaceae bacterium
GTGGTGCCGCTGCGCTGATGGAGCTTCTTGATCTCGATGCGCATCTGCACGCGCAGCTTGGCGTCGAGGTTCGAGAGCGGCTCGTCGAACAGGAAGACCTGCGGGTTGCGCACGATCGCGCGCCCCAGGGCGACGCGCTGGCGCTGGCCGCCGGAAAGCTGCCTGGGCTTGCGATGCAGGTGGTCCTTGATGCCGAGGATATCGGCCGCCTGCTCGACGCGCTTCTTGATCTCGGCCTTGTCGAACTTACGCATCTTGAGGCCGAACGCCATATTGTCGGCGACGCTCATGTGCGGATAGAGGGCATAGTTCTGAAAGACCATCGCGATGTCGCGATCCATCGGCGGCAGATCGTTCACGATCTGGTTGCCGATCAGAATCTGGCCGTCGGTGATGGTCTCGAGGCCGGCGACCATGCGCAGCGTGGTGGTCTTGCCGCAGCCCGAGGGGCCGACGAGCACCACGAACTCCTTGTCCTTGATGTCGAGCGATACGCCCTTGACCGCGTGGAAGTCGTCGTAGCGCTTGTGGACGTCGCGGATCGTTACGGTAGCCATGGCTTCACCCTTTGACCGAGCCGGTGAGGCCCGACACGTAATGTTCGACGAAGAAGGAGTACGCGACCGCCACCGGAATCGAACCCAGCAGGGCTCCTGCCATCAGTGGTCCCCAGAACTGCACGTCGCCCTTGATCAGCTCGGAGACGACGCCGACCGGCACCGTTTTCTGTTCCGGACTTGAAAGGAACACGAGTGCGTAAATGTACTCGTTCCAGGAGAGTGTGAACGCGAAGATCATCGCCGACAGGATGCCCGGCACGGCGACGGGAATGATGATCTGCCACATGGCCTGAAAGCGGGTTGCGCCGTCGATGCGGGCGCATTCCTCCAGTTCCTTGGGGATCGCCTTGAAGTACCCCATCAGCAACCATGTGCTGAACGGAATGAGGAAGGTCGGGTAGGTGAGGATCAGCGCCCACGGCGTGTCGCCGATGTTGTAGCTGCGGATGATTTCCGACAGCGGGATGAAGAGCAGCGTCTGCGGCACGAGGTAGGTGATGAAGATCACGGTTCCCAGCAGGCCCGCCCCTTTGAACGTCAGCCGCGACAGGGCGTAACCGGCGAGCACGCCGCAGAACAGCGAGATGATCGTCGAGACGGTCGCGATGAACATCGTGTTCCAGATCCAGATCAGGAACGATGTCTCACCGAGCAGGTACTTCACGTGGACGAGGGTCGGGTCCCAGGTCCAGAACGGCTGGTAGCTCGGGCGCCGCCACGCGACGTTGATCTCCGCCGTCGGCCGGAAGGTCGTGATGATCATCCAGTAGAACGGCAGCAGCAGGAACAGCAGGAAGACGGCCATCGGGGCCCGGAAGAAGACCCACCGGCGCCAGCGCGAACCTTCGATCATCAGCGGGTCTCCACGCGGCGAATGTAGATGAGTTGGAAGATCACGATCATGAACAGGATCGGGAACATCGCGAGAGAGATCGCGGCGCCCTGGCTGAGCTGCCCTGCCCTGATCGCAAGCTGGTAGGCATACGTCGCGAAGACGTGCGTCGCATTGGCCGGACCGCCGCCAGTCATCACTTCCACGATCTGGAAATCGGCGAATGTCTGGATGACGGAAAACAGGACGACCACCATCGTCACGGGAAGCAGCAGCGGCCAGGTGATGTAGATGAACCTCTGCCACGGCTTGGCGCCATCGATCGCGGCGGCCTCCTGAAGATCGGGCGAGATCGTCTGCAATCCCGCCATCAGCGAGATGGCGAAGAAAGGTACGCCGCGCCACACGTTGATGATGATCACCGAAACCATCGCCATGTCCGCGTCACCGAGCCATTGGATGGGCCGGCCGAGCGACATCAGGTTCAGCTGCCACAGCGCCCAGTTCAGCACCGACATGGTCGGATCGAACATCCATTTCCAGGCGAAGCAGGCAAGAACGGTCGGAACGATGAACGGAAGCAGGATGAACGCGCGCGTGATCGCCTTGAACTTGAAGTCGCGGTTGAGAAGGATCGCCAGCCACAGCCCCAGCGCAAGCTTGAAAACGGTCGTGACGGCCGTATAGAGCACCGTGTTGCGCACCACGGCATAGAAGATCGGATCGTTCGCCAGCTTGGCGAAATTGTCCAAGCCAACGAAAGTTCCCGGCACGCCGACGCGTGCATTCGTCACCGACAGGAGGATGCCCCGCAGGAACGGGTAGGCGATGAACAGCCCGAGCAGAACGAAGGTCGGGATGAGGAGCAGTAGGGCGAGATTCCCTTCCGACTCCAACGGGCGCCATTTCGGCTTCGCGTACGAGATGCCACCGGCGGGTTGTGCTGCGGTCACAGACATAATTGCGTTTCCCTGCCCCTGGAACCGCTGAGCATCGTTTGCACTACTGAGTATGGCCTGACAGGTTTCTCCCATCACGCCCCGGCTTCAAACTCAGGCCGAGAGAGGTGAAGCGCCCCGTCCCCCGAGGCGCTCCACCCTTTTCTCGTCCGATCGGAGAAGCCCTCAGGCTTCGTAGATCGCCTTGAGCTGAGCCTCGCAGGTCTTGACGACCTCTTCGGCCGACTTGCCTTTGACGGCATCGGCCATCATGTTGCCGAGCAGGTACTTGGTGAGAACCTCGGCCGCCTTGGCATTGGGCTCGCCCGGATAACCCGGCGTCTTGCCGAGCTTGCCGGCGACCGCGAACGGGGCCATGACGGGGTTCTTCGTCCAGGTCTCGTGCTTCTGCCAGGACTCCGTGCCCGGCGTGTAGAAGCCCTCGGCCGTCGAGAACCACTGCTCGTAGTTCGCCTTGCTGTGAATGAAGCGCAGCAGATCTTTCGCAGCCTTCTGGTTCTTCGAGTAGCTCGGCACCACGTGCGACGTGTAGGTGTGGAAGCCGAACTGGCCCTTCGGACCCGCCGGAAGGACGGCGTGCAGGCAGTCCTCGTGCAGCGGCTTACCCTTGTCGTCCTTGTACTCGTTCGGCTTGCGCTTGGACTCGATGTAGATCGAGGCGCCGTTGAGGGTGGCGCTGATCGTTCCGGTCAGGTAGGCGCGGTTGTTCGAGCTGTCGTCCCAGGCCAGGCCGCCCTCGTCCATGGCGTCTTTCCAGAAGCCGACGAGATACTTCACGGCCTCGATCGTCTGGGGCGAGTTGATCACCACCTTGCCCTTGTCATCGACCTCTGTGGCGCCGAACGACCACAGGAACGGATAGACGAACGTCGGCGGATCGCCGAACGATTGGCCGAGCGACTGGCCGATGGGCATGCCCTTGGCCTTGAGCTTCTTGCCGGCGTCGCGATACTGGTCCCAGGTCTTGGGGAACTCGTTGTAGCCGGCCTCGGCGAAGAGCGACTTGCGATACACGGTCATGGCGCCGATGATTGCGCTCGGCATCGAAAACCACTTGCCGCCCGACGAGCTGTTGCCCTTGGAGACGTCGTCGTAGGCACCCTGCTCCTTGGCGACTTCCTCGGCGATGTCCGACAGATCCGCCAGGCTCGCCTTATAGAGGTGAGGGTGGTTGTTGTAGAGCATGATGACGTCGGGGCCCGCGCCCGACTGGATGCCGGCGGTGATGCGCGGCTGCAGGTCGTTGCCGTTCACCGTCTCGTACTTCACCTTGATGCCGAGGGCCTTTTCCGCCTCCGGCGCGAGCTTCGTCCGAATAAGCTGGTCGCAGGCCGGCACGAAATCGTTCCAACGCAACCAGTGGACTTCGGTCGCCTGCGCGAAGGCCGGAGCCTTGCCTGCGGCGAGGATGGCGGCCATGCCACCCGTGGTCTTCATGAATTTACGGCGGTTGATTTTCGTCATTCGCTTCCTCCCGTTTCCGCGACGCCGACAGGCCGCCGCGCGAACTCGCAATGTCCGGGCTCTTGAGATCGGCCCGTGAGCATCATGACCGGTTCGATGATCCTGCGCGCCTGTGGCGCTTCGTGGGCGCCGCGAAGACGCAGGTCTCCATACCTTGCCGCCAAAAAGTCATACTATATGATGTCCCCTGTCAAGGGTCGTCGGTCGCTGCGATGCGGAGTATCCGACGGCGTGAGGAGCGCAGGATCGTTGCGTGTGTGCGATGATGCATCAGTTGATCCCCGATTGCGATCGACCGACCGCTCCGGCGAACGAGCGCCCCTTCGACCAAGTCCTCGAGACCATCGCGATCGGCATCGTCTCGGGACGGTTCGCCGCCGGCGACATCATTCCCAACGAGGCGGAACTCGACGGCCACGTCGTTTCGCGCACGGCCTATCGGGAAGCGATCAAGTTTCTGTCCGCAAAGGGGCTCATAGAAGCCAAGCCGCGCAGCGGCACGCGGGTCCGCCCGCGCCAGGACTGGAATCTTCTGGACCCCGACATCCTCGAGTGGACGCTGCGCGGCGGTACAACCGTCGATTTCGTCCGTGATCTTTTCGAGCTGCGCAGCACCATCGAGCCGCGGGCGGCGCGGCTGGCGGCCGAGCGCAGATCGGAAGAGCAGCTGATCGAACTGCGTGACGCACTCCAGCGGATGCACGCTCTCGTCCCGTTCACCCCGGGCTGCGTCGGCGCCGACATCCGATTTCACGAGATCCTGTTCGAGGCCAGCGGGAACCGGGCGCTCGCATGCCTGAAACCGGTCGTGGCGACCACCATCCGCGGCTCGCTCAACATCAAGAAGGCGACCGACCGGGGGGAGTTCCGCCGCTCGCTCCAGGACCATCGCCGGATATACAAAGCCGTCGCCATGCGTGATGCGGCAATGGCCGAAGCCCAATCGATTGTTTTGATCTTCGACTCGCTGCGCACCACGCAGGATGCACTCGAGGAGCGTGGAACCAGGTGAAATAGTCTTATATTTCCAGGCCGAATCGAGCGCTGTATTGGGTGCCTCGGGTCGTTTCGAGCCGCGGAGCGGCGATCGCCGGGCTCATCGCCGAAGACCACCAGAAACAGGGCCCTGCGTGCTCGTGACCGACGATCCCTCAGATGCGCAGATAGCCGCCTTGGAGCGGGGTTCGGCGCGGCGTGAAACGCCGTGCGGAGTCGGCCGCATGGTCTGGCGCGGCTGGGGCGAAGGCCGGCCAGTCATCCTCCTTCACGGAGGCTCGGGTTCCTGGCTCCACTGGTTTCGCACGATCCCGGCATTGAGTGGGGCGGGTTACGAAGTATGGGCCGCCGACCTGCCCGGTCTGGGCGACAGCGACATGCCCGGAGATCCGCCGACCCCTCGGACGTCGGGCGCCGCGGTCGCAGCCGGCATCGAGCAGCTTTTTCCCGATGGGCGCACGTCGGATCTCGTCGGCTTCTCGTTCGGCGCTCACGTCGGCACCGCGGCGGCCGTCCTGCTCGGACGCAAGATCCGCACGTTCACGCTGAGCGGCTCCGCGGCTCTCGGGCTGCCCCATACGCGGCTCGACTTCGCCAAGGAACGCATCGGCATGTCGGAGGCCGAGAGGGACGCCGTGCACCGCGCCAATCTCGAGATGCTCATGTTCGCCGATCCGCGCCGGATCGATCCCTTGGCTGTTCGCATCCAGTCCCTAAACATCACCAAGGCCCGCTTCCGCTCCCGCGTCTTCGCGCCGACAGACGAGATCCGCCGCATGCTTCCCGAGGTCGCGGTCCCGGTTCGCGCGCTCTGGGGCGAGTTGGACAACATCGCCGACGGTGACGTGGCCGCCAGGCTCGACCTCATCCGCGCATTGCGGCCCGAAATGCTATCGCGAACCATACCCGGGGCCGGCCACTGGGCCGCGTACGAGGCCGCGGACGCCTTCAATACCGCATTGATGGAACTGATGCAGGCCCCCGTCTGATCGCGCCCCTCGACAGCGCTTCCCTCTCGGGTCAACGTAGCGGGTGCGCGTGCACGACGCCCTCACTCGCGGAGAACACACTATGACTGCGGTTCGCCAGCGCTTCGGCTTCAGCCACCTCGACGAGAGCCAGTTCAAATCCGGCCTGCGCAGCTATGCGCGCTACCGCGACCTGGGGGTGGCGGCTGCGTCCGGCGGCGCGGCGGTAGCGCATGTGATCCGCTTCCAGCCCCCCTGCACGGACGAGGTGCGCGTCTGGCACACGCACGACGTCCAGTTCCAGATGATCTACGTGCTCAAGGGCTGGGTCGTCACCGAGATGGACGGCCACCCGCCCGAACGCATGAAGACCGGCTCGTGCTGGATTCAGCCGCCGCAGATCCGTCATCGCGTGGTCGACTATTCCGAAGACTGCGAGCTTCTCGAGGTCGTGCTGCCGGCCGACTTCGCGACCCACATGGAAGGATGAACGGACCGGTCGCGCCCCCTCAGGTCCGTCCCCTCTCGAACGACTTGAGCGCAAGATCGTGAATCACCCACGGCTGGGCCGAGCGCGTCCAGATGTTCACCACCGGCGTCACCGCGCTGCGGTCGTCGAGCGTCCCCGCCTTGAGGATGATCATGCCGGGGAAGGCCTCGGCCTCGCTTGCCAGCGACGATCCGCAGGTCGGGCAGAACAGGCGCCTCAGCTTGCGGCCGCTTTCGGCGCTGTCGACGTAGGCGGACGGCGCGGCGCCCGAGAACGTCACTTTGTCCGCGGGCGCGATCACGTTGACGGAGAACGCCGAGCCGGAAACTTTCTGACAGTGCGTGCAATGGCACAGGCTCGCGCGCACGGCCTCCACTTCGGCCTCGTAGCGAACCGCTCCGCACAGGCAGCCACCGCTCAGTCTGACCATCGCCATTCTCCCAATGAACTGCGCTTCGATGCCCCGCCGCCAATGTCGCCTCAGGGCCGCCGCGCGGTCGCCAGAACCAGACCGCCCAGGACCAGCAGCCCGCCAGCCAGCCCGTCGAGCAGGCGCAGCTTTTCCATCGGAATCCGCGCTCGCGCCCTGGCCAGCGCAATAGTGTAGATCATGTCCACCCCGACGATGATGGTCACGAACAGGACGGCGAGCACCGTGAGCTGCAGCGCGACATCGCCATTGGGATCGACGAACTGCGGCAGGAAGGCCCCGAGGAAGAGCAGAACCTTGGGATTCGAGAGGCTCACGGCCAGTGCTGTGAGATACCGGCTGCGCCCCGAGACCACGCGTGCCTCCACGGCCGGCGCCCCCCATGACCGCCACCAGCCCAGCATCTGCCGCACGCCGAGCACGACGAGATACAGGGCGCCGACCCACCGCACGACGTCGAACCACTCGGACATGAATACCATCACCGAGGTCATTCCGAGCGCGGCCACAGCGACCAGGATCGCCAGCCCCGTTCCCGACCCGAGCAGGGTCACCAGCCCCGCGCGCAAGCCCCCGGAAAGCGTGTTGGCGATGATCAGCCCCATGTTCGGGCCCGGCGTGAGAGCGAGCAGTACGCACGCTGCGACGAATGCGAGGACGACGGTCGTGGACATGGGACGGCGCTTGCTTGTCTCGTTGAGCTTAAGGGGCCGCGGCGCGACTTACGCACCGTAGACCGCGGGATTGACGACGTGCGCCGGACGGCGGCCGAGCGAAACGTCGACGATGGATCGCAGCGCTGTTTCGGCGATTTCACGGAAGCATTCGTCGGTCCAGCACAGTGCATGCGGCGTGATGATCACGTTATCCATGGCGAGCAACGGGTTGTCCGGCTCGATCGGCTCCTTCTCGGTGACGTCCAATCCGGCGCCCAAGATGCGCCGCTCACGCAGCGCCTGGATCAGCGCCTTCTCGTCCGTGATCGGCCCCCGGCCCATATTGAGGAAATAGGCCGTCGGCTTCATCAGCGCGAACTTCGCCGCATTGATCAGATGATGCGTCTCGGCGTTGAGAAGACAGCACACGACCACGAAATCCGACGCGCGCATCACGTCGTCGAGCGGGACGAGGTCTGCGCCCAGCGCAGCGACAGTCTCGCGTCCCGCGTACGGATCGGCGACGATCATGCGAGCGAAGAAGGGCCGCGCGAGGCGCAGGATCTCCTGACCGATCCCGCCGGCTCCTACGAGCCCGAGGGTCCGCGTCGTCAGACCCTGCCCCATGTAGTCCGTGCGATCGTTCCAGCGCCCGGTATGCGATAGCTCGTTCTTTTTCAGGAGTTGGCCGGCCAGGGCGAACAACATCGTCAGCGTCGCGACTGCGACGGGCCGCCGGACGGCGACCGGCGTATTCGTCAGCACGATGCCCTTGCGGGTCAGGGCATCGACGTCGACCGAATCGAAACCGACGCCATTGCGCGCCACGATCTTCAGGCGACAGTCGCTCCGGCCTACGCTTGCGGCGGTCACCTTGGGCAGATTGACGTGCAGTCCGTCGTAACGGGCCGCGACCTCGGGCGTAATCTCCGTAAGATCCTCCGGGAGCCACTCCCAGCTCAGGCCCGGATTGGCCTCGAGCACGCCGAACGCGCGTGGGTCGAAACACGGCACCCCGGCCGCGGTGAGAAGGTCGCGCGAGACGCCGACCTTGAACTGATTGCGCCCGCTCATGCCGTGCCCCGTGTGTGTTGGTTCGCAAACGCTAGTTCAGCGCCGACGCTTGTCAATCGCGCGCACGACGTCGCCCCCATGAGCCGGCAGCATGGGCAGCCTCCTCGACCGCCAGATCTGGCGCGCGACGAAGCGCGCGACGAGAGAGCGCCCGCGATCCTCCCCCACACTCACAAAGAGAAAAGGCCCGGCGATGCCGGGCCTTTTCCATTCGGTGTCTATGTCGCGACCGTTCAGCCGTGGGCCAGGACGGCCAGCAGCAGCAGCGCCACGATGTTGGTGATCTTGATCGC
>CAYMEB010000207.1:0-8684 GCA_964389095.1 uncultured Hyphomicrobiaceae bacterium
GTAGTTGCGGACAGCGGCGGTCATGTCCGGTGCTCCGCGGCGATCACGATGCTGGCGAGGTCGACCATTCGGCAGACGTAACCGACCTCGTTGTCATACCAAGCGTAAACCTTAAGCAGCGTGCCGTCGGTCACCATCGTGTACTCGGCATCGACAATTGCGCTGCGTGTGTCGTTGCAGTAGTCGGCCGAGACCAGCGGGCGCATCTCGTAGCCGAGGATGCCGGCGAGTGTCCCACGTGCCGCGGCCTGGAACAACTCGTTCACTTCGGCTTGCGTCGTCGCACGGTTTAGTTCGAACACGCAGTCGGTCAGGCTGGCATTGAGCACCGGCACGCGGACGGCGTGTCCGTTCAGCTTGCCCTTCAAGTCCGGATAGATGAGCGCGATGGCCGTCGCGCTGCCGGTCGTGGTCGGCAGCATCGACAACAGCGTCGAGCGCGCACGGCGCAGATCCTTGTGCGGAAAATCGACGACGACGTTAGTGTTGGTCGGATCGTGGATGGTGGTGATCTGGCCGTGCCGAATACCGAGGTGCTCGTGCACCACCTTCACGACGGGTGCGAGACAGTTGGTGGTGCAAGAGGCCGCGGTGAGCAGCTTATGCTTCGTTGGGTCGTAGAGGTGGTCGTTCACACCCACGACGACGTTCAGCGCGCGCTCGTCCTTGACGGGTGCGGCGACGATCACCCGTTTCACGCCGCGATCGAAATAGGCTTGCAGTTCTTCGGGCTTGAGGAACTTGCCAGTGCATTCCAGCACGATCTCGCAGCCGAGGGCGCCCCAGGGTACGTCACCGGGCTTCGCGGCCTCCGTGAAGCTCAAGCGCCGCCCATCGATACCGATCGAGGATTTTCCGTCAGTCTCGATGGCAGCGTGCCAGCGGCCATGCACACTGTCGAATTCGAGCAGGTGCGCCGTCGTCACTGCGCCGCCCTTCACTTCGTTGAGATGCACAACGTCGAGACGGTTCGCTGCGCGCGGATCGCCGTCGACACGGCGGAAACCTCCCATCGCTGCGCGGAGCGAAAGGCGACCCATGCGCCCCATGCCGTTGATGCCGACCTTCATGTGATGCGCCCCTTTCATCATCGCGCCATGCGCGCGCTGTCGCCCAGTTCGTCGAGCCGCGCCTTCGATGCCATCTTGTCCAGAGCGTCGAACTTGAGACTTGAGAATGCTTCGAGGCGGCGTCGGATCATACCGTAGAGCTCGTTGAGCAACGTCGCCCGCTCGAGTTCCGAGCCCATGAATTTTGCCGGGTCCGGAAATGGCCACGCGGCTGTGATGGGGCGGCTGCCGAGGTCGGGGCAGGCTTCGCCCTCCGGCACGTCACAGAGCGTGATCACGAAATCCATCTTGGGGGCGTTTGGCCCTGTGAATTCCGTCCATGACTTCGAGCGGAACGTGCCGGTGTCGTGGCCCATGACCCTGAGCCGCTCGAGGACTTCCGGCATTGGCGCGGCGGCTGGCTCGGTGCCAGCCGAGTAAGCGTTAAACTTGCCGCGACCGACTTTCTCGAGGATCGCCTCGGCCAAGATAGAGCGGGCCGAATTTCGTGTGCAGATGAACAAGACGTTGAACGCGGGCTGCATACTGATTTCCTCTTCGCTGTCGTCTGGAAGCAATCGAGCGAGATCGCCGCACAGGTCTGGGCGGCCGCCGCAGCAGGTCTCGGTCAGGAAACTGAAGAGCGCGCGCAGACCGGCGAACCGAACGGCGTAGATCACGTGCCGGCCCTGCCGCGTCGACTGCACGAGGCCGGCCTGATCCAGCGCCGAAAGATGGAACGAGAGGGTCGACGGCGCTTGGCCGAGCGCGCCCGCCAGGTCACCCGCCGCGAGACCGGATGGACCCCGCTCCGCCAGGAGCCGCATCACCTCGATGCGGGTCGCCTGCGAAAGTGCGCCGAACTTGCCTGCCGCCTCTTTTGATTCCATACTTATCGAATAGTCGAATTATTTGACGGGATCAAGACGACTCGCGTCGCGTTGGACGGTCCCGCGCGGACTGGTAGCTTCACAGCGATGTCGCGGAGGGGCTCGAACGTCGGGAGGAGACGCCGTGCGGACTGCGCGTTCGACAAGCCGTCGACGTTGGCTGATCGGTGCATCGTCGACATTGTGTGCCAGCTTCGGGATGTACGGCAGACCGAGAGCCGCGGCAGCCCCACTGCGGTTCGGCCTCACACCGGTCTTCCTGAATTCCGATCAGGCCGTCCTCGCCGGTCTCAAGGGATACCTCGAACGCGCCATGGCGCGTCCGGTCGAGTTGATCGGACGCCGCACCTACCAGGAAATCACGGCGCTACTCGTCTCGCGGCAGCTCGATGCGGCCTGGATCTGCGGCTATCCCTTCGTCGCCTATCGCGATGAGATCAGCCTGGTAGCGGTGCCGGTCTGGCGCGGTCAGACCCGCTATCAGTCGTACCTCATTGCATCGGCTTCTCAGACCGCCCAGCGCTTGGAGGACCTGCAAGGGTCAGTGCACGCCTTCTCCGATCCGGACAGCAACTCGGGCTTCCTGGTGACGCACACCGACCTGCTTGAGCGGGGCACTGCGCCGGACCGGTTCTTCAAGCACAACTTCTTCACATACGGCCACCGCAACGTCATCCGCGCCGTGGCAGCGGGGCTTGCATCGTCCGGCAGTGTTGACGGCTATGTTTACGAGGTCCTTCGGGAGACCGAACCGGAGCTCGTCCGTGCAACCCGTGTCGTATCGTCGTCCGAATGGCTCGGCTTCCCGCCGATCGCCTGTCCGGTCGCCGCAATCGACGCAGAGGCTACTGGTGCGCTGCGAAGCGCCTTGCTCGGCATGAGTAGCGACGCACGTGGGCGGTCCGTGCTCGGCTTACTCAAGCTCGACGGCTTTCGTGTCGAACCATCCGAGCTGTTCGACGGCATTGCGATTCGCATGCGGCGCGCCCGAGGAGCGTCCGATCGATGAACCGCATCTCAGCGACCATCTGGCACAATCCTGCGCTGACGGTTCCAGCGATGGTCGCGCTCTTGATGATCACCGCGGCAGCGCTCGTCTCGAAGGTCGTGCTCGCACGGCTGAACGAGACGCAAACCGAGCATTTTCAAGCCCTGACCGGTGCCTATCTCGATGGCCTCTCCACGGCGCTGAAGCCCTATGTCTTGCGACGTGACCCGTGGGAAGCATTCGACGTTCTCGATCGGGCACGTGACCGGTACGCAGGGCTCGAGTCGAGAGCCGTGCTCGTGATCTTGATCGACGAGACCGTACTGGCGGCCTCAGACCCTCGCGCTTACCCCGTCTTTGCGCCAGCACCGCACGCGTCGCGGGCAGAGAAGGCGGTGATCGACCTCGGCCGCGCGACCGAAACCGTCTGGATTCACCGCGATCTCACGGATGGCGGTGTCAAGATCGGGCGTATCGCCGCCGAGATCGACGTCCACAGAATGCAGGAGGAGCGATGGCAGGCACTGCTCACACTCATCCTGTTCAACGCTGTCCTGACCGGCGTGTTCGTCGTTCTCGGCTGGCTTCTCGTTCGTCGCCTGATGAAGCCGTTGACGCGATTGTCCGATCTCCTCGCTCACTCGACCGACGGGACCCTTCGGCCCTTGACCGAGAGCGAGCTTCCCCCCGCCGATACGGAGGTAGGTCAAGCCTATCGTCGCTACAACGCCGCGATCGCTGCGATTGCCGAGCGTGAGGCGCTTCTGCAGCACATGGCCGAGCAGGAGCGCCGCGCGCTGATGGGACGTTTCGCATCGGCGATGGCGCACGAGGTGAACAATCCGTTGGGCGGGATGCTCAATGCCCTACGCATGATCCAGCGGCATGGTGACGATCGCACACTCAGAGATGGTGCCCTCACGCTTCTGCAGCGCGGACTGACTGGAATCCAAAATGTTGTGCGCGCGTCGCTGATGACCTGGCGCGGAGATACAGACGGGCAGCCCCTGACGCCCGGCGACATCGACGATATTCACTTTCTGATTCAGAGCGAGGCCAATCGCCGTGAGCTCAGCCTCAGCTGGACCGTCGATTTCGATACGACTCTGGCCGTTCCAGGGCACGCGGTTCGGCAGATCGTACTCAACCTACTTTTAAATGCTTGCGCGGCTTCGCAGCCTGGCGGGCAGGTTCGCTTTCTCGCGAAACTTGAAAAATCCGAGCTGCACCTGCTGGTCGAGGACCAAGGGCCGGGCATGCCGGCAGAAGCCCGTCTGACGCTTCTGGGAACCACCCGAGAGAAAATCCAGGTGACGGGGCTCGGCCTATGGGCAACGTCCTTGCTGGTCGCAAAGCTCGATGGCTCGATCATCGTGGGCGGCCCACCCGGCTCACTGATCAGCGTGACCCTGCCCTTGGCGATCTCGGCAATGCGGGAGAAAGCCGTTGCGTGAAACCGGTCCGCTGCTCGGAGTTGTCGAGGACGATCCCGTCATGGGTCAGTCGCTAGTCGACTGGTTCAAGGCCGAAGGCTATCGGGTCCGATGGTGGCGCAACGGGACCGATGCACTTGCAGCTCTTGCTTCGACGCGGCCGGACCTGCTCCTGTGTGACATTC
This sequence comes from uncultured Hyphomicrobiaceae bacterium, assembly GCA_964389095.1. Lineage (GTDB taxonomy): Bacteria > Pseudomonadota > Alphaproteobacteria > Rhizobiales > Hyphomicrobiaceae > JABFRJ01. The sequence continues at coordinate 4,546 of CAYMEB010000207.1, forward strand.
GCCTGCCGGACATGACTGGCGAGGACATCTTGCGCGATGCAGCGCGCTTCCTCGGCCGGACGCCCGTGGTCTTCATCACCGGCTTCGGGGACATCAGCCAGGCGGTGCGCCTGATGCAGTCGGGCGCTACGGACTACCTGACCAAGCCGTTCGACATCGAACTCCTGTCAGAGCGCATCGAGAAGCTGCTGGCTCCGAAGTGGTGCCTCACCGAGGGATGGACCCTTGGCCAGGCTGCTGCGATCGTCGAAGTCGAGCGCAAGTTGAGGCGCGTCGCCGGCATCGATTCGACCGTACTCCTGAGCGGCCCGAGCGGGTCGGGCAAGGAGGTTGCCGCTCGATTTCTGCATGTCAACGGCCCGCGTGCCAAGCTTCCATTTCTGGCAATCAACTGCGCTGCCATCCCCAAAGACTTGTTGGAAAGCGAGTTGTTCGGCCACGAGAAGGGCGCGTTCAGTGGAGCGGTTCAGCGGCACGAGGGCAGCGCAGAAAGAGCCGGTGCGGGGATACTGTTTCTCGATGAGGTTTCCGAACTCCCGGTCGGCCTTCAGGCAAAGCTCTTGCGCCTTCTGGAGGAGCGGGCCTTCCGTCGGGTCGGTGGCGATCGGATGGTACCACTGCGGGCCAGGGTGATCGCCGCGACCAATGCCGATTTGCAGGTGCGCATAGCGGACGGCACATTCCGACCGGATCTCTTCTACCGGCTGGCTGTCATCGCGATCGACCTTCCTGCCCTGAAGCGGCGAACGGAGGACATCCTGCCTCTCGCACGCCGCATGCTTGGCGAATTCAACGAGACGATCGGAAGGACGCTGAAAGGGATCTCGCCGAGTGCCGAGGCAGAACTGTTGGCCCACGAGTACCCCGGCAATATCCGAGAGTTGCGCAATCGGATTGAACGCGGCGTCGCGCTGAGCGAAGGCGAATGGCTGACGACTGTGGATCTGTTCCCTGAACGGGTCGCACCTTCGGGGCAGACCGAAGCCGTCGGGCAATCGCTGTCTGCTGTCCGTGAAGCTACCGAGCGGCACGCCATCGAGGGCGCGTTGCGCGCCGCCGACGGCGACGTCGATGCCGCAGCGGCGGTGCTTCAAGTCTCCCGGTCGACACTTTTCGCCAAGATCAAGAAGCTTGGCATCCGAAGCTGACGTCTATGCCGACGGGACGTCCAGGTTTCTGGACTCTCTATGGATGAGAGTCCGAACGCTCGGACGAAGCGCGGCTCGAGACGCAGAGAATCAATTGATTTCAATAGACTTTCTCAAGAACGCCCGTTGGCACGAGCGTTGCCATTCACTCCGGGTCACGGGTCGCAGGCGACCTGAACGATACGGAGGAAACGATGTCGGAAGCAAAGCACCAGGCGCGCGACGAGGCCATCTTGCGCGACGTCTTGAAGAACGGTTCGAATCTCGATCGTCGCAGCTTGTTCGTCTCCGCAGCGGCGTTCGGGGCGACGGCGGCTGCGGCTCCCGCACTGGGGCAACAGGCACCCGCTGTGCCGCCAGCAGCCGCACCATCTACAGCGCCGGCCAGAAAGGCGCTCATCAAGGATGACGGACGCCTGCTCAACATCGGCGCGACCGTGCGGTCCGGCAACTACTGGAACTTCAGCACGTTCATGACGCCGATCGAAGAGTTCTACGTCCGCAATCATTACCCGACGCCGTTGGTCGAACAGAAACCGATCCTCGCGCGCGACGCCTGGAAGCTGAAGATCCATGGCCCGTCGGTGGAGCGTCCAATCGAGATCACGTACGCCGATCTCTTGAAAATGCCGTCGCGCTCGATCATCGCGACGCTGGAGTGCCACGGCAACGGCCGCACGCTGTTCTGGGAGCAGGGCGGATTCACAGGTCAGCAGGTGGCCGGCGGCAACTGGGTGCTCGGCGCCGTCGGTCAGGCCGAGTGGCAGTACGTTCCAATGAGCGAAATCTTTGCGCGGATCGGCATCAAGCCGAGCGCGAAGACCGTGCTGTTCTGGTCGGGCGTGGACGGCGCGGGCGATATCGGCCGGCCGATGCCTTATGCGGACGTCGTGTCGCTGCAGAACGACATGGGCATTTGCTTTGCGATGCAGGGCAATCCGTTGACCGAGGACCACGGCTCGCCCGTACGGCTGGTGGTACCGGGATGGGGCGGCACCGCTTGGATCAAGTGGCTGACAGAGATCAAGGTCACGGACAAGCGCGTCTGGACGCGAGTGAATACGAAAGGCGAGTGCTATATCGGCCCGGACTACCCAGTGCCTGAGCATGCCGCAGATGACGAGTTCATGCCAGGTATCACCCCGGCGGACATCAAGGGCCCGATGGTGACCTGGATGCCGCCAAAGTCGTTCATCACTGTGCCGCTCGTCATTGACAAGTCGCCGTCGCTGCCGGCGAACTATCCCCTGAAGAAGGGCGAAGTCCCGAAGCTCGCGGCGGGGCAGCAGATGATACGCGGCTATGCCTGGGCACCGCGGCATGGCGTGAAGAGCGTCGAGTATCGCATCAACGGCGGGGGGTGGGCGCAGGCGGCGATACTCCAGCCGAATCTCGGCAAGTACACCTGGGTGCGGTTCGAGTTTCCATGGGACGCCAAAGCCGGTCAACACGTCATTGAGACACGAGCGACCGACAACGCGGGAACAGTACAGCCGGAGAGCATTCCGCTGAACTCACTCGGTATGGCGAACTGGTCGATCCCGAAGTTCAGGATCGAAGTCGCCTGAGACCGAACCAAGCGCTCATCTCGAAGAGACCGGCGAACCACGTTCGCCGGCCTCCTACAGTTGATACGGAACCATGATCATGACGCGGGTTGGAATAACGTCATTGACGCTCGTGTGCGCGACAGCCATGGCGTTGTGGGCTCCTGATGTGAGAAGCGCTTCTGGCGACAGTCCACAAGTGGCGCGCGGAGCTGTGGTCTACGCGGAAACCTGCATAAAATGTCATGGCGCCGACGGGCGACGCGGCGAGGGCTTCCAGACTCCCATCTGGGGACCAGAAGCGAAGATTGCGAAGTTCCAGAATGGCCAAGGCTTGTTTGAATACATGCTGTTCCTGATGCCGTTCGACAAACCGGACAAGATAACCGAGGACCAGAAGTGGGATGTGACCGCCTACCTTCTGGCAAATCATGGCTCGATCCAACGATCGGGCTCGATCGATCAGGCAACTGCGGCATCTATCGTGATCACTGAGCCCGCCGCCGGCTTACCGGCGCCCGCATCGACTGTCCCTCAGCCGCCTGCACCGGCACCGAGTGGCAGCATCATCGGCTCAGCCGAGGCAGGCGAGGCAGTGTTCAAGCTATGTAGATCGTGCCACGAAGTTGGGCCGAATGCCAAAAGCAAGCTGGGGCCGGCATTGAACGGGATTGTCGGTCGCAAAGCTGGCACCGTCGAAGGCTTCACGTACTCGCCGGTGAATAAGGCTGCGGGGGAAAACGGTTTGACCTGGTCTGAGGTTGAACTCGCCACTTTCCTTGCCGATCCACGCAAGTTCATGCCGGGTAATCGCATGGCTTTCGCGGGAGTGAAGGACGCGCAGGATCGCGCGGACCTGATCGCGTACCTCAAGACGTTCAAGAAGTAGATTTCAATTTTGGCCGGTGTTCCATGACCGCGGCTTGGGGAGAACAAGGCGTTCATCTCCCTCATCATTGTGAGACCAGAGCGGGAACCAAGATCGTCGATTTTCCAACTGCTTGATCGTCCCAAACTGAGGCCGAGGGTCGTATAGACTTGTACTGCGGGAGCTGCACGCCGCAGGCAACCCGTGACGAGATGGGCTCAGCCGCAATCTCACTGTGGCAACACTGTTCACGGGGCGGCGGAAGCCGTAGTTTGTGGATCGTCGGCTCGCCCGCTGGTGGGTGACCGCCTCAGTCCAGTAGTTGGAGTGTGAGGGGCGCATGCGATGCTTGGGTCTAGCACTAGGTCACGTGACACGCTCACTGTTGATCGCCGCTTTCATGTGCGCTAGCGTGCTGGTGCTTGCACAGCTCGCGTACGGCACGGGCACGTCGTCCGGCGAGTTCGACAAGGCTCGACGCGACCTCGCGCACTCAAAGCGAGCCAACGGCGCCAAGCATCCTAAGGAACCTCTGAACAACCCGTCGAACATGGCACACTGCTGCTATTGATTCGA
>CAYMEB010000208.1:0-8677 GCA_964389095.1 uncultured Hyphomicrobiaceae bacterium
CGATATGCCGCCTTCACCGATTCACGCCGTCACCAACTTCCGCGCATAGCTCCAGACCTCTAGGTCCCCGAGCAAACGAGGTGCTCTGCGCCACACGATGAGGTTTCATCTGGTTTACTAAGAGCAAGCGACAAAAGGCTCGGCGCCCTCTCCTATCGGGCATCCGATTCAGGATCGCCTATCCCCCTTGTTGGGCACTCAATGAGCACGACGTGAAAGGCGGAGCACAGGCGCCACGCGCCTGTGCTCCGATAGGGCTTCACTTCTTGTCGAATTCGGTGGCGAAAGCCCGCAGCTTCGGATCGGCGGCGATGCGCTGCAAGAAGTCGTCCGTAATGTAGCTCTTGACATCGGGATTCGCCGGAATCGTCCCGACTTCGGTGATAAACTTGCCGATCTCGCCGAGCCAGTTGTCGACCGTCGATGCCCCGGAGGCCCGCGACATCATCTTGAGCTGTTCATCGAGGCTGAACGTCGGGCGCAGCGCGAACTCCTGGTCCATTGCACGAGCGGACACCTCCAGGCCACCCTGCTTGTAGAAGTCGAGCCCAAGCGTACGCGCTTCGGCCGGGTTGGCTTTCGCCCACGACCAGCCACGCAGATAGACGGCCAGGAACTTGGCGACATCTTCCGGCCTTTCCTTGGCGAAATCACCCCGCACGATGAGGGCCGCGGGAACCACGGCGCCCGCATCAGCGCCCGAGCAGAGATACTTGGCGTTCGAGCGGTCTTCCAACGTGTAGGTATTGGGCGCCCAAACACCTGCCATATCTCCGTTGTTCGACGTCAGCGCGGTAATGATCTGTGCCTGGCCGAGATTGACGAACTGCATGTCGTCGGCCTTCAGCCCCATCTTGATGAGGCACTTCCGCGAGGCGTAGTCGACCGTCGAGTTGGTCGTTAGCAGCAGCTTCTGGCCCTTGAGGAGTTGCGGGTTGGCCTTGATCGCGTCGAACTTCTCGCCGCGGACCATCATAGCGTTGGTCTTCGACTCGTCGTTCGCGATGCCGATCGTCAGGATGTTGAAGCGAACGGCTCCCAGGACCGCCGGCACCGAACCCGTACCGCCCACATCCCACGACTTAGACGGCGCCGCCGCGATCTGCGGCGCGCCGGCCGGGAAGGTCGTGAACTTGGGGTCGAGACCGACTTCCTTCCACCAGCCCTTCACATTCGCATAATGGATCGGCAGCGCCCAATAAAGTGACGGCTGGTAGCTCACGCCGATCGGCGCCTGCTGTGCGGCCGTAGGCAGCGTTGTACTGGCGAGTGCCAGTGCGACAGCCAGCGCGGTCATGGGACGTTTCATGAATTTTTCCCTTGTTTTGTCATGTCGTCAATCTCGACGATGACGTTCCTTGTCGTCGCTGCTTGCTGCGTCCTTCGCCGAGACGACAGCATCGATCGCCTCCCGCACGATGGCTGCGATAAGATCGCACTCGTCGTCCGAGAGGGATACCGGGGTTCGGATATCGCAGAGCGTTGCGAGCACTGCGTGAGTCTGCGCGAGGCGTCCTTGCTCGCCGGCGTAGCGCCAATGCCGCGGCGCACTCGTAAAGCCGATCTGTTCGGCGGCGCCGAACCATTTGATGGCAAGACCGCGCGCCTTGGCATGGGCGAGCACTGCCTCGATCTCTACGGGCGACAACCCGAGCAGCGAAAACTGGATCGACGTCGCGGAAAACGATTGCCCACCACCGCGAGCCGGCACCCGAACGTTCTGTGACCGCGCCAGACCAGCACCGATCCGATCGTGGATGGCGTTCCATCGCGCGACGCGTCGCGGCAGCTCCGCCAGTTGCGGGCGTAAAATTGCAGCAGCAAGCGCCGTCATGCGCATGCTGAAATTCGGGGTATCCCGGCTGACGGCGGCGAGATGGTCAGATCCCGGTGAACTCAGGTGCTGGCTGTGCAGCATATAGCTTCCCGAATGCAGTATCGCCTTCGCCGCCATCACGGGATCGTCCAGCACCAGAAACCCGCCCTCGCCAGCATTGAGATGCTTGTAGGTCTGCGCACTATAGGCAGCGGCGGCGCCGAACGTGCCGATCGTTCGCCCCTTCCACGTGGCGCACATGGCATGTGCGCAGTCTTCCACGACGGCGAGACCCAACTCCTCCGCCACAGCCATGACCGCATCCATGTCGGCAAGATGTCCGCGCATGTGCGACAGCAGCAAGACTTTCGCGCCCGTGCTCACCGCTTTGCGTCTCAGATCGCCGACGTCGATGACATAGTCCGTGCCGACCTCGACGATGACCGGCTTGGCGCATGCGTGACGGATCGCGCCTGGAACGGGGGCGAGCGTAAACCCATTTACGAGCACAAGATCATCAGCCTCGACGCCAAGCACCTTGAGCGCCACGAACAACGCGCCGCCGCCGGAGTTCACTGCGATACAGAACTTGCGTCCGACAAACTGGGCGAATTCCTTCTCGAGCAAGGCCACGTCCAACTGATCCGCGCCCGCCTCGCCGTAGCGGAACAGGCGCCCCGACCGCATCAACTCAATCGCGCGCGCAATCCCCGCCTCCGGAATCGGTTCCGGCTCGGTCAGATCGCGCGTCAAGCGGCGGGGCTCAGACGCCATGAGAACTCTTTTCCTCGCGCAGCGATTTCCAGATGTGCGTGCGCAAATGCACGAACGACTCGAGGTCCATGACGTCCTCGATTTTCTGGAACCGGTCCCAGTTCTCGGCAAGGCGCACAGATTTAATGTCGAGAACTTCCTTGATACGCCCCGGACGCCTGGTCATGATCGCAACCCGATCGGCCAGATACACCGCCTCCTCGACCGCGTGGGTGATGAACAGCACGGTGCGTGGGTTGCGTCGCGCCAAGCGAACCAACTCTTCCTGCATGACCACCCGGGTCTGGGCATCGAGCGCGCCGAATGGCTCGTCCATCAGCAGAACTTCCGGATCGAGGACATATGCGCGTGCGATTGCGACGCGCTGCTGCATCCCCCCCGACAGCTGGTGCGGGAACGCGTCAGCGTGGCTCTCGAGGCTCATCAGTTTCAAGGCTTCACCGATCAATCTGTCGCGCTCGGCCTTCGGCAGCCTCTTGTTGCGCAAGCCGAGATCTATGTTGTCTCTGACACTCTTCCACGGAAATAGAGCGAACTGCTGAAAGACGACCGCCCGGTCTGGTCCCGGCGCCGTCACCGCACGACCGTTGACGCTGACGGTTCCGGAAGACGCCGCCTCGAAGCCCGCGACCATGCGCAAGCACGTCGTCTTCCCGCACCCTGACGGTCCAACAATGGCGACAAATTCCTTTTCGGCGATCTCGATATTGATGTCCTCTAGCGCCTTGACGGTGCCGCCAAACACCTTGTCCACCTTGTCGAAACGGATCGATCCCATGTCAGGTCCTCAACCCTCCAAACCACGGCGGCGTCGCAGCCAACTCTCACCCTGCCGCAGCAGCACGTCGATCAACATGCCGACGACGCCGATCGCGATCATTCCGGTCATGACCGTCGCGGTCTGAACTGAGCCCTGAGCCTGAACCATCATGAAGCCGATGCCCGCAGCGGCCACGATCAGTTCCGCGCCGACGAGACTCTGCCAGCCGAGTCCGGCGGCCACACGGAGCCCTGCGATGATGGATGGCACCGCAGCCGGCAATAACACCTCGTTGATCATGCGCATATTTCCCGTCCCTAGCATGCGTCCCGCCTCGATCAAGCGCGGCTCGACGAACCGCGCCCCCCGATACGCATTGATCAGGCAGGGCGGAAACGCCCCTGCGAAGATGATCATGACCGGACCGCCGATCCCGGTGCCGAACCAGAGCGCGGCAAAAGGAACCCAGGCGATGGGTGCAATGAAGCGAAGCGCGTCGAACAGCGGCGTCACGATGTCGTCGAGCCAGCGGAACCAGCCCATCAAGAGGCCTAGCGGCACACCAACAACAGCCGCCAGCAGTACGCCGGCGGCATAGCGCTGGAAGCTGGACAGGAGGTGCACCGGCAGTGTCGCACCGGCAAACGGCGAGGTCAGCAATTCAAGAAAACGCGTACCCACATCGAGTGGTGTGGGCAGAAATTGGCGCGGCACGACCCCCGAAACTGTCAGGAACGACCAGAGGCCAAAGAACAGCGCGACGCCGAGTGCCCCCCAGGCGATCGTTGCGCGAAAACTGAGCAGTGGCGTGTTCATCGCATCAATCTCGCGCCGCCGTATTCCAGGCGAGCACCCGTCGCTCTACACGGCCGAGAAACCATGTCGTCGCCCAACCGAGAATGCCGACGGCGACCATGCCGACTAGGATCATGCCCGGGTAGATGTCCTGCTGCGCCATGTTCAGAATGAAACCCAGCCCGACCAATGCGCCGACCAACTCGGCCGCGACGAGCGTGGTCCAGCTCGCCTGCAGGGAAAGTCGGAGCCCTGTGAAGATCATGGGCGACGCTGCTGGCGAAATGATCTCACGCACCATTCTCCAGCGCGGCGTGCCGAGCATGCGGGCGGCTTCCAGAATCGGCCGATCGATGTTTCGCACGCCAGCGAACGCGTTGATCACAGAGGGCACGAACGCAGAGAACCAGATGACCATGATCTTGGCGGCATCGCCGAGGCCGAGCCAAAGGATCGCGAGCGGAATCCAAGCGAGGGGCGGGATCGGTCTGACAATCAAAAAGATCGGGTTTACCAGCGCTTCGACGCGGCGATCCCAACCCGTCCATAGACCGAGTGGAACTCCTGTCGCGACGGCGACAGCAAAACCCATGGCGACAAGCTTCAAGCTGTGCAGGGCATGGCTGATCAACGTTGCGCCAGCGTAACCGCGCGTATTGATCTGAGTAAACGACACCCAAAACTCAGCGGGCGACGGAAAGCGTGCAGACGAAACTGTCCCTGTCACGGTCGTGAGAAGCCACCACAGCGCCAGCACGGCCGAAACCGTTGCCAACCCGATCCATCCCCTACGACCTATCATGCAATATGGTCTACTTAGCGCGGACGCCAGAGCTGTTTCGCCACACGATGTCTCAAAGCATCATCCGTTCCTGGCTCATGTTCCTGAGCGAGTTTGCCCGCCGGTCACCCGCGAAACAACCTGCCCCCGCGGTCGAGGTCGACAGCATCGGACACAATTTTTTCGATCCAACGGACATTTCGAGGACCTGTTCAGTCAAACAGGACAACTCCACGCGCGACCGCGCCCGACGTCATCAGGCGGAAGCCTTCGTTGATTTCTGAAAACCGGTAGGTTCGGCTGATGAGGCTATCGAGATCGATGCGGCGCTCCATCGTGAGATCGGCGAGAATGCCGAAGTCGACGATCGGGCGGATCGAGCCGTAGTAAGTGCCCGTGAGGCGCTTTTCCTGGTAGACCATTTCCGAGGGCGAGATCTCTGCGCGGGCACTGAAGGCAGGAATCCCCACGATCAACGCGTGACCTCGCGGAGCTACCGCCTCCACGATCTGGCGCGTCGTCGCGGATGTGCCGATGGCATCGAAGGCATAGTGAACACCGAGACCTGTCAGTTCGCGCACGCGTGCGACGACGTCTTCGGTCTTGCCGTTGATCGTGTGCGTCGCTCCGAATTGGCGCGCAAACTCCAACTTACTGTCGAGTAGATCGCACGCGATGATCGTGCGGGCCCCAGCGAGTTTCGCGCCCTGCACGACATTGAGGCCGACCCCACCGCACCCGACAACGAGTACGGACGAACCGGCTTCGACATGGGCGTGACGGATGACGGCGCCCACTCCAGTGGCCACGCTGCAACCGATGATCGCCGCGTGGGTCCACGGCAGATCCCTGCGGACTGTGACGACCTGCTCAGCCGGGCAAACAACCGACTCGGCGAAGGTCCCTATTCGCGCCATCTGGTTCACGGACTCGCCATTGAGCTTCAAGCGCGCCGTACCGTCGTGAAGGCGCCAGCGCGGCGTATCGTTGTGGCCGGTGCAAATGACGCTGTGCCCGGTAGCGCAATAGTGACAGTGACCGCAATTCGGGCGGAACGAAAAGATGACGTGATCACCGACTCTTACATTGGTCACCCCGGGGCCGAGTTCTTCGACAATGCCAGCGGCCTCGTGCCCCAGCACCATGGGTAACGGCATCGGCCAATCGCCGTTCATGATGTGCCAATCTGACATGCATACGCCGGCAGCCTTGACCTTGACGCGCACCTCACCAGCCTTCGGGCCTTCCTGATCGAGGTCGAGGAGTTCAAGCGGCTTGTGCACTGCTGTGCAGACGGCGGCGCGTATCGGCATGTTCGTTCCCGGATTGGCTGTCGGTTCTTGAGCGTTCAATTTGCTGGTAGAGGTTGGTCCCTCAGACCGGCCCACGTGCCATCCGCGGAGCGGACCCAAGTCTCAGCCCGAACGAAGGTGGTCTTTTGTTTGATGCGCCTGTCATCGATGCGATAAGAGTTCCGCCACACGACGGTCGACCGGCTACAACAGCGACAATCGGCATGCTGTCACTGCGGTGCTCGCTGAGCCTTCTCATGCGGGAATGGCGCTCCCGCCAAGCGCGACGCACAAATCTTTGGATTTGCCTTCGGCAGTGGGCCACCAGTTTGCCGTACCCACCGATCATGAACGCCAGCGCGAACAAGAGTGCTCCGCATCCTGCCGCCTCAGAAATTGGCTGGTCCGACGTTACTGGAAGAGCACCCCGGGCCAGAGAAACACACAGTGCGAGGCCGAGCATGTGACCGGCAAGCACAAGCGGGATGGCAAGCATCGTGGCGCTCAAACCACCCGAAGGCGAGGGCATCAGAAAGGCATCGCGTCGACAAAACGTCTTGTGTCGCGGTCGAAGTGCACACTCTGCGACGCCGGAGACCGTCCGCAGCCGACCCGAAGGTCCTCCGCCCGCCACCCGGCCTGCGGCTGATCCCCGCCCAGCACTGACCCCAACGGTATCCATTCGCTTATCCTGCCGTATTGGTCAGTTACGATATGATGCTTCAGGCCCGCGAAACAGTCGACTTCGATTGAGAGTTGATACAGACTTTCTCAATCAAGCATGCGAGTTCCCATGAATCTCACGGTCCTCAAGTCTTTGATTGCAATCGCGGAACACGGCTCGTTCGCCGTGGCCGCCCGCATCCTCGACCTCAGCCAGTCCGCCATCAGCTTGCATGTCCAGTCGCTGGAAGCGGAGATGGGGCGGCAATTGTTCGACAGATCGTGCCGCCCCCCGATCCTGACCGACGCAGGCCGGGCGGCCGTGGCACGCGCCAAGGACATCGTGGCACTGACGGAGGAATTGCTGACGGCCTCGAGCGCGCACGCCGACGTCCAAGGTCGACTGCAACTCGGCGCGGTGGGCAGCACCTTGACCGGCCTGCTTCCTCTGGCCCTGAGCGCTTTGCGCACACATCACCCCGGCCTGCATCTCGAAATCGTGTCAGGCTTCACGAGCCAGTTGCACGGCATGGTCCACAGGCGGCGGCTCGATGCGGCCATCGTGTCTGATTACAACGAGTCCGAGCGGACGATGGAGTGGCGTCCGTTCTTGCGCGAGCGGCTGGTGCTCATCGCGCCGCCGGAAACTGTCGGCGACGACGTCCAGCGCCTCGTCCGCACCTACCCCTTCATCCGCTACAACCCATCGGCGGCGGTCGGCCGTGTGATCGAGCGGGCAGTCCAGAAGCTCAAACTTTCGCCGCGCGAAAGCATGCGGCTCGATTGGCTCGAAGCCATCGAAGCCATGGTGGCGAACGGGCATGGCGTCGCCATCGTACCCGATCGCAGAATCAACCCCCTGGTTCGTGTTCGGACCATCAATCTACCGGGCCCGGCGCAATACCGGACGCTCGGCATGATCGAGCCCAGCAACAATCCCAAGCGCCGGATCACCGATCTGGTCTTTGCGCGGCTGTTCGAGGTCTGCACGGTGCAGCCGGCGGCGGTCAAAGCGCCCAAAGAGCGTGGCAGGGGGGAAACGAAGGCGCGAGCGCGGGCGCGCTGACGCCCGCAATGCTGTGGACGCGGCTGGGGCGCGGTCCGTTGGTGGTGGTGCGGCCGCTCAAGGGCTGGCGGCGCGTGAGGCGCCGAGCCATGGCCAATCACAATTCACCGGCGCGCCCCATCAAGTAGGCTCGGAACTCCCTCCGGCCCGCCCTATGGCGATCATCCCGCATGGTCGGAAGCGCTCCGCCAACATGCACAGGCTCGCGTCGGGATGCGCATCTAGACCATTGATTTCATGGAGCGGGCGATGGGAATTGAACCCACGACATTCAGCTTGGGAAACAGTTTTTTCAGCGCTCGCACCGGACGTCCCTGGACGAACGCGCCCCAGAAAACGCGCATTAGTTCAATAGATTACGCGCGTCCGATCATCCAGGGTCGTTCGGGATCGTCCAGAACAATCCGGTGACATCTGGCCACCACGTGGCCACCACGAATTGGAGCGAGGAACACCATGCGCAAAAAGTTCACGACCCGTTTCCTCGACACCGTCACAGCCAAAGGCACCCGTAAGGAATACTTCGACACAGGGGAAGACGGCCTCATGCTGCGGGTGTCCAGCGAGGGGACCAAGTCCTTCGCCTTCCGTTACCGTCGCAAGTCCGATGGCAAGCGCAAATTCTTCTCGCTTGGCCACTACCCCGACGTCTCGCTTGAGACGGCTCGGATCTCGGCGTAAGCGTGAGCTTGCCACTACGGCTCTTTCCGCTTGACGGTTAGCGGCTCAG
>CAYMEB010000209.1:0-8535 GCA_964389095.1 uncultured Hyphomicrobiaceae bacterium
CGGAGCGTCGTCGGGCCGGTTACGCTCTGCGGGCACATAGCCGCGGCCGGCCGAGGCGGTGAACTCCATGCGGATCGAGGCGCCCTGGTCCAGCGTGCAGATGACGTGGTCCGGATTGAGGATCTCGACCTCGGACGAGACTTCGATGTCGCCGGCCTTCACGACGCCGGGACCTTCCTTCTTCACCACCATCCTCTTCACACCGTCGGAGTGCACGCGCAGTGCGATCTCCTTGATGTTCAGGATGATGTTGGTGACGTCCTCGCGGACGCCGGGGATCGAGGAGAACTCGTGCAGGACGCCATCGATCTGCACCGTGTTGATTGCGCCGCCTTGCAGCGACGAGAGCAGGACGCGGCGCAGGGCGTTGCCGAGTGTCATGCCGAAGCCGCGCTCCAGCGGTTCGGCGACGATCGTCGCGAAGCGCTGCTTGTCGCGGCTCGGCGCGACGTTGAGCTTTGTCGGCTTGATCAGGTCTTGCCAGTTCTTCTGAAGGGCTTGGATCGACACGGAGTGGACCTCGCTGGTCTCTGACCCGGGGCAGGGCGCCGGGCGGTGCCAAATAACATCTTTCGATGCATGCGCGGCCGGACGCATGGCGCCCGGCCGGTGTCAGTCTTGGCGCTCGAATCAGACGCGGCGGCGCTTGCGCGGCCGGCAGCCGTTGTGCGGGATCGGCGTGACGTCGCGGATCGAGGTGATCTGGAAGCCGATCGACTGGAGCGCGCGAAGGGCGGACTCGCGGCCGGAGCCCGGGCCCATGACCTCGACTTCGAGCACCTTCATGCCGTGCTCCATAGCCTTGCGGCCGGCGTCTTCGGCGGCGATCTGCGCGGCGTAGGGGGTCGACTTACGCGAGCCCTTGAACCCCTTCGTGCCGGACGACGACCAGGCGATGGTGTTGCCCTGGGCGTCGGTGATCGTAATCATCGTGTTGTTGAAGGTGGCGTTCACATGGGCGACGCCCGACGTGATGTTCTTGCGTTCGCGGCGACGGGTGCGGGTAGCCGCTGCTGCCGTGGTTTCCTTGGCCATTCGTACACTCGTTGTGTGATCGGACTTCGGGATGTCGCTGGCTCGCAGGATCGTTGCGGGGTACGTGGCGCGAGCCGCAGGTGTTCAGCACTTCTCCGCCGCCCAAGATATCGGGTCGGCGGCGAGGGTGGCCGAGATCAGGTGGCCTTCTTCTTGCCGGCGATCGGCTTCGCCTTGCCCTTGCGGGTACGGGCGTTGGTGTGGGTGCGCTGGCCGCGGACCGGAAGACCGCGGCGATGACGCAGGCCGCGATAGCAGCCGAGATCCATCAGGCGCTTGATGTTCATCGCGACGTCGCGGCGGAGATCGCCCTCGACCATGTAGTCGCGGTCGATGGTCTCGCGAATCTGCAGCACTTCGGCGTCGCTGAGTTGGTTCACGCGGCGCTCGGCCGGAATGTTGACCTTCTTGCAGATCTCCTCGGCGAACTTGGGGCCGATGCCGTGGATATATTGAAGTGCAATCACCACGCGCTTCTGAGTTGGAATGTTGACGCCTGCGATACGAGCCACTTCTGTTCTCCTTGGGGTTCCGCCGGCCCGCTGGACCTGGGTCGGCTCCCCTTGCCTGATGCGGTGCGCCTGAACGACCCCGCCTGTTGCCCTGCGCACCTGCCGGGCCCGGCCATTCCTACATTCGTCTGCGGTCACCCCACCGCGCGCGTATCGCCGCGCCGGGGTGCGCCATTTCGTCGCTGCTGTTCCAAAACGCATGCACCTCAGGTGCCGGACCTAGCGATCCGGCCCCGAGGACAGCCCTGGGGCAGATGAAATTCGCTGCTCTTTTAGACCTAGTGGCCCCGAGCGTCAACCACGCAGTCGCGGCTTGGGCGCGAGGTCGCAAAGGTTGACGCTATCTTTATGAAATTGGGCGAGTTTTGATCGCTCGCACTCATTTTTCGTCAGTTGCCGGATGTTATTCACAGGTACGCCAAATGACCCTGGAAAGCACGTCATGCCACTGAACGCCGATCAAAACCTGCTTCGTCGCCTTGCAGCGGATCGTCGCGGGTCCACCGCCATGATCTTCGCGATTTCGATGGTGGGGTTGTGCGGGATGGTCGGCCTGAGCCTCGACTACTCGCGCGCCCTCAAGGTCCGCAGTTCGGCACAGTCGACCCTCGACCAGGCTGTCCTCGCAGCCGCGATCACGAAGGCTGCGGGGGGTGATACCAGCGCGGCGCTCGCGGAGTTCTTCAACAGGAACTGGTCGGGCCAGCACGCGGCAGACGCGCCTGTCCTGTCTTTGGTCACGAACACGGACGACACCCTGAAGGCCTCTGCTTCCGTCAATGTCGAAGCGATGTTCGGCAAGGTCGTCGGCGTCTCGAGTTTTCCCATCAACGTCGTCTCCGAGGCCCGGACCGGAATGCCGGTCACGGAAGTGGCGCTCGCCGTGGACAACACCGGATCGATGTCGGGCACGAAGCTGACCGCACTCAAGGATTCGGCCAAACTCATGATCGACGAGGTCTACAAGAAGCCGAAAGCCGATCAGCGCGTGAAGTTCGGGATCGTACCGTTCGCGGAGTACGTGAACGTGGGAACCCAGTATCGCGGCCAGTCCTGGCTTTCGGTTCCCAATGACAGCACCAGCAATCAGTGCTGGATGGAAACCCCGGTCACATCCAAGACAAACTGCCGCACGCTTACGGGCACCGGCTACAACGATGGCGTTGCCTACACCTACACCTATGAGCAGTGCGACTACACGTACGGGCCGCCCGAGCAGAAGTGCGGCGTCGTCGAGACCAAGTGGTACGGCTGCGTCGGCTCGCGCCCATCGCCGCAGGATCAGGAGGTCGTAGCGGATTCCGCGCGGCCGGTGCCGGGGCTGATGAACATGTCGTGCAACAGCCCGCTCCAGCGGCTGACGTCGGACAGGACGACGCTCAACAGCAAGATCGACGAGTTCGTCGCGGCTTACGAGACCTACATCCCGGCCGGTCTGATGTGGGGGTGGCGCGTTCTCTCGCCGACGGGTCCGTTTGCCGACGGCGCGCCAGTCACTGGCGCAAACCGTGCCCGTAAGGTGCTGGTTCTCATGACGGACGGCGAGAATACACGCTCACTCGACGCCCCCTACCATTGGGGAAACTCGAAGTCCGACGCAGATACGCTCCCGAGCACGCTGTGCACGAAGGTCAAATCGGCGTCGATCGAGATCTACACGGTGGCGTTCGAGGTGACGGACAATCAGACACGGAACATGCTGCGCAACTGCGCGACGGCTCCCAACTACTACTTCGACGCAAAGAGCACGTCCGACCTTCGCGACGCCTTTGCGCAGATCGCGGGGCAGCTCGGCGTGGTCCGTCTCAGTAAGTGAGTTTCCACACGCATGTCCGCTTGATCTCCGAGTCTTCCAGCTCCCGGGTCACGGGCACGCGGAACTCGCGGACGGCCGCGAATGTGTCCTTGGGGAAGTAACTCCGCTGGGGATCGCCCGAAAGCACGAGCGCGCCGTTACGGGAGGCTTTGCGGGCGTAGGCCAATGTGCGCTCGGCTAGGCAGCGCTCGTAGAAGAGATCGCCGACCAGCAGAACGTCCACGGGAGAAGGCTCGTCGGCGAGAAGATCCTCGCTGGTCGTCCGCAGGGACGTGGCATTGGCGTCGGCGTTCATGCGCGCGGCAGCCAGCGCGATGCGGTCGATGTCGGCCGCGAGCACATCTCTGGCGTCGCTCAGCGCTGCTGCGATTGCCGCGAGACCGCAACCGCATCCCAGATCGATGACACTACGTCCTGCGACGATTTCCGGGTGATCGAGAATGTGTCGTGCGAGTGCCTGGCCACCGGCCCAGGCGAACGCCCAGTAGGGCGGCGGAAGGTTCATTTCACCGAGTTCTTCCTCGGTCCTGCGCCAGATCGGGAGGCTCTCCTCCGCGATATGCAGCCGGATCTCCGGGACCAGAGGCGGTGACATCAGCTTCGTATTGGCTCGGATGAACGCGCGGATGGCTTCATCGTCATCGAGGTCGAGGCGATCTGACTTGGAGCGCATGCACCCTCACACCTCGGACGGTCCGAGGCTCCATACCCTTGCGCGCTCGACGAAGCCTTCCGCGAGGGGAGGCTCGAGCGGGGCCTCGTACTCCGCGAGCAGGCGGAACGGCAGCGCAGACGGCCGCCGTGCCGTGGTGCGATCCGCGTAGAGAACAGGAATGCCGCGCTGGATCGCGGCCGACAAGAACGATCCCACCCGCATCTGCAGCTCGGGCTCGTAGACGAGATCGCCGATCAGCACGAGATCCGCATCGGCGTCCTCGCCGAGCAGGTCCCTGCTGACGCTGTCGAGCGAAACCTGGGAGAGCGCCGCGTTCATCGGCGCGACCGTCGCCGCGAGCGGATCGATATCGGCGGCGGTCGCACTCGCGGCCCCGGCCTTCAGTGTCGCGATCGCGCCGATCGCCGATCCCGAGCCCATGTCCAGAACGCGCTTGCCGGCCACAAGACCGGGATTGTCGAGAATGTAGCGGGCAAGAGCCTGTCCGCCCGGCCAGGCAAATGCCCAATAGGGACGCGCACCGAGCCCGCCGCCGACCAGATCGTCGGCCCGGGAGAAGATCTCGCGGGCGTCACGCGCCAGCAGCAGCGCGATCTCCGGGGCCAGCGGCGGCGTCCCGACAGCGCATTCCTGCCTAATGAAGGCTTCGATTGCAGCCGGCGTCGGCCGACCCGGGCCTGCCGCATCGGCGGCGGGATTGGGCGATCTGGGGTGGTCCATGTGCCTCGCATCCAGTGTCTGGGTTCCGGACGCGATTTCGGCCCCGAATGGGGCCGAAAAGGGGTCGCGCTCAACATGGCTGCGCAAGACAGCCATGCCGGAGGGCTCTGAAGATCAGACGCCTTCGACGCACACGAGGTCGATGTAACCCGCGCCTTCACGCAGCTTCCTGGCCGCGGCGTACTCTGGCGAGAACAGATAGGCCCGCGCCGCCTCGTAGCTTTCGAACTCGATGATGACGTTGCGGGCCCGGCCTTCGCCCTCGCCCACTTCGCTGCGGCCTCCGCGTGCGAGCGGCTTGCCGTTGTACTTCTTGATCGCCTCCGAGGCGGCGGCGGCATAGACGCCCCACTGCGTGGCATTGGTCACCACGGCGCGGCCGATCACGTATCCTTTGGGCATGCTGTTTCCTCTCCGTTTCGCGTTCGTTTGCTTGAGCTGACGACGGTTTCAGTCTGCGCCGGAGATCGCCGCGGCGAAAGCCTGGGCGGCCTTGCGCGGATCGGCGGCGGCGGTGATTGGACGGCCGACCACGAGGTGTGATGCACCCTCAGCAATGGCGCGTCCCGGTGTCATGACTCGTGCCTGATCGCCGTCGGGTCCCTCGGCGAGGCGGATCCCCGGCGTAACGATCAGGAAATCAGTCCCAACTTCGGCTCTCACGAGCCCGGCCTCCTGGCCGCTGGCGACGACCCCGTCGATGCCGGCCGCCTTGGCGAGGCGCGCACGATGCAGCACCAGTTCGGCCGGCGTCGATCTGCCGATGCCCTGCTCGGAAAGGTCTCGCGCGTCGAGACTGGTCAACACGGTGACCGCCAACAGTTTGAGGGATGAACTGCCGCGGCCCTTGACCGCCGCGTCGAGGGTTTTCCGGTCGGTGCCGTGAATGGTGAGGTAGTCGAGCCCGAATGCCGCGACGTTGCTCACGGCTTTTTCCACGGTGTTCGGGATGTCGAGAAGCTTCATGTCGAGGAAGATCGTGCGGCCTTCCGCGCGAAGGGCCTGGGCAAGCTCGAGCCCTCCGCCGAACAACAGCTCCAGACCGATCTTGTAGCAATCGACGCTGTCGCCGAGCCGGTCGACGAGGGCGCGAGCCGCCGCTGCATCGGGCAGATCGAGCGCGACGAAGAGCCTGGATCGCGGATCTCGTGCGACGCGCGGGGACGTCATTCCGTGTCGCTCCGCAGGGCATGAGCGGCGTTCGCGAGCCTCTGGATCTGCTCCTTGAGCATGTCCTGGAGCTGCTTGTTCTTGAGATGGCCGTTGTCCTCGAAGGCCTGCGAGGAATTCGGAATCGCGACCTGGTTGGGCAGCACGAGCGCTCCGAGCCCGATTTCGAGGAGCTGCCGGGTATGGAACAATCCGCGGATGCCGGCAAAATTGCCGCCGCCCGCCGACCCGAGCGCGAACACCCGGGTCTTGAAGACCCAGGACTGGGGACGCGTGTCGGTCTTGATGCGGCTGATCCAGTCGAGGGTGTTCTTGAGCAGGGGCGTGATCGAGGAGTTGTACTCCGGCGCCGCGATGAAGATGCCGTGGTGGGCGGCGAACAGCGCGTTCAGTTTTTCCGCGTTCTCGGGGACGCCGGACGAGTTTTCCAGATCGCCGTCGTAGAGCGGCATCGGATAGTCGCCGAGATCAGCGAAGGTGGCGGCGATGCCGTTCGCGTGGGCGATCTCGGTGCCGAGCCGGGCCAGCTTCTTGTTGAAGGAGCCCGCTCTGGCCGAACCCGCGGTGAAGAGCAAACGTATCGTATGGGGCATGGTTTTGGTCCCTGTCAGCCGGCGGCCGGGAGGTTTCAAAGCGCCGTCGTGGCCTCAGTTCGGTTTGTCCGAGAAGAAGCTCGCCATGCGCGAGAAAAAGCCGTTGCTCGCCGGATTGTTGTCCTTGTGGCTCTCTTTTTCGAAAGCCTCCAGCAATTCGCGCTGTCGTGGCGTCAGGCTTTTCGGCGTCTCGACCTCGACCTGGATGTACATGTCGCCCAGAACGCGAGACCGCAGGACCGGCATGCCCTTGCTCTTGAGGCGGAACTGCTTTCCGCTTTCGCAGCCTTCCGGGATCTTCACCCGTGTCTTGCCGCCGTCGACCGTGGGCACGTCGACCTGACCGCCGAGCGCCGCCGTGGTCATCGGTATGGGGACGCGGCAGAAGATGTCGGCGCCGTCGCGCTGGAAGAACTCGTGCGGCTTGATACTGAGGAAGATGTAGAGATCGCCCGCCGGTCCGCCCCTGAGCCCTGACTCGCCCTCACCGGCGAGCCGGATGCGCGTGCCGTCTTCCACGCCAGCTGGAATGTTGACCGAAAGTGTGCGGTCCTTGGTGACGCGCCCCGAGCCCGAGCAGGTGCCGCAGGGGTCCTTGATCGTCTCGCCCCGGCCGTGGCAGGCGGGACAGGTGCGCTCGATCGTGAAAAAGCCCTGGCTCGCGCGCACCTTTCCGGCGCCGCCACAAGTGCCGCAGGATGTCGGCTGCGTTCCCGGCTTCGCGCCTACTCCCTTGCAGGTCTCGCAGGCGATCGAAGTGGGGACGCGGATCTGGGCAGTCTTTCCGGCGAAGGCTTCTTCCAGCGTCACTTCGAGATTGTAGCGGACGTCGCCGCCGCGCTCCCTCTCGGAACGCTGGCGGCCGCGCCGACCGCCCATGAACTCCCCGAAGAGATCGTCGAAGATATCCGACATCGAGGAAGCGAAATCCGGCCCGAAACCGGCGCCACCGCCGCGGCCGCTGCCGTCGAACGCGGCATGGCCGAACTGATCGTAGGCGGCGCGCTTCCGCGGGTCCTTCAAGACCTCGTAGGCTTCGTTGAGTTCTTTGAATTTCTGTTCCGCGGACTTGTCGCCGGGATTTCGGTCCGGATGGTGCTCTTTTGCGAGACGCCGGAACGCCGCTTTGAGATCGTTCTCGTTTGCGTTCCGCTGAACGCCGAGCGTCTCGTAGTAGTCGCGCTTGGCCATGTCAGCCCGCGTCCTTGATGTTCACTCGGCCCGGCTGCACCGGACGCCTGTCTCGGCGCCGCGCCACTTCGTCCGCGGCGCCGCTACGGTTCTGATAGCCGGTCGAAAGCCGAGACGAAAGCGTCGGATCTGCCGACCCTGCCAATTCCCGCCTGGTCCGCCCGGTCGGCGCGGCGCTGGGCCGTGTCTGGGCCATGCAATCCACTCGCTTTGACCGGATCATAGCCGGCACGTTTCCGTACCGGCTATTCCGTGGTTTTCAGAAAGGGGAAGGAGGCGGCTCCTCAGCTCGACTTCTTCTTGTCGTCCTTGACGTCCTCGTAGTCGGCATCGACGACGTTCGGATCGCCCTTGGTTTTCGCGTCGCCGCCCGAGGCGCCGCCGGGCCCGCCCGTGTCGTCGCCGCCACCGCCTTTGTTCATCCCTGCGTACATCGCCTCGCCGATCTTCATGGATGCCTGGGCGAGGGCCTGTGTCTTGGCCTTGATCGCTTCGGTATCCTCGCCCTTCAGCGTCTCGCGCAGAGCGGTGATCGCCTCCCCGACCTTCGTCTTGTCGGCCGCGGCGACCTTGTCGCCGAGATCCTTGATCGACTTCTCGGTCGAGTGGATGAACGCCTCGGCCTGATTGCGCGCCTCGACGAGATCCTTCTTCTTGCGGTCCTCGTCCTTGTGGCGCTCGGCCTCCTCGGTCATGCGCTTGATGTCGGCGTCGCTCAGTCCGCCGGACGCCTGGATGCGGATCTGCTGCTCCTTGTTGGTCGCCTTGTCCTTGGCCGAGACGTTGACGATGCCGTTGGCGTCGATGTCGAACGTGACCTCG
>CAYMEB010000210.1:0-8526 GCA_964389095.1 uncultured Hyphomicrobiaceae bacterium
GGGACCGATGGCGCCGGCAGAGCTGGCGGGAGCGTTCCGCGCGGCCGGCTATTCCGTCGCCGAGGGCGACAGCCCGTGGCTGCTCGGCCGTTTCGATCAGGCGCTGGTCGATGCGCTCGCGAGCGGATTCGCCGACGCGGTTGCGGAGACCGGCGCGGTCGATGCCGCGACGATCGCGGACTGGCGAAAGCTCGCACGGACCGGGGCCGAGGTCGGACACACCGACACGCTCGCGCTGCCTCCGGGCTGAGCCCGGGCGCTCACATCACGCCGAAACGCTCGAACGCCTCCGCCGTGCTCATGCCTTCGCGGATCGCGATGGCGACCTTGTTCTCGGTTTCGACTTTTTCGATCGCCTTCGCGATCGCATCGGACTCGACGTTCCGTGGGATCACCAGCACGCCCTCGCGGTCGCCGAAGATCAGATCGCCCGGCATGATGCGCACGCCGCCGATCTCGAGCGCGCAGCGGAAATCCGCGACCTTGCCGCGCGGTCCCTGGTCTTGCGCGTAGAGCCCGCGACAGAAGACCGGGAACCCGAGCTGCTCGATCTCGCCGGCGTCGCGGACACAGCCTTCGAGGACCGCGCCGGCCGCTTTGAGATGCATCGCACGCGTCGTCATGAGGCCGCCCCAGAGGGCGTAGCGCAGCGATGGCGCATTGGCGATGTAGACCTCGCCGGCCTTCAGGTCGTCGAGGGCGCGGAACAGCAGTCCGAACGCAACCTTCGAGAGCGGACCCTGGCCGGGCCCGACCTCGGTGAAGGCATCGCTCTCGAGCACGGTCATCGCGCGGCCGGCGATCTTCGCCGACGGCGTCAGCGGGCCGATGCCGAACGGCAGGAATTGGCGTTGATGTCCCATGCGATCGAGGACGTCGCCGACGACCGCCGTGAACAGGCGGGATTTCAGAAGGTCGAAGAGATCACGGTCGTCGGTGGGGATGCGGCTCGACTTGCGCGCCATGGCGGCGGTCTCCCTGTGCTCGAAGCCGCAATGAGCGCACGAGAGGCGGCCGGCGACAAGGGAGGGGGCCTCTCGCCGCACATGCGGTGGCGGCCTAGGGGCGGGGCGGCGGCAGACCCATGGCGCGTGCCGATGGCCAATAGGTGTGGCGGGCTGGAACCGAGACGACATCCATTTCCGGCCAGCGCAGAGCGGTGAGTGCGCCGCCGAAGCAGCAGCCCGTGTCGATGCACACGGTGGGGCCACGGTGCTCGGGTTCGGCGACCGGAACGTGGCCGTAGACGACCTGAGCCTCGCCCGCGTAGCGCGGCGTCCAATCATACCGGATCGCGAGGCCGCTGGCGTCGACCGCGCCGTCGGTGTCACCGAAGATGCAGAAGTGATGCGTGCGCGGCGTCACGGGTCCGGGCAGCATGTCGTGTAGGATGCCGGCATGGGCGACTGCGAGCCTGCCGCCCGCCAGCCAGACGAACGGCGGAAGAGAGACGAGGAACGGCTGCACGCGCTCGCGCCAGGCCTGCGGTTCCGCTTGGACCTGCTCCACCGTCCGCTCGAGGCCGTGACTGAGCGTGACGCGGCGGCCCTCCAGCCAGCGGCGGAACTTGTGGTCGTGGTTGCCCGGCACGACGAAGCCGTCGCCATTCTCGTGCAGCGCGGCGGCGATGCGCAGTACGTCTGGCGAGCGGGGGCCGCGGTCGACGAGATCGCCGACGAACACCGCGCGCCGGCCGGCGGGTGCCGAGACGCGAACCGAGCGTGCCGCCTTCGTCTGCGTCCAGACCACGCGATAGCCGAGGCGGTCGAGCAGGATCTCGAGTTCGTCACAGCAGCCGTGGACGTCGCCGATGACGTCGAAAGCGCCGCCCTCGTGACGCAGGTCCGTGCTGCCGTGATAGGGGAACTCGCTCATCAGTCGATGTAGGTTTCCGGAGTGCGCGTGCGCGGCTCGGGTACGTCGGTGACGAGCTTCTCCAGATGCTCGAGGCCGCGCGGTGTGGGGCTGCCATACGCCCAATCCAGAAGCTCGACGGTGTGAACGATTGGAATCTCGGTTCCCTTCGCGATCTGCGTGATGCAGCCGATGTTGCCGGCGGCGACGATGTCCGGCCGGACGCTCTTGATGTTCGCCACCTTGCGGTCGCGGAGCTGGCCTGCGAGATCCGGCTGCAGGATGTTGTAGGTTCCGGCGGACCCGCAGCAGATGTGCCCTTCGGGAATGTCGACCACCGAGAAACCGGCATTGCGCAGCAGCGCACGGGGCTCTTCCGTCACACGCTGGCCGTGCTGGAGCGAGCAGGCGGAGTGATAAGCCACGCGCAACGACGACCATCGCTTCGGCGGTCCCATGTCGTAGTCGCCGATGAACTCGCTCACGTCGCGGGCCAGGTCCGCGATCCGCTTGGCCTTCTCCGCATAGGCCTTGTCGCCGCGGAGCAGGTGCCCGTAGTCCTTGACGGTCGTGCCGCAGCCGGATGCGTTCACGATCACCGCATCGACGGGGCCGCGCTCCATCGCGCGGGTCCAGGCATCGACGTTCGCCTTGGCGAACTGGATGGCCGCCTGCTCACGGCCCATGTGATGGACAAGGGCGCCGCAACAGCCGGCGCCGGCGGCGACCTCGACATCGACGCCGCGGCGGGCCAGCAGGCGAATGGTCGCGTCGTTGATCTCGGGACGCAGGACCTGCTGCGCGCAGCCGGCTAGCATGACCACGCGCTTGCGGCGCTCCATGCGAGTCGTCGCAGTTCCCGGCCCGGTATAGGTGCCGCGCCGCGCAACCGGGTTCAACGGCGCCAGATCGATCATGGCGGCCATCTCACGCATTCCGAAACGGTGCATCAGCGTCTTGAAGGGGCGGCCCAGCGGCACGAGCTTGAGCGCCGCGCGGAACCTGCCGGGATGAGGCAGGACGAGTGCCAACAGGTCGCGCAGCAGGCGTTCCTTCAGCGTGCGCCCGCCGGTCTCCTCGATATGGACGCGGGCGTGATCGACCAGATGCATGTAGTCGACGCCGCCGGGGCAGGTTGTCATGCAGGAGAGGCAGGAGAGGCAGCGGTCGACGTGGAACTTCACCTCCGGGCTCGCGTCTCGGCCGCGCTCGAACATGTCCTTCATGAGGTAGATGCGGCCGCGCGGACTGTCCCGCTCGTCACCGAGCAGGATGTAGGTCGAGCACGTGGCGGTGCACAGGCCGCAGTGAACGCAGCGGCGAAGGATCCGGTTCACCTCGGCGAGGCGGGGATCTGCAAGTTGCTCCGGCGAGAAGTTGGTCTGCATCACGCCCTCAGAAGGTGGAGTACATGCGGCCGGGATTGAGTATGCCCGCCGGATCGAAAGTCGACTTGAGCTTGCGCGTGATGCGTTCCACGCCGGGATCGAGCGGTTGGAACACGTCGACGGCTGCGCGCACGGCGGGTTCGGCACGCATCAGCGTGGCATGGCCGCCGTGCGTCGCGACCACGCGGCGGATGTCGGCCGCGCCCGCATCCGCGGTGGCGAGGATCTCGGCCCAGACCAGTCCGCCGGCCCAATCGTAGAAGGCGCGGCAATCCATGTAGCGGGCGATCGCATCGACAACCTTCGCGCCCTTCGACGGCGGCGTGGAGATGCGCCAGATCGGCGCGAGGCTCTCGGTGAAGAACGACAGCCTCCGCAACTCGTCCCAGAACGCCACAGAATTGTGGCTGTCGAGGTCGTTAACCTTGCCGTAGGCCTTGAGTTCTTTCGCGAGGCGGTCGCGCCGGTAGGCGACGGATTTCACGGTATTCTCCAGGCGCAGCGCCGTGATCGAGGTCCCCTGCGAGCGCAAGCCGGCGTGATCGATGCAGACGGCGAGCGACTGCTGGAGGTGAGCTGCGCCCGACACCTCGTAAGGCGTGGCCATCGCGGCGTTGAGCACCTCGACAGCGATTTCGTCGGGCAATCCCAGGAGCACGAGCGTCGTCGTCGCCGGCGGAATCGGCGCGACCTTGAAGGTGACCTCCGTCAGAAAGGCGAGCGTGCCCCATGACCCGCAGAGCGCGCGCGCGACGTCGTAGCCTGTGACGTTCTTCATCACCCGCCCGCCGCTCTTGAAGATCTCGCCGCGCGCGTTCACGCCCCTGATGCCGAGCAGGTGATCGCGGGCGGCCCCGGCATGGACGCGACGCGGGCCGGATGCGTTGGTCGCGAAGATGCTCGCGATCGTGGCTGCGGCCGGCGGTGTTTGAGTGAGGCCCGCGTATTCGGCCGGTTCGAAGGACAGCATCTGTCCTTCCTTCGCGAGCATCGCGGAAATCTCGCCGATGGTGGTGCCGGCGCGGGCGGACATGACCATCTCGGTCGGCTCGTAGAGGGTGACGCCGCGCATCATGCGCGAAGAGAACGTGTGCGAGAGCGAGAGCGGCCGGCCGATCTGGCGCTTGGTACCGCCTCCGATCACCTCCACACCGATGCCGCGCGAGGCGCATTCGATCAAGAGTCGCGAGGCTTCCTGCTCATAGGCAGGACGCATGTCAGCTTGCAGGTCCACCCGTGTCTCCCTCAGGCCGCCACTGGCGCAGGCTCGAGCGCGGCCTCGCGCCCGTCGAGCGGAAACACCTTGGCCGGATTGAGCAGCCAATCGGGATCGAAAATCGTCTTGATGCGCATCTGGATCGCGAGGTCCGTCTCGTTGAACTGCAGGCGCATGAGATCCCGCTTTTCGATGCCGACCCCATGTTCGCCGGTCAGGCAACCTCCGACCTGGACGCAAAGCCCGAGAATTTCGGCGCCCGCCTGCTCGGCGCGGGAAGATTGGCCCGGGTCGTTGGCATCATAAAGAATGAGCGGATGCAGATTGCCGTCGCCGGCGTGGAAGATGTTGGCGACGCGCAGGCCGTGGTTGGTGCAGATTTCCGAGATCGCGCGCAGCACCTCGGGAAGGCGGCCGAGCGGAATGGTGCCGTCCATGCAATAATAGTCCGCAAGGCGCCCGACTGCGCCGAAGGCCGATTTGCGCCCCTTCCAGATCTTCGCGCTCTGCTCGGGACTCGAGCTGACGACCATCGTCTTGGGGTCGAAGGTCTGCGCGATCTGGGAGATTTCCGTGAGCTGATCGGAGATCTCGTCCTCCGAGCCCTCGACTTCGACGATGAGTAGCGCTTCGACGTCGGTCGGATAGCCGGCCTTGGCGAAGTCCTCGCAGATCTTAATCGCCGGCCGGTCCATGAACTCGATCGCGACGGGGACGATGCCTTTGGCGATGATCGCCGAAACGCACTGGCCCGCGACTTCGCTGGAGCTGAAGCCGAGCATCATCGGGCGGGCGCCTTCCGGCGATCTGAGGATACGGACCGTCGCCTCGGTGACGATGCCGAACTGTCCTTCCGAGCCGACCACGAGGCCCAGCAGGTCGTAGCCGGGGCTGTCGAGATGCTGTCCGCCGATCTCGACGACCTCGCCGTCCATCATCACCATGGTGAGGCCGAGGACGTTGTTGGTCGTCACGCCGTACTTCAGGCAATGGGCGCCGCCAGAATTCATGGCGATGTTGCCGGCGATCGTGCAGGCGAGCTGACTGGAGGGGTCGGGTGCGTAGAAGAAGCTGCCGACTCCTGCCGCCGCCGAGATCGCGAGATTGGTGACCCCGGCCTCGACCCGCGCCGTTCGATTGGCGTAGTCGACGTCGAGGATGCGGTTCATTTTCGACACGGCGATCACCACCGCGTCCTCGGCGGGAAGTGCGCCGCCCGCCAGCGAGGTGCCGGCTCCGCGCGCGACGACCTTGACGCCGGCCTGCTTGCAATACTTCAGCGCGGTCACGACCTCCTGGGTGTCCCGCGGCAGGATCACGGCGAGGGGCATCCGCCGGTACGCCGTGAGGGCGTCGGTCTCGTAGGCGCGACGACTGTCCTCGTCGGAGAGGACCCGGTCGGCGCCGAGCAGTCGCACCAGATCCTGAATGATGGCGGGCGCCCGGGCCAAGGTGGCCGAATCTGGCTTCGGCATGGCGATCGACGTCATTCGAAGATTCCTTCTGTGCCGGATTTTTGTTCGACGTTATAACGGGTTGTCGCTCTCGGCCGCATTTCCGCCATGTTTTCTACAGATCGCGAATTGTCTTGTTGATTTTCATTGAATTGAGGACACATTGCCGCCCATGCGGCAGGTAATTCCATTTGGGCAAAGGACTTTTGCCCCTTGAAGGGGCGCAAGTCCGGGCCGAGCCGAGGGAACCACCGTGACCGCAATCGCTGACCTGGAGATTTTCGCACGCGTCGCCCGCACCGGCAACATGTCGGCCGCGGGACGGGAGATGAACCTGTCGCCGGCGGTGGTGTCGAAGCGCATCAGCCTTCTGGAAGAAGAGTTGGGCGCGCGGTTGTTCCAAAGAACGACGCGCCAGCTCACTCTGACCGAGACCGGCGAGGGCTACTACAAGCGTGTCGTGGATATCCTCAATCTCGTTGAGGAGGCGGAGGACTTCGTCGCGCGGCGCAACACCAATGCGCGCGGGCTGCTCAAGGTCACCGCGCCGACGACGTTCACGCGGCTGCATATCGCGCCTGTCCTCTCTCAGTTCCTCACGCGTTATCCCGAGATCGAACTCGACCTCAACCTGACAGACGACTTCGTCGACATCATCAGCCGCGGCTTCGACGTCGCAATCCGCATCGGCGAACTACAGGACAGCTCTCTGGTGCAGAAGAAACTCGCGTCCGACCACCGGGTTATCGTCGCGGCGCCGGCCTATCTCGAGCGCTTCGGTGCGCCCGAAAAGCTCGCCGATCTCGACTTCCACAACTGCCTGTCGGCCGGCGCACAAGAATTCTGGAAGCTGCAGGGGCCCGATGGGGTGCACCAGACCCGCGTGAAGGGGAATATCCGCTCCAATTCGGCAGATCTCGTGCGCCAAGCCCTGCTCGACGGCCTCGGCATCGGGCTGCGCTCGCTCTGGGACGTCGGTCCAGAACTGCGGCGCGGCGAGTTGAAGGTGGTGCTGCCACAGTATCGCGGCGCGGACTCGGTGGCGATATATGCGGTCTACCCGTGCCGTGAATTCATGCCGACCAAGGTCAATGCGCTGATCGAGTTCCTCGGTGAAGTCTTCAGCAGCGAGACGTCCTGGCAGAAGTCCGCTGCGTTGCCGGACGGTGCAATCCCGGCGCAACCGGTGCAGAAATCCACGCCCAAGCCGGTTCCTCCTGCCGCCGCGAAATCGGTGAGCGAACAGTCCACCGAGCGTCGGCGGAACGCCGTGAAGGCGCGCTGATTGGCGCCTGCCGCCGCCAGCGTGGTCGAAAGATCCTATGGCGGTGCTGCGTGCTGCCATTCGTCACGCGGTCTCTGCCCACCACATTGTTATAGTACCCGGAACTGCGTCGGGTCTCATCGAGGAGCATGTTCAGGGATGAAGTTTGCCAGGTTGATCGGCCCGGCGATCGTCGGCGCCGCACTCGCTGCCGCCACCGCGACCGGTGCGGCGGCACAGGGCAACGCCGACGCCGGCGAAGACGTGTTCAAGAAATGCCGCGCCTGTCACGATGTCGGCCCCGACGCCAAGAACAAGGTCGGCCCGATCCTGAACGGGATCGTGGGGCGCAAGGCGGGCACGGTGGAAGGCTTCGCCTACTCCGACGCCAACAAGCAGGCCGGTGCCGGCGGCTTGGTCTGGACCGAGGCAGAACTCGACAAATATCTCGTGAATCCAATGGCCTACATGCCGCGCAATAAGATGGCATTCGCCGGCCTCAAGGATGATCAGGACCGTCAGGACGTGATCGCCTACCTCAAGAAATTCCCGAAATGACGTGCGGGCGGGTGGTGCGCGCCGCGCACGCACCCGCGATCACTCTCCCCTCTGGGGCGGCCGCACGACCAAAGTCGGCGCGCGTCCCTGGTTGCACCGGCTAGCGACATTTGGCATGGTCCGGCCGCGAATCGCGGCAGAACCGTGATCTCATCGGGCTTTTTCGTGGCATCGGCGCGGGTCTTCCAACGCCGGCCTCGTTCTCTCGCGCCGGTTCCGCGTCTCGGTAAGCGCCGGGTGTGCTTCCCATTCAATCGGGGGATAGAAAGACATGGACAATATCTTGTGGGCGATCGTCCTCTGCGGCGTCGCCTCGCTCGTTTACGGCTACCTAACCGGCCAATCCGTTCTCAAGGCGGATCCCGGCTCCAAGCGGATGCAGGAGATCGCCGCCGCCGTTCAGGAAGGCGCAGCGGCTTATCTCGACCGCCAGTACAGGACCATCGCCATCGTCGGCGGCGTGGTGTTCGTACTGCTCGGCATCCTGCTCGGCTGGCTCGTCGCCATCGGTTTCGCGATCGGTGCAATTCTGTCGGGCGTGGCCGGCTACATCGGCATGAACGTCTCGGTTCGAGCCAACGTCCGCACGGCGCAGGCTGCGATGCAGTCGCTCGCGGGCGGTCTGAGCATGGCGTTCAAGGCCGGTGCGATCACCGGTCTTCTGGTGGCTGGCCTCGCGCTGCTGGGCTGCACGCTCTATTACATGGCGCTCGTGAAGGGCTGGCTCGGCCAGGCCTACGCGCCGAACTCGCGCACCGTGATCGACAGCCTCGTGGCTCTCGGCTTCGGCGC
>CAYMEB010000211.1:0-8481 GCA_964389095.1 uncultured Hyphomicrobiaceae bacterium
CAGACGAGCCTGACGTCGGGCACGGTGCTGGAGAAGACGAGGAAGCCCTTGAAGACATGCCTGTCCCCTTAGTTCAGGCCGGCGTTGCCTGAGCGACATGAGTCATTAGGCCCGAACAATCTCGCCTCAAACTCCGGCAACCAAAATTCTCGATGAGCCTTTCGACGGAATTTGCGCGGCACTGCGTTGGGTGTAATGTCATGCTTCCACTGATCCAGGAGGTTCCCCCATGGCAGACCTAAGTCGACGAAAGTTGTTCGGCCTGATGCTCGGCGCCAGCGCGGCTGCGATCGGTGGGTCGGCGCTGCTGTCGAGCTCGGCAGAAGCCGCGCCGTTGCAGGTGGGACCTGAGACGGTCGGCTCGGTCGATCCGATCATGGAGAAGACCCAATACTACTACTGGCGCCGTCGCCGCCGGCGGTACTGGCGCCGCCGCCGCCGCGTGGTGCGGTTCTACTGGTGAGCTCAGCCGCCCGGCCGCACACGCAGCCGGGCGGTCGCTTTTCAAGGGCGTCTCTACGGCGTCGCAGAAGCGCGCCCCGTTCTTGCCGGCGCGCCCAGGGTGCGCAGCGGCGGTGGGGAATATCTGCAATCCGCATGCTCGCACTCAACGGGAGTGTGCCGCTGCTGCGATGAGTTCCGGGCGGTATTCGAAATGCATCGTGTCGTAATGATACCATTTCCCGCCCCAAATGAAGCCGTGGCGCTCGAATACCTCGACGATCTCATCGGGAATGGTATTGCGGTAGGAAAACACGCTGCCTTCGGCGGGCGGGATTCTCGATGACCAGCGCCAATAGTGTGCGCCCTTGACGGCGATATCGATTGCGATGCCCCAGCCGTGCGCACTCGCGCGCTCGCTGCCTGCGACGCTTCGACAGACGTAGCCACCAGCAGAGGGCTTCAGGAACACATCGAACCTCGACGGCAGGGCATCGAGTTCTCGACTCACGGCAGAAAGCTTCTCCGCCACGCCATTGATCCGCGTTACCCGCACCCGCTCCCCCGACTTGCGGGGCAGCCAGACGACTTCGACCAGGTTCTGCTCGACTTCCCCCTTCGCGCAGTCGCCGTACATGAGATCGAAAAATGCCTTGGCGCGCACGCGACCGGGATCGTGGCCGCGTCGGGGAGCGCCAGGGAGGTTGCCGAGGGGGTAGCGATCGAGGAACATGTCGGCGACGCCGGCATGGTCGAGGACCTCAGCTCTGGACCTGGATGGATCTGCCGGAGGGATCTGCACGACATGCTTGCCGGCCACCCGCACGGCCCCCTCAGTCGCGGCCGAAACGGACTGGGGATAACTCTCGGCGAGGATGCGGCCGATCAAATCGGGAGTGAGGATGCCTTCGGTTGCCGACACCACCTGGGCGAAGAGTACCGGCACGGCAAGCGCAAGCGAAACTCCAACTCTCGACATGCCCTTGTTTCCCTTGCCCGGCAGGTTCTCGACCGCAGTCCCGAGGCGTCGGGCGGCCAACCAGGACTTATAAGGGCTCCAAGCCGCAGCCGTCAGGCCCAGAACATGCCGCCTTGGACCGGCCCCTGCCCCGACCGGGCGACCCGGCCGCCAGGCGGAGCCGAAGCGAGGCCGGCCCTTCGCATTTGGTGCAACTGATCCTATATGATGTCGGTTACGTCGAAGCGCGCCGGGCCGGTCGTTCTGGCCGCCCGTTCCTGGAGAGCCGACTATGAGCCAATCCCCGCGTCCACGGATGCAGGTGATGAGCATGACCGATGCCGCCGCCGCGCGGATCCGCTCGATCATGGCCGACAAAGGGCCCGAGGTGGTCGGTCTGCGGATCGGTGTCACCAAGGGTGGCTGCGCCGGCATGGAATACACGATGACGTGGACGAGCGAGGTCGGGAAGTTCGACGAGGTCGTAGAGCACGACGGCGCCCGCGTGATCATCGATCCCAAGGCCGTGCTCTACTTGCTGGGCACGCGTATGGACTACCGGATCGACCGCATGGCCGCTCAATTCGTGTTCGACAATCCGAACCAGACCAGCGCCTGCGGGTGCGGCGAGAGCGTGGCCCTTGTACCGGCCAGCAAGGACAAGCTCGCCGCCGCAGGCCGCTGAGGAGCGGCGTACTCACGGCTGATGACGGGCATCGGCTCCATCCGGGCCTCAGGCTGCCGCAGCGGCTTCTTCCAGAATCAGTTTGCGGAGCGCAGCAGCCGGATCAGGCTTCGGCCTGTCGGAGCGGACAATGACGGCCAGCCGCCGCGCCAGGCGCGGCTTGAGCCCCAGAATGGAGAAATCATCGTTGTCGCGGCCTTTGAGAAGCACGCGCGGGACAACGGCGGCGCCAAGCCCTGCCGATACGACGCCTCTGATCGCCTCCAGATGCTCCAGCTGCATGACGTACCGCGGCTCGACATCGGCGGCGGAGAACCATTGCTCGATTTCGCTTTTCAGCATCGAATCGCGCCGCTCCGCGACGAGGTCGAGTTCACTGAGATAACTCGGCACCGCGATTTCCGGCAGGTCACCGAACGACTTGGGCACGATCGCGACAATTTCCTCTTCCAGGCAGGGGGTCACCTTGAGCCCACGCTCGTCCTGCGGCAGCGTCACGATGGCGAGGTCGAGGTCATTCTCCCGAACCAGCTCGACGAGATGAGGCGAGGTATCCAAGACGACCTCGAGCGCGACCTTGGGATTGCCCGCCCGGAAACGCCGCAGCGCGGGCGCCGCCAGATGTATCATCCCCGTCGTGCTCATGCCGACCCGAAGCCGGTTCGAGTTTGCGGTCTTCAGTCTCCGCAGTGCGGTCAAAGCTTCTTCCTGATCCGCCAGAATGCGGCGGGCGTGACCGATCATCTGGCTGCCGGCCTCGGTCAACTTCGGTGTCCGGCCGCTGCGGTCGACCAGCGTCGCCCCGCAGCGCGCCTCCAGATCACGTACCTGCTGGCTCACCGCCGGCTGGGACAGATTCAAGGCGCGTGCGGCGGCCGTGAAGCTCGCTTTCTCGACGACGGTGACGAAGGCGAGCAGATGGTCTGGGTTCAGATTGCGCATCGGCGGACCGGCTGAGATTCGTTTCCAACGGACGCTTACGGAGGATTCTGGCCGGATCGTGTCGGTTCGCGGAGTGGCGACAGTACAGCCTGCGCCGCTCAGCGTTCACGCATCGCCGTCTGGCGCATGCGGGTCAGAGGTTTGGTCAGATAGGCGATCACGGTCTTGGAGCCGGTGATGACGTCCACCTCGGCGACCATGCCCGGGATGATCGCCAGCCGCTCGTCACCGTGCTGGAGATAGGCTCTCTCGGTTCGCACGCGGACGAGATAATAGCTCTCACCTTTTTCGGTCGTCACGCTGTCGGCGCCGATCTGCTCGACGCGCCCCTTGAGCCCTGAGTAGAGCGCGAAATCGTAAGCCGTGATGCGCACCAGCGCCTCCTGCCCGGGACGCAAGAAGGCGATGTCCTGGGGACGCACCTGAGCCTCGATGAGAAGGTGATCGTCGAGCGGAACGATCTC
Source organism: uncultured Hyphomicrobiaceae bacterium (assembly GCA_964389095.1). Classification (GTDB taxonomy): domain Bacteria; phylum Pseudomonadota; class Alphaproteobacteria; order Rhizobiales; family Hyphomicrobiaceae; genus JABFRJ01. The sequence continues at coordinate 3,491 of CAYMEB010000211.1, forward strand.
GACGAGGCTGTGACCCGGTTGGACGACCTGACCAGCGGTCGTCACGTGGACGGTCTTGATCACGCCATTGACGGGCGCGCGGATCGTCGTGCGCGCCACCTTGTCCTCGCTCGACCGGCTCGCCTCGCCCAGTGCGGCAAGCTCGACACGCGCGGCCGAGAGTTTCTGAAGCGAATCCCCGCGGTAGGCTTGCAGTTTTTCGGCGCGCCGCCAGGATGCCTCCTCCATCGCCGCCTGAAGCCGCGGCACCGCGAGCTCCGTGGCGGTCAGGCTTACCGACAGATCGTTCACCTTGGCTTCCGCGGCGAGCAGCTCCGAGCGCGATGCGGCGCGCGTGCGCTCGAGCGGGCGGATCAGTTCGAGTTCCTGCGTCGCGATCGACAACGCCCGCTTGAGCGTGCCGATCCGGGCTTCAGCCTCGGCGACTTCCTGTCGCCGCTGTCGCTCCTGCAGATCGAGTGCCGACAATGCGCCCTCGATTTCGCGACGGCGGGCCTGGAAAAGATCGCGCTGATGCCCCGCCAGATCCGGCCGCTGCTCGATCACGTCCTGGGGAAACTCGAGTTCGCGGCCCTCGACCTCAGCCTCCAGGCGCGCGACCAGGGCCTTGAGGCCGTAGAGCTTCTCACGGGCCTCACCGAGCGAGGAGCCGGCCAGAGTGGGGTCGATGCGCAGGATGATCTGTCCCTCGCGCACCAGGGCCCCTTCGCGCACCAGGGTTTCGCGTACGATGCCGCCTTCCAGATTCTGAACGACCTGGATCTTGCTCGCCGGAATCACCCGGCCGCGGCCGGTGGTGACCTCCTGCAGGCGAGCAACCGAGGCCCACAATACCCCGATCCCGACCAACGAGATCAGAGGGCCCATGAGCACGGACATTCCGCGGGGCATCGGCGCCATGAGATCGGCGCTGATCGCGGAAGGGACCGCAGAGCGCGACCGCTGCGGGAGCGGAGAGGATCGTGGCGGCGCGACAGACGCGGGTTGATCGCTCATCGCGCATTCTCCCCGGCGCGGGCAGCGCGCGTGCGCGCACCAGAAGCCAAGGATGCGAGGACCGCCGCCTTGGGTCCATCGAGATGGACCTTGCCGTTGTCGATGACGATCAGGCGATCCACCAGATCGAGAAGCGCCGGCCTGTGCGTTACGAGGAGTACGGTGCGGCCGTCCAGATCCCGGCGCAGACGCGCGACGACCTCGCGTTCGCTGTTGGTGTCCAACTCGCTCGTCAGCTCGTCGAGCAGGACGATCGGCGGGACGCCCACGAGAGCACGCGCCAGCGCTACGGTTTGACGCTGACCGCCGGAGAGCCCGGCACCGCGCTCCCTCACCGGGGTATCGAAACCCTTGGGGAGACGCAGCGCCCAATCAGCGAGCGTGGCGGCCTGTGCCGCGGACATCAGATCGGCGTCACTCGCGCCCTGCGTCGTCATGGCCAAATTCGACCGGATCGTTCCGTGAAACAGGTCCGCCTGCTGCATGGCGTAACCGATGCGGGCGCGCAGGGCGGAGGGATCGGCGAGATTGGTGGGGATGCCACCGACCAGCACACGGCCGGACCGTGGCAGATGAAGCCCGTGTACCAGTCTCAGGACCGTGGTTTTGCCGGTTCCGATCGGCCCGACGATCCCGACGCGCTCTCCCGGTGCAATCGAGAAGCTCACCCCGCGGAGCGCCGGTGGGCCATCCGGATCGTAGCCGAACACGACATCCTCGAAAGCGATCGCGCCTCCAGCCGGGAAGTCGGAGATCAGCTCTGCGTCGTCCGGGCGCTCCTGCGGCGCCTCGACGATTGCCGTCAGTGAGCGATGGGACAGACGCGCCTGATGCAGGCGCGCGACAATTCCTGCGATCTGCGCGAGCAGCTGCAGCGCGCGGCCGGCAAGCATCGTGGCCGCGATCAGCACCGGTGATCAACGTGCCGGCGGCCACCATGTAGAAACCGACGACGATCATCAAGACCTGCGCCACCGACTGGGAAACGTGGACGGCGTTGATGCCGAGGTTGGAGATGTGCCTGATCTGGGTTGAGGATCGGACCTGATCGGCGACCGCGCGTTCCCATTTCGCCGCCACGAAGCTCTCCGCGCGCGCGGCCTTGATCGTCTCCAGCGTCGAAAGAGCTTCGACGGCGACCGCGCTCTTCTGGGCGGCGTCGCGGAAGGAGGTCTCACTGAGGGCTACGAGATGGCGTTGAGTCGCCCAGGCAATCGCGAGCACGACCGGGATGGCGACTAGAAGCACCAGGACCAGCGAGCCTCCGACCACCCACGTCATCAGCACGAACAGGGCGAGGAACGGAAGGTCACCGAAGGTGGTCAGGGTCGCGGAATTGTAGAATTCACGCAGCGTCTCGTATTCGCGCAGGGTATTCGCTCGCACGCCCGCCGATTGTGCGCCGCCCTGCAAGCGCGCGCCGAGCACTCGTGAAAAAATGAGACTCGACAGCACGACATCGGCGCGCCTGGCGGCGTGGTCGACAAAACGGCCACGCAGCGTCTTGATAAGGAAGTCGAAGCCGGTCGCCAAAAGCACTCCGATCGCGAGCGCCCATAGCGTTTCGGCCGCCGCATTCGGCAGGACGCGATCATAGACGTTCATCGTGAACAGCGGCATGGCCAGCGCGAGAACGTTCAGCGCAAGTGTTGCGGTGATCGCCTCGGCGTAGACGCGCCGGCTCATGCGGAAGGCAGGCAGGAACCAGTCCGGGCGCGACGAGGCAATGGCCTCCGCGCCGCGCCGATCCTCCGCACGCGGGGCCGGCTTGAAACGAACGGCGCTGCCGGTCCAGATCCTGCTCAGTTCGTCGGGCGCGATGCGCGCTCGCGCATCGGGAGATCCCGGCGCGCTCAGAAGCGCGCCGCTTTCGGTATCGTAGTCCCAGACGATGTCGGCGGATCTGTCCGTATGGACAAGCAGAAGCGGAAACGGCCCTGCCGCCAGAGACGCGATTTGGAGGCGGACGACCTCGGCTTCGAGGCCCGCACGCGAGGCGGCCTGCGGCAGATGCTCGAGGGGCAAGCGACCAGAGACGAGAGCGATACCCGCGCGGATCGCATGCGGCCGGAACGAGAGGCCGTAGTGCCTCGAAACGTCAGAAAGCGCTTGAAACAAGACGTCGTCGCCGCCGCCGGACCCGCCGGCCTCGTGAGGCGTGCTTGCTCCGAGGGTGGCGGCTGCGGCGCGCAAGCGCTCCAGAAGTTCCTGCACGCTGCCGGTTTTCAGCATGGCCTGCCCTCGGCGCCCGTCCCCTGTGGCGAGCCCCGTCCGCTCACTTCACAGGCTCCCAGCCCGATACGCGCTTGCCCGGCTCGGTTTTCTTCGATTCGGGATTGCCGTGATAGTCGCGCAGCACCGTCCGCCAGTTGTTCCAACCGTCGCGCCAGCCATCGACCACCCTCGGGGCATGCGGCACGGAACCTTCCGCGGGCATCTCGATGCCCAGGGCGGGAACCAGCCGTCCCATGGCAGCGATCAGACGATAGCTGTTGTAGAGACGTGAGAACTCCTCGGTGCGCAGCGTCGCTTCGGCAACGAAGGCCTCGCCCTGGATGTTGAGAAGGTCGAGCAGGCGGCGTTGGCCGGAGTTGAACTGCTTGCCGTAGGCCTGACGCGTCAGGCGCGCCTGCTCCAGCTGGCGGCGGAGAGCCGGCACGCGCGCATTGGCCGCCACGATCGCATTCCAGGACGTGCGAACCTCGCGCTCGACGATGCGCTGCGTGTTCGAAGAGATTTCGCCGGCCTCCAGCGCGCGCGCTTTCGCCTCCCAGACGCGGGCCTTGTCGATCCCACCGTTGAGAAGGTTCCAGCGGACCACGACCATGGCCCTGGTATCGATCGTGCGGTCGCCCGCTTCCGTGTTGCCCCAGGCGTGATCGGTGCTCAGCTCGAAATTCACACGGGGATGAAAGCGCGCATAGGCGCTACCGACGGCGGCCTGCGCCGCGGTAACGTCGTGATGGGTCGCGAGAATCGATGGCGCGGCGACCAAAGCCTCGGAGACGGCCTGCTCGGCGCTGCCCGGCATCGAGGCCGCGGGCGTGGCGACCGGCTGTAGAGCGCCAGGCGGACCTCCCGTCGCGGCGCGGTACATGGCATCGGCATCCCGAAGCCGCGCCTCGGCCTCGGCGACGATGGCCTGAGCATTTGCTGTCCGGCCGATGGCCTCGCTGGCGTCCGACGAACTGCCGCGTCCACCATCGACGCGAGCGCTGACCCGCGCCATCAGAGCCTGATGCGCGCGCAGGTTGGCCCGTGCAGCCGACAGAACGGCGGCAGCCCGCTGTAGCTCGAGGTAGGCCTGCACGACCCGCAGCGCGATCGAGTTCGCCGTGTCATTCACGCGCCAACGTGCGGACTCGACGCGATTTTTCTGGCGCGCCTCCTCATGCCTCGCCTCGAAGCCGTCATAGAGCCGCTGATAGACGACCCCCGAAACCTCGCGGTGGCGATGGAACTCGCCGGTTTCGATGCCGAGGGCGGTGTTGGTGTAGTCCTTGTGCCGGCCGACGCTGCTACGCACATCGGCAGTGGGAAGGCGCAGCCCGCGCGCGGCCGTCAATTCATGGTCTATCGCGCGTCGGTTGAAGCGGATTGCGCCCAGTTCCGGATGCGTCTCCAGCGCTCGATGCACGACCTCCGGCAGCGGCTGCGCCAGGGCCGGAGCCGGTTGCAGCGCATTCGCGCACACTGTCGTGGCGGCGAAAGCGGAGGCGAGCACCCGCGCGGACAGGTTTGCGTGTCGACTGGTCGGCATTTGACCTCGGTGGGAAGGATGGCGCGCCATCGACACGCAACGGATGATCGGCACGCGACTCATTGGACATCCGCAACCTAAACGGGTTTGCAGTTTCGGCTAATGGGAATCTCTCGAATCGCAAGATTCGCCCGTTTCGGGCGGCTCAAGAGGGCAACGGCACCTTTGCTTGATTCGGTCGTTAAGGAACCTCTGAATAGCAGCTCCGCTCAGCAGGCGTGATGGCGATCGGCTC
>CAYMEB010000212.1:0-8359 GCA_964389095.1 uncultured Hyphomicrobiaceae bacterium
CATCGAGCTCAGCCCATGACCGGCCAGTTACACCACCGCCTGGGGCACGATCCCGCAATGCGAGATGACACAGCCGCTGATCTCGAGCCCTCGGGAATCGATTGCCCTGATTGCGCTCGAACCGGCGTGTGTGATCGTCGTGTTGGTGAGCACTCCTGCAACACGCTCGAGCAGCAGAGCGGTTCCCCCCGCATTCACGAAGGTCGCGCCGCTGACGGTCAGCGAGCGGCAGTCTTTGGCTTCGAGCAGGGCTGTGTCGCTGCCGTTTTCCGATCCGCCCCCGTCGACATGAATTCCTTCCAGCCGCAGCACGTTGAGCCCATGTGCGACGAGACCCGCTCCCAAGGAGGCTGACGTCAAGCCCGTGCCGCGAGCCGCGCCGATCAACCATGACCCCTCACGCATCTGCAGCTGTCTTATGCGGATACGCCCGGCAGGCAGTACCAGGGCCGCCCCCTGCGCCGCGCAGCGGTCGATGGCCTCTTGGAGACGTGCCGTCTGGTCTGCATCCTGATCACCGAGGATGCCGAATTGAGATGCCGGCACGATGCCTCCCCTCGGCTGGGTCGGCGCACTGCCGGCCGTGGGAGTTGCCGCCGCGGCGGCGGACGCCTCGGCGACGAGAAGCCCTGCGGCAATGCCGCCGGTCAGCAGCCCGCGCCGGACCACTGCAGGTTCGTCGCCCATCTGTGCTCTCCCGGGCATCCTAGAAGCCCACGATTGTGCTGCAGAGCCCTTCCCAAACCGTTGATGCAGGCCCTCCCGACAGGGGATCGGCCTTTACGGAAAATTTTAGCGAAACCCTTAGCAGTCGGGAAAACAACGTTGCGTAGTCTGGACGAGCGCAATGGGGGACAGACCATGTCGTCGACGATTATTTGGATTCTCAGCATCACGATGGCGGCGTCTGCCCTGGTGCTGACCGCAGCGACCGAGCACAGTGCACTGCATTTGGCTCTTTCAGGAATTGTTGCCACGGTGATTGTGGCCCTTGCTGCCCGCGAATACCGCGCGGCGATCGAAAAGTCCGGCTCGGCCGTGGCCCCGCTTGCTGTGGTATCCCGCTACATGGGGATGCTGTGGGCATGGAGCGCGATCTGCACGTTCCTGACCTACACGCTGATCATGGTATGGTCGACTTGGAGCGGCGCGTTCATCGTGTCTGCCCTCTGCGCCGGGTTGTGCCTTGTGGTGGCGGGTCTGGCGGAGCGAGACGACGGCGCTACGAAATGGACATCGGTTCTGGCGACGTTCAATTCCATCGTGTTCGGTGCGAGTACGATCGCTCTTGGCGCAATCCCGGTCCTAATCGGCTACGCCGGTTTCGCCAGCGGGAAGAGCGACTGGGCCGCGGTCAACATCATGCTGACCACGATCGGCGGACTCGCGTTTCTCTCCGGTCTTACCATCGCGCTGAAGCCGACGAGGCAGGCTGCGTAAAAAGGGATTGGCTACCGACCGCACCGGGAGCGGTCGAGGATCGGATTTGCCATCAGCGGTGACGGATCGTAGAGGTGGGGCCGAGCTTCACTCCGGTTCGGGTACCGACCTCCGTGGCAATCGTTGATACATTGCCTCGCGCCGTGGCGCTTGCCGCGGCCGCCGAGGGGTTCCTGACGCTGATGGATGCGTGCATCAAGACGCTCACGGCGCGCTATCCGACGTTTCAGATTGCATTCTTACGCTTCGGGATGGGTACCCTTTGGGCCGCCGCGTTCTTCGTTTGGTCGGGTCCCCAGTGGCCGACGCGTGCGGCACTGAAGTACAACGCCACCAGATCGGTTCTGGCCGTCGTGGCCGCTGTCAGCTTCTTCTATGCGCTATCGAAGTTGCCGATGGCGGAAGCAATGGCCCTGTCGTTTCTCTCGCCATTGTTCATCGCCCTGTTTGGAGCACTTCTGCTCAAGGAGCGATTGGATGCCCGGATAGGCTTGGCACTTATCGCGGGCATAGCTGGAATGCTCGTGATCGTCGGTGGGCAGATCGGTGCTAAGGCTTACGGCAACGATGCCCTTCTCGGCGCCGGCGCCGTTGTGGTCTCGGCGGTCTTTTTCGCGCTAGTCATCATCATTCTGCGAGCCAGGGCCAATCACGACCCTCTCCCGGTGATCGTCCTGTTCCAGAACGCCGGACCGGCGCTGCTGCTCCTCGCGCCGGGCGTGTACGTCTGGCGGCCGATCGTGGGCTATGACTTGGCCGTTTACTTCTTGATCGGGGCCTTGGGAGTTGTGGGGCACTCGCTCCTCGCCATGGCGTTCGCCAGGGCAGAAGCGGCAAGGCTCGCACCCGTCCACTATGTCGTGCTCGTCTGGGGCAGCCTCTTTGGCTATTTCTTTTTCGGAGACGTCCCTGGTCTGTCGACGTTGGTGGGCGCGTCGCTCATCGTAGTCGCAACCTTGCTGTCTCAGCGCGCGAGAGCGTGAACAGGATCTCGGTGGCTCCAATCGCGCGAGCAGCGCGGGTGCGATGCCGAAAAAGTTTGGACACGGTCACACATGCCTATCGAAACACGCGATCAGATCCAATGGAACTGCCACGAGCGCTGGCCGTTCGCCGAGCCCGATTTCCGCGACGCCGTGCCGATTTGGCTGGTTTCCAATGACACGGAACTCGCGGAGATCGACGGTCTGAGTGACAAGAATCGCCGTTGGCTCGCCGCGAATGGATTCAAGGCCAGTGCCCGCAAACCGGTGCTCGTGCCATCGTCAGACGGTGGCGTGGCTGCCGTCGTCTTCGGTGTCGGTGGCACGCCACGCAGCGAGGGGGACCCGATGCAGAGGGCGGAAGTTTTGGTCGGCCTGCTCCCCAGCCTGCTGCCCCCGGGAGTTTACTCCCTCGCGACCAAGCTCGCCGATTTTCAGCTCGCTGCATCCGCCTGGGCTCTCGGCTCATATCGGTTCCACCGCTACAAAGGCCGTCAGGGCGTGAAGGCGACGCTCCTGACCATTCCCTCGCAAGTCGACCGCAAGCGGCTCACTGCCTTGGTCGAGGCTGTGAATGCAGGCCGCGACCTGATCAACACGCCCGCAAGCGACATGGGACCCGAGCAGTTGCAGCGAGCGGCATTCGACTTGGCCGAGCGCCACGACGTCGTGGCGCAGGCCATCGTCGGCGATGAGCTGCTCGCCCAAAACTTTCCCATGATCCACATGGTCGGGCGGGCATCCACGAGAGAGCCGCGCCTCATAGATTTGAGATGGCAAGGCGGTAAGAGATCGGCCAAGGCCCTGACCGTGAGCCTCATCGGTAAAGGGATATGCTTCGATACGGGCGGGCTCGATCTGAAGCCATCGTCCGCGATGTTGCTCATGAAGAAGGACATGGGCGGAGCGGCCACCGTGCTGTCTCTGGCTCATATGATCATGGCGGCGGATCTCGATGTGCGCCTTCGGGTGTTGCTTGCCGTGGCCGAAAACTCGGTTTCAGGGAATGCGTTCAGGCCAGGCGATGTCGTCCGGTCCCGTGCGGGAATCTCCGTCGAGATCGGAAACACCGATGCGGAGGGACGGCTCGTCATGGCCGACGCCCTATCGTTCGCCGATGAGGAGGCGCCGGATCTGATGATCTCGGTGGCGACCCTGACCGGCGCAGCGCGGGTCGCTTTGGGCCCCGAGCTGCCGCCGTTCTATTGCACTGACGAGGCTCTCTCGAACGAACTCGGTGCTTGCGGCCTCGGCGTTGCGGACCCGGTGTGGAGGATGCCATTCTGGAGCAGCTATGAGTCGCTCCTCGACAGTCCGGTCGCAGATATGAACAACGTCAGCGAGGGACCGTTTGCCGGTTCGGTGACGGCAGCTCTGTTCCTTCGCCGGTTCGTCCGCAACGCCAAGCGCTATGCGCACCTCGACATCTATGGTTGGCGCCCGTCCCCGAAAGCGCTCGGACCAAAGGGGGGCGAGGTACAGAGTGCACGGGCATTGTTTGCTACGATAGAACGCATGGTGCGAAAGCAGCGGAGCGGCAAGTGACCAACGTGGAAGGCAGCACGCTACCCCCGCCGGATCGGCGCCGGAATGCCTATCGGGACGACCTCGCCGACATACGGCTGGCCGGCAGGGTCGCATCGAACCGCTTCGTTCCTGCTACGGAAAAGCGCGCCGGCGTTCCAATGGTTCCGCTGCTCGAATCGCCTACCTCGGATTCGCGCATCGATACGCAACTCATCTTTGGCGAGCCCGTCGGCGTGTTCGAAGAACGCGAGGGCTGGGCATGGGTTCAAAGCCGGATCGACGGCTACGTCGGTTACGTCAGGTCCGACGCATTGCTCGACGGCGGGGAAGCGGCAACCCATCGCGTGAACGCGGTGGGAACGTTTGTTTATCCCCAACCTGACATCAAGACGCCGCCACTGATGCACCTGAGTCTCAATGCGTTGCTCACCGCGTCCACCCAGGACGAACGGTTTCTGGCGCTCCAGGGGGGCGGGTTTCTGATTGCGCGCCATACCGCGCACGCAGGCGAGTTTGCGCGAGACTACGTCGAGATAGCCGAACGCCTGATCGGCACGCCTTATCTCTGGGGCGGGCGCACGCGCGTAGGTCTGGACTGCTCCGGCCTCGTCCAGATGGCCATGCATGCCGCAGGCCGGCCATGTCCCCGAGACAGCGATATGCAACGCGACGAAATCGGGACCGCCCTTGAAGTTCAAGCTGATCTTGAAGGCCTCCAGCGGGGCGATCTCGTGTTTTGGCGCGGGCACGTCGGGATCATGACCGATGCGATCATGGTGCTCCATGCGAATGGTCACCACATGTTGACGGTCGTGGAGCCTCTCGATGAGGCTGCTCGGCGAATTGAACGGTTGGGCGGGGGAAAAATCACCGCTTTCCGCAGGCCACAACTCGATTGAGGAAGCCGGCCGGTCAGCGGTCTGCGCGGCCGGTGGACTGGCGCAGTGACTCCGCCGTGTCGAAGACGGCGCGCGCCAACTGCCCGGCGAAGACGGACAAGAGGCCCAGAACGAGCATTCCCGTCGTGCCGCCGATCGCCAAGGGAAGTTGCTTGATCGCCAACTCGCGCAATCCGCGCGGCATGGCGCCCACCGTCAGTGCGAGTACCAGGATCACCACGCACAACACGGAGCCGGCGAGCAGCAGCCATCCGAAAGAGGACAGCATCATCGCGACGAACCTGCCGGTCCTGTAGCTGGGCCCGATGGCAGGTTCGGACGGGTCGGCGAGTGGTTTGGAAGGCCTTGCCTTGCGTTGGCCTTCGCGACGCTGCGGAGCTGCGTGCTCGTGCGTGGGATGGATCGGATTTCCCATCGACCCATGGGCCAGGTGCCCATGCGCCGGCTGCGCAACCCAACCGCCGTGATTGTGACCGGGCTGCGCGGCGTACTGGTGTGGGTCGAGCTGCTGACCGTGGTGAGCAGTCCCGGTCTGCAGCTGAAAATGGTGCTGATCGAACTGCGGCGCCTTCTGAGCCGTTGACGACAGCCTGAGGAGTGCGTCGCGCGCATCATAAGCCTCGCGTGCGGTAGGATACGCATCGGCCAGCTGCCGATAGAGCTTAGCGGCATATTCCAGCCGACCGTCTGCTTCTGCCCTCTGAGCACCTGCAAAGAGCTGCTCTGGACCGACCTGCAGAACGCCTTGAGACCCCCGATTTGCCGCCATGGTACTGAAACCCAACCACCACCAAAGCACAGGATAACATGGGAACCGCGACCTGTCGCACGCGTGCCCGGCGCGCGCCGGGGACCGCATCTGATGCCCTCGGGGGGATGCCTCTTCCGGCACCGAGCAGAGGGCAACGGCAATTTATCACGCGATATCAAGGAGAAATGTGATTTTTGCGCGCCCGATGTTCGCGGCGAGGCCGTCGCCTGCAGGGCAATGATTCCGATCCAACCGCGCACATGGGAAAAACACTTCTTGCAAACGTGTTCTTCATCGATGGACGCCAAAGTCGTGCGAACCCGCGTCGCGCCCCCGCGCAGCAGTCGGCGGGTCGGAGCCTCGCGTTCATGTCGCGTGATCAGTCTGCCGCCACTCCCGATGTTGCCACGTACGGCGGCGCCGAAATCGTCGCCTTTCGCAAACTGGCTGCGGGACACGGCCAAGTGCTCTCCCTCAGGCGCCGCCTGGTGCGGGCCGGCAGGGCGCTCACCTGCTACCTTTGCGACGCCTACCAGCCCGTCAGTGCGCAGGTTGACCAGCCCGTAGGCAGCCATGAAGCATCGGTCGTGGCGGTCATGGCGACGTTGGCGGCCGAGTGCGCCTTGCGGGCAGCCGAGACCGCTCGGCGGTCCCCGCTCGAGATTACCGACGGCGGGTGGGTTCTGGGTGCATGGGCAGACGGCGTTCTCTTCGCGAACGGAGAAACCTACTCGGAATCGAAGGGGATCGCGCCAACCGTACTCGATCTGGTCGCCGAAGCACTGATCGATCGCGACCCGACCGCTCGTCTCCCCGATCTCGACCGTGCTGTTGCACGGGCCGAGAGCCACATGGGAACGATGCCTTACCCGGTCCTGACGGTGCCAGTCAGCCATCGGCCACGGGTACTCTTGAGGCCCGCCGCCGCGCGTCACCGGGGGCGGATTGCGTCGATCGCCGCGGCAGAAGGATTTGCCACACCCGGTGAGGTGGCTCTCGCCTTGGGCGAGGCGATCGGCATCATGATCCGCAACAGCGCCGAGCCCGGGATCCTGGCGGCTCTGGCCACGGAAGTGTCGATCGGATCTGCCCGCTTGGCACCGCTGCCATTCGCGGTCAATTGACAGTTTCCGGTGTCAGGCGACTCCGGCGCGCAGCAGATCGTGAATATGGATGATGCCGATCGGCTTGCCGTTCTCGACCACGAACATCTGCGTCCGCTTCTTCGCATTGAATTGCTCGAGGGCGGCCGAAGCGAGGACATCGGCCGAAAGCGTGTTCGGCGTGCGCGTCATGATCTCGGCTGCTGGGGAATGCAGGAGGTCAGGCCCCATGTGCCTGCGCAGATCGCCGTCCGTTATCATGCCGACGAGGCGCCCCTTCGCATCGACGACGCCGAGGCAGCCTAGGCTTTTCTCTGTCATCACGAGCAAGGCGTCGCCCATGACCATGGTCTCGCGCACCAGCGGCATCCGGTCGCCGCTATGCATGAGGTCGCCGACGTATTTCAGGCTCGCTCCCAGTTTGCCGCCAGGGTGGAAGACCTTGAAGTCGTGGGCGGTAAAGCCCTTGGATTCGAGCAGGGCGACTGCAAGGGCATCGCCCGTGGCGAGCTGCATCGTCGTCGACGTGGTCGGGGCCAGTCCATGGGGGCAGGCCTCTTTTGCTTTCGGCAACTCGATCACCACCGTCGCCTGCTTGCCCAATGCCGATCCCGACTGAGAGGTGATCGCGATCAGTGGTACGCCGAACCTGCGAGCATACGTGATGATGTTGGCCAATTCGACGGTTTCCCCTGACCAAGACAGTGCGACGATCGCATCCTCTTTCGTGATCATGCCGAGGTCGCCGTGGCTCGCCTCGCTCGGGTGAACGAAAAAGGCGGGACTGCCTGTCGAGGCGAACGTTGCTGCGATCTTCTGGCCGACGTGGCCGGACTTGCCGATCCCGGTCACGATGATCCTGCCCTTGGCGCCGGCGAGGATTTCGATTGCGGTCGCAAATGGGGCGCTGAGACCGTTCCGCAAGGCCTGCGCCAGCGCGGCCAAGCCCTGTTGCTCGGTCTCTATGGTTCGGTAGGCGGAGGCGACGGCACTTTTCTCGCCTGCCTTCGATCTCATGGCGCGAGTTGCTGCGGGCATTTTCGAGTTCCTCGGCTGAGGTCGAAACGATTCGGCGCTCAATACCAGACCCAAGCTTGTATCGCCATTCGGTCGCTTGCCGCGGTGCCGTCAACGCCCCGTTAACGTCGTCGCCATACGTTGCAAACGGATCAGTGCGCGTTCCCTGCCCAACTCAGACCCAGAGGGGGAGCGCCAGACCGTGAGCGCCCACCGTTCAAGCCAGGTACTTCTGCTGTCGGCGATCGCTGCACTCTTCGGTGTGCTGCTCGCCATGATCGGCAGTGCATTGCCTGCCTCTGCACAGGGTGCCAGCTGGGTCACGACCATGACCGGGCCGCCGCAGCGAAAGGCGACACGAGACCGCCAGCGAACTCAGCAGCCGGCACCGGCAGATGTCGCGGACACGACCGAACCGCCGAGGGTTGTGTTGCCGTCGGCCGCACCGGGCCTCGAACCCGATCCTTCGGCGGATCCGCAGGATGGGGACGACCCGGCGCAGATCGCGAGCCAACGGCCGGGGGATGGAGATCCGCAGGCCGACCCGAGCATGTTGCGCGATGGAATTGTCGAGACCGGTGAGCCTGGAGCTATCGCCAAATCTTGGTGACGGCCTGATGGCTCAGGCGGCGGCTTTGG
>CAYMEB010000213.1:0-8321 GCA_964389095.1 uncultured Hyphomicrobiaceae bacterium
GCTGTCAGGCAGACGAACCACCTATCCTACCGTCCGAAATTGTGGAGCCAGCTCAAAGGTCCTCATGACGGCAGTACAAGGTACTAGCGCTGCCGTGGAAACCAAGTTTCTGAGCAAACCGATCATAGCTGGGCCTGGTACGGCTTGCACCGAAACGTACCTCGTCGCGGGACATTTTGACAGCGAGGTCGCCGCCAAAAATTACGCCAGCTATCTTCGGACGCGCTTTGTACGCTTCCTTGTATCATTGCGCAAAGCCACGCAGCACGCAACGCGTGATGTATACGCCTTTGTCCCTGACCTTTCTGTCGAACATGAATGGACAGACGCGAAGCTCTACAAGCGATATGGTCTAACCAAGGACGAAATCTCATTTATTGAGTCCCAGGTTGCTGCTCATAGCTCCGAACTTTTTGACGACGTATCAGTGAACGACTGCGACGATGATTAAGCCGACGATCGACGAGATCCTCGCGCCGAAGCCAGAAGCGCGTCCGCGCATCTACGCCTATTCGATCGCCGACGCGGCGCATGCTGGCCTTGTGAAGATTGGCCAGACCACGCGTGATGTGAAGCGCCGGGTTGCCGAGCAGCTTCAGACGGCCGCGATCAAGAACTACCGCATCGAGCTCGATGAACCGGCAGAGCGCGACGACGGCACCGTATTTTCCGACCACGAGGTGCGTGCGGCTCTGGCCCGCAAGGGGTTCGCCAACAGCGAACTAGAATGGATGCGGTGCACGCTGGCGGATGTCCGGACGGTTCTAACGGAACTGCGCACCGGCCAGAAGCTCGCTGGCACGCATCACCAGACCTTTCCGATGCGCCGCGAACAAGCGGAGGCCGTGAACGCCACGCATGCCTACTTTCTCTCACGCTGGGCGGAGGACATGCACGCGGTTCCACGCTTCCTGTGGAACGCCAAGATGCGCTTCGGGAAGACCTTCACGACCTATCAATTGGCGAAAAAGCTCGGAGCGAAACGTGTCCTCGTCGTGACCTTCAAACCGGCCGTCGAGGACGCATGGCAAGCGGATCTCGAAAGCCACGCGGACTTCACCGGCTGGCAATATCTGTCCAAGAGTTCGGGCGGCGATCCGACGCAGATCGATCGCCGGAAGCCCGTCGTGTTTTTCGGTTCTTTCCAGGACCTGCTAGGCCGCGATCCGGCCGGCAACATCAAGCCGAAGAACGAATGGCTTCATCAGGTGAACTGGGACCTCGTTGTCTTCGACGAGTATCACTTCGGCGCTTGGCGTGAAACGGCGAAGGAACTGTTCGAGGGGGAAGAGGATGTCGTCGCAGGGAAGGAGGCCAAGATCGAATATGCGGCGGGGCTGGACGATGTGAACGAGGACCTCAACGTCCTCTCGCAGAAGGAAACGGACTTCCTTCCGATCTCAACGCGGGCCTACCTTTATCTCTCAGGCACGCCCTTCAAGGCGCTGGCAACGGGCGAGTTCATCGAGGAGCAGATCTTCAACTGGACCTACACCGACGAGCAGCGGGCGAAGGCCGAGTTTGCAGCCAAGAACCCGGGAAAATGGAATCCCTACGGCGCGCTGCCGCAGATGCGGCTTCTCACTTACCAAATGCCAGATGAGCTGGTTTCGGTGGCAAGTGCCGGAGAGTTCGACGAGTTCGATCTCAACGAATTCTTTGCGGCAACCGGAACCGGCAGCAGCGCGCAGTTCAAACACAAGTCCGATTTCCAGAAGTGGCTGGACATCATCCGGGGACAATATGCGCCCAAAGCCGTGGAGGCACTGAAGACGGGGACAAGGCCGCCCTTTCCCTATTCGGATGTGCGGCTGCTCCCCTACCTGCAACACTCGTTCTGGTTCTTGCCGAACGTCGCCGCCTGCCATGCCATGGCGAACCTACTTCGTGAGAAGCACAATACCTTCTGGCGCGAGTACGACGTTATCGTTGCCGCCGGCACATCGGCCGGTATCGGGCTAGAGGCCCTTCCACCTGTGCGAAAGGCAATCGGAAGCGGCTTCGAGACGAAAACGATCACACTGTCTTGCGGCAAGCTGACAACCGGCGTGACCGTGGCGCAGTGGTCGTCGATCCTCTTGCTGCGGAATCTGAAGTCGCCGGAAACCTACTTCCAGGCGGCATTCCGCGTTCAGTCTCCATGGTCGATTAAGAACCCGAATGGCGACAATCCGAACGAAGAAGAGATTCTGAAACCGGTCTGCTTCGTGTTCGACTTCGCGCCAACCCGAGCCTTGCGGCAGTTGTCCGAGTACGGGATCGGGCTGTCGCCGAACGAGCCGAACCCTGAGAACGCCGTTCGTGATCTCATCTCGTTCTTGCCGGTTCTTGCATATGACGGTGCGAACATGACGCAGATTGATGCGGGCGGCATTCTCGATATTGCGATGGCCGGCACGTCGGCGACGTTACTGGCCCGCAAGTGGGAAAGCGCCCTATTGGTCAATGTCGACAACGATACGCTGCGCCGGATCATGGAAAGCCCAGAGGCGATGGCAGCCGTTGAGCGCATCGAGGGTTGGCGGGCTCTCGGCGACAACATCATCGAAACGATCATAAATAAGAGCGACAAGGTCAAGGAACTCAAGGCCAAGGCCAAATCGGAGGACCTGTCTGAAAAAGAGAAGAAGGAACTCACCGATGAAGAGAAAGAATACAAATTCAAACGAAAGCTCGTTCAGGAGAAGCTGATCAAGTTCGCCACTCGGATTCCAGCCTTTATGTATTTAACCGACTTTCGTGAGAACACGCTTCAGGACGTGATCACGAAGCTGGAGCCCGATCTGTTTCAGGCGGTGACCGGACTCACAGTGAAGGATTTCCACCTTCTGGTTCGCCTCAAGGTGTTCAACACCGAACACATGAACCAAGCCGTTTTCGCCTTCCGCCGGTATGAAGACGCCTCGCTTCGCTACACCGGTATCGAAAGCCACCAAGGACTGACGCACTACGGGCTTTACGATACCGTAGTTGCGCGAGAGCAAGAGTAAGGCGGCTGAGTGGACCGATGGCTATCCCAACGTATGAAGATCTAATGTTGCCGTTGCTGAAGCGCGTAGCGGCCGAGCACACCGAGAGCAACGTGCCTGCGCTTTTGCCCTTGCTAGCTCAGGACTTTGGCTTGACACCAGATGAGGTCGAAGAGCGGCTACCCAGCGGGCGGCAGACCGTGCTCGCCAATCGTTGCCATTGGGCGCAGACCTATATGCGCCGTGCAGGGCTTCTAGAGAGTGTCAGACGCGGCTTCTTCCGAATGACCGAGCGTGGTCGGCAACTGCTTGCCGAGAAGCCCGAGCGCATCGATGGCGACTTACTCCGTCGATACCCAGAGTTTGCGGTCTGGGTTCAAGCGTCACGCCAGCGAACGAGTGGCGATGAACAGGCAACAGTTGCGCAAGCAGCAATGCCACCTGCAATAGAGGCAACGCCCGACGAGCAGATCGACACCGCGGCGCAGGTCTTGACCGCTGAGCTTGAGGCGCAGTTGCTTGAGCGCGTTCGGCTTGTCGAGCCCTCCGCCTTCGAGCAGATCGTCGTCGACTTGCTCATAGCCATGGGTTTCGGTGGAGGCGATCCCGAGATGGGTAAGCGCCTCGGCCGAACAAGCGACGGCGGGATCGATGGCGTGATTCAGGAGGATGCACTCGGCCTCGACGCCGTCTACGTGCAGGCCAAGCGCTATGCGGATGGCAACAACGTCGGTGCGCCCGACCTACGTGGTTTCGTGGGCAGTCTGGTCGGCAATCGCGCCAACAAGGGCGTCTTCGTGACGGCGTCCAAGTACACCGCCGAGGCCCGTGAATATGCTCGCAACGTGCAACATCGCATCGTTCTGATAGACGGCGCTGAGTTAACCCGATTGATGGTGCGCCACAGCGTTGGCGTCCGGGTCGAACGCACCGTCACGATCAAGAAGCTCGACGAAGACTATTTCATCAACGACTAGCGGCTTTCGAACGAGGTCGCTGGACACCTGCTAGCCGACATTGCGGCATCATGGTGAGGCACCGCCAGCATCAACCGACCGATGTCTGCAAATGGGATCGACCTCCAATCTGATGGTCGAGCCTCAGGGGCGAACTGTCCAACACTAGGTGTTGACGACCGATCGGGGCGATGATCGGATACCGTCCGTCGGCCGCTCTACGAAACGGGCCGCAAACGACCGTCCCACGACACGGATGATCAGACACATTGAGCATTTCAGGTTCGCGAACTGATAGCGCCAGACGCAAAGTTTGTCGCATCGCAAATGAATTGCCGCACGTCTTCGCGACGAGTGCCTGTCTCGAGAGTGAAAGATCACCGCTCAGGTATGAGATGCTTCCCGGTTTGCTTCTCGCCGCTCCGAGCCGCCCGCTCGACAGCGCGGGGCGCAGCCACGATCCGAGTCAGGCCGGGGCAGCTTGTCGGGCATCCGACGCGTTACCCTCTTTCGGCCAGCTGCGATTTGGTTCTGCAGGCCGGCGAACACGCGCTGGCTCGCTCAATCTTGGCCTAATGTTAATACGTCCCCTCAATTCTCGGCACTATTCGACGCCGCCACACTTCCGCGGTCGCGCCATTCGGCGGGAGTCATCTCAAATTCGCGCCGGAACGCCCGCCGGAATCCCTCTTCGGATTCGTAACCGACGGCATGGGCGATCTCTGCGACGCTCTTGCGCGTCTCAACAAGGAGGCGTCTCGCGGTCTCGAGCCGCCATGCCGTGACGTAGCGTATCGGTGATGTGCCGACGATCTCGCTGAAGCGCTCTACGAAGGCGCTACGGGAGAGCGCTGCCTCGGTTGCGAGCGTTTCAGCGGTCCAGGGAGCTGCTATGTCGGCATGAATGCGCGCAAGCACTCGCCCGATCTTTGGATCGGTCAGGCCACGCAGCCAGCCTTGCGCCTTGTCGCATACTGTGGACGCATAGGCGCGTACCGCTTCGACGAACAGCACCTCAGACAAGCGCGACATGACGCTCGATGAGGCGAGCCGTCCGCGGACCAGTTCCTCGGCTGCAAATCTCACCGACGTTTCGATCCAGTCGCGCGAGGTCGCGCCGGCGATATCGAGCTTGAGAATGGGAGGAAGCGCCGCAAGCAGCGGATTAAACTTGTCCTCTGTGCCAAGGAAGCCGCAGACCATGCTCATCGGTTCGCGGCCGCCGCCGTGGCGAATCTGCGAGAGTCCGCCTTCTGGTGAACGGCGAATGAGATCGGCCGAGCTGACGGCGCCGATGCCATGGCCGCTCGACATAATGTGAACGTCGTTACGCGGCAACAAGACGATTTCACCGGCTCTGGCTTCGACGGGAGACGTGGTCTCGGTCGCAATGTGCATGCGCCCCTCTAGCACCACGTGATAGCCGATCACTTGTACGAGGCCCGGCACGAACGGCGTGCATTCGTCGAGTCCAATACGCGCACGGATGCACCAGGGCGCGGTGAATTTTGCGTCAAGAAACAGGCCACCCGAAAGCCGCACCGATCGCAGCACATCGGACAACGGGTCAGTATGGCCCTCCATGGCACGCGCTCCTGAGTTTGGACGCCCGGTCGGTTACTCCGGACGCACGGTCCTCTTCCGTCCGTTTATCTGAAGGTAAATCTTTCCCGCGACCGCACTCCCGCGGTCCTCGAAAACGAAGAGATCAGGACAATGACACAAGTCACGCATGAGCAATACTGTCGGGCAGCGCTTGCTGCGAATTCGCCCGTTCGACGCCGCCGCGCGGTTCGGGCAATCGCTGCTGCCATCGGCTGCATCAGTCTGCAACTCACATTGGTCTCTCCCGGCCATGCGTCCAAGGCCGCAACGGCAACTATGGCGGCACCGATCCCTGCCGGGACGACGCGCCTGGACATCCAGCCTGCTCCGTCTCTGGGGCAGGAGGCGGAGGTGCGACGCCGGTGCAATTCGCAAGTATGGGGTGGCAAACCAGGCGCCTGCCGCGATCACCGCAAGACTGTCTGACGACCTGAGCTGAACATCGAGAAATTCCCGTACCAATGTAGATCACGCAGATGCACGTGATCGACCCGTACTTCACTAAGTGAAGCGCTACAGCCGACAGAACGGATCGTCTTGTGGCGAACTAACGAGCCTGCC
Source organism: uncultured Hyphomicrobiaceae bacterium (assembly GCA_964389095.1). Classification (GTDB taxonomy): domain Bacteria; phylum Pseudomonadota; class Alphaproteobacteria; order Rhizobiales; family Hyphomicrobiaceae; genus JABFRJ01. The sequence goes on from CAYMEB010000213.1 coordinate 6,092, forward strand.
CAGCACCTCAATAAACAGGAGACCAATCATGCCCCGCTATATGATCGAACGCACATTCCCGGACGGCCTCGGCCTCGCACCGAACCACGAAGGCAAGAAGATCGCCGAGACGGTAATCTCGGCCAACGCCCAGTATGGCGTCACATGGGTGCATTCCTACGTGACATCCGACAAGAAGAACACGTTCTGCATCTACGATGCGCCGTCGCCTGAGGCGATCCGTAAGGTCGCCGAACTCAACGGGCTGCCGCTCAGCAAGATCAGCGAAGTGCGTGTGCTCGACCCGTACTTCGCGATGTAAGCGCCGACGTGCCGGAGCCATCGATGGCGGCTTGCCGAATGGTGAGTCGCTGTCGATACGTCCATCAGACCTGCGACAGACGCGCGTGAGGAAACGCCATGCTGCAACTCCGACCGAACTGCGAATGCTGCGACAAAGACCTGCCAGCTGACGCGACCGAGGCCCGCATCTGCACCTACGAGTGCACCTTCTGCGAAACCTGCATCGAGACTTTCTTGATGAACGTATGCCCCAACTGCGGCGGAGGCTTCGCGCCGCGACCGATCAGACCACGATCCGAGCGGCGCCCCGGCGTATCGCTGCTTAAGCAGCCAGCCTCAACCAAGCGCGTTCGCCTGAAATATCCGCGCGATGACGTGGCAGCATTCTCGCGCGCGCACAAGAATGTACCGCCGGAGAAGCGATGAGTTAAACGGCGGCATAACAATGAATCTTGGACGCATACCGCGGTACCCACATAGCCAACCGCGACGCCAGCTCTCAGGTGCGTCGAAGTGCCGACAACAGCGCGACGATCAACGCTGCGCCGAGAACACTGGCGATCACCAAGCCGAGTGGACCGCTGAGCGGCGGAGCCCATTTTATTCGAGCTGCCGCTTATGAGATCGGACGCGCGCTGGAATCCATGATGGCCCGGAGCGACATGCTACTCCACTCAGAGGCCGGATATATTGATGCAAGACCGCTGACGCCAGATCGACGAAACTTCTTGCAACGTACGGCCGGACCATACATTGGGGTCAGAAGCATCGGGCGGTAACCACGCGACGGAAGATATCGCCTAAAACCTGCCGTGGTATCAGCTACTTAGTCCAAAACACGCGCATGCTGCTCTGTCTCTGAAGCAAGGAGACAGACCATGGAAAATGACCATGTACCTGCTGTAAAGCCTGCGCGTGTGCCCTGGAACAAGGGCAAGCTCGTCGGCGCCAAGCCACCTCTACGACCGAGTCATGTCTGGTCGATCAGGACGAAGCTGCAGATCGACGGCAAGAAGCGGGATCTCGCCCTCTTCAACTTGGCCATCGATAGCAAGTTGCGCGGCTGTGACGTCGTCGCCGTTCGCGTCGATGATGTTGCGCCGAGTGGCTACTCGATGGATCGCGCGACCATCCGTCAGAAGAAGACCGGCAGGCCCGTCCGGTTCGAGTTGACGGATCAGACGCGGATGGCGGTCGACGACTATCTGCGACTGACGGGACGTAAGACCGGTCAGTTTCTCTTCGCTGGTCGCGGCGGCAAGGGCGGGTTGACGACGCGACAGTACGCTCGGCTCGTGCAGGAGTGGGTGGCGAGCATCGGCCTCGACCCTGCGAAGTTCGGCACGCACTCGCTGCGTCGCACGAAAGCGGTGCTGATCTACCGGCGCACCGGGAACCTCAGAGCAGTGCAGCTTTTACTCGGGCATTCGAAGATCGAGAGCACGGTTCGCTATCTCGGCATCGAGGTTGATGACGCGATCGAGATCGCCGAGAAGATTGATATCTGACAAGGACGCGATACCCCAGTTAGCGGACGTGGTCGGCGGCGAACAATTCGACGCCGATCATCGCAAGTTCAATGACGGCTTTTGTATACGAGCGTTGATCTAACGCGTCGTCGGCAAGTCGTTCGACAGCCGACACACTCCCGACAACCAAGACGGTTTGCTCTTCGCTCAGGCTGCCGACGTCCCCTTCTTGGATATCGCGAAAGCCGCTCACTCTTCGAGCCGACATAAAGGCGAAGGCCGCAGGTGGCCCAATCCCTATGTGTTCCGCGACGCCATGCATGGCGGAGTGCGGAGGCATGGCGCTCGCGACACGTCGCGCGGCCTGGACGAGCCCGAGAGTTGCAGAGGCGGTACGGGAGCAGGCGCGATACCGAGGCCGTCCAATGCGGGCGCAACCCGCTGAAATATAAAAGAAACTTTTGGCGCCCCGTAGGGGA
>CAYMEB010000214.1:0-8264 GCA_964389095.1 uncultured Hyphomicrobiaceae bacterium
GGGAACGTTGGGAAATCGCTCCGGCAGCACGCGCAACTGGCGGTACTCGGGCCGGAAATCGTGCCCCCACTGGGAGACGCAGTGGGCCTCGTCGATGGCGAAGAGCGCGATCTCCAGACGTGAAAGGAGAGACAGCGTCCGCTCCTGCAGCAGCCGCTCGGGCGCCACGTAGAGCAGGTCGAGGGCGCCCGCCGCCAGCGCCGCCTCGGTTTCCTGCACCTGCTGCCAGCTGAGGCTCGAGTTGAGGTAGGCCGCGCTGACGCCGAGTTCCTTGAGGGCGTCGACCTGATCCTGCATCAGCGCGATGAGCGGAGAGACGACGATCCCGGTTCCGGGTCGGACGAGTGAAGGGATCTGGTAGCAGAGCGATTTGCCGCCGCCCGTCGGCATGAGCGCGAACGCGTCGCGGCCGGCAAGCAGTGCTTCGATGATCCCGTGCTGTTGGAGACGGAACGACTTGTATCCGAAGGTGCCTTCGAGGACGGCCTGCGCGGCTTCGATCCCCGCCGACCGGGTCTTGCGCGCGGCGGCGGTGCCCATCTGCTCTGCCCGTTCCTCGTCTGGCCGGGGCGGCAAGGCCAGCTGGACCTGCGCGCTCCCTTGGAGGGGACAGCCTTAGAGCGATTCGCGGTCCCGACCCGGGGCGCCGCTCGTGCGATCAACAGGTCCAGGGCATCACGGCCTTTCGCCACCCAGGCGGCCGGACTGGCTGGCGGCCAGGGCCCAGCTCTTCTCGGTGCGGACATAGACCGCGGTCCAGCGCATTTCGACAGCGGCGGAACCCGAGGGGGTGTGCTCGCTCGAGACGCCGGTGACGACCGCGGTCCAGTCGTTCGGGATGCGGATGATCACCGCGCGACCGCGTGATCCTTCGATCACGGCCTCGCCGGCAACGATCGCGGCAATCCTGGCTTCACGGTCGAGACGGCTGCCCGCCGGCGGTGTGTGGACAAAGCTCGGTGCATACATCTCGGCCAGGCGCCGTGCGTCCTTCCGGCCGATCGCGGCCACCATTTCGGCGCGGAACGCTGAGATTTCCTCCGCGACCGCACGCTCTGCGGCCGAGTTCAGCAAGGCTGGAGGATGAGCCGCGAGAGGTTTGGACACGAAAAAGAGAGCCGTCGCCAGCACAAGGACGCGCGCGATGCCCATGTGAACCTCCAACAACTCGTTCACCCTCAACCTACTCTCGGCCATCGTGGAGGCCAACAGGGCCGGGCAAAGGCCGCGCAATGCTTGACTTCGCACTCGCGAGGCCGTATCCAGCGCGCGTGACTACGGGCCGCCTCGGCCGCCCGTACGCTTTGGAATGCGGGAGTAGCTCAGCTGGTTAGAGCGCCGCCCTGTCACGGCGGAGGCCGCGGGTTCAAGTCCCGTCTCTCGCGCCATTCCATCATCGCATATCTGTCGGCTGCCCCCGGTTCTCCCCGGCGGTACCGGTATGCTTGCTAAGGCTGGCCGACGCCTCGGCGACCTGCAACCATATCCTCCATCGCGGCGCTGGGCCGCTCAAGGTGGGATATCGCCATGGCCTTCGTCCGCAAAGAGCTCGACGGTGCATTGGGGATCGTCACTCTGGACGATCCCGCAACCCTCAATGCCATGACTCCGGACCTCATGGGTGAACTGGCCGAGGCCGTGCGTGATCTGTCCGGCCGTTCCGACGTCCGCTGCCTGATCCTCACCGGCGCGGGCCGCGGGTTCTGCTCCGGCCAGAACCTCAAGGCGTTCGGCAGTCTGGGCCAGGATCTCGCCGAGGGCGGCGTCAGGCTCTACTGGCCGGCGATGGAAGCGCTGCGCACGTGCCCCGTGCCGGTCGTGGTGGCCGTGAACGGTGTCGCGGCGGGGGGTGGCTTCTCGCTCGCCATGGCGGGAGACGTGATCGTGGCCGCGCGGTCGGCCCGGTTCATTCAGGTCTTCAGCCGGATCGGTCTGGTTCCGGATCTGGGCTCGACCTGGCTGATGCCGCGGTTGGTGGGACGACAGCGGGCGCTCGAGGCCATGCTGCTCAACGAGCCGATCTCCGCCGAGACGGCGCGGCAATGGGGCCTTGTGCGGGAGGTCTTCGACGACGGCGTGCTGATGGACGGCGCCAAGGCGCTCGCTCGACGGATCGCCGCCGGGCCGCACAAGGCGCTGGCCGCCACTCGCCGGCTGATCGAAGAGAGTGAGCGCGCGACGTTCGCCGAGCAATTCCGGCGCGAGCTGGAGGTGCAGGCGACGCTGGTTCAGGGCGACGATGCGCGCGAAGGTCGGCAGGCCTTCCTGGAGAAGCGGCCGGCAAGATTCAGCGAGCGGTAGATCGCTGGCAGCGCTCTTCGGCATTGTCGCGACCACAGTCGGTCGGCGGCTTCCCGTCGACGTTCGACTCTTCATGTGCGGGCAACTCGCGTGCTGCTGCAAGCGCTGGGTTCGCGCGGTCGAGTTTCCCAATGCCCGGTCGCCCCTGGCCACTGACGGTGGCGGTAGCTCGCTAGGACTGTCCCGCCTTTGCTGGTATGCGTCTGGGACGAGTCGCATCGCCCGCGGGAGGTGTCCCAGATGTTTTCGAGCAATCGCAAGCGTCCTGCATGGGAAGCCGGCACCGACGCAGATCGCGTGCCACCGCCTCCTATTCCGGGCCGTGAGGAACTGTCCGACTACCATCTGATGGACGAGCGGCGCCTCGTGGGCGGCCTGATCGAACGGGCTGTCTACACGGCCGACGAGCGACGGCGCATCGGAGATATCGCGCGCAACTTCGTGCACATGGCGCGAGCGAACCGCCACAAACACGGCGGCATCGACGCATTCATGCACGAGTACGGGCTGACCAGCGAGGAGGGCATCATCCTGATGTGCCTCGCGGAGGCCCTGCTGCGGATCCCGGATGCGGAGACTGCGGACAAGCTGATCGCGGAGAAGATCGGCGGCGGCCAATGGGATCGTCATTTCGGCGCATCCGACAGCCTGTTCGTGAATGCGTCGACGTTCGGCCTGATGCTGACCGGCAGGGTGGTGCGCTTGGGTGCCGACAGCGGCAGAGGGCCGGCGGCGGCGCTCAAACGTCTCGTCGCCCGCTCCGGCGAGCCGGTCATCCGGCAGGCGCTGCGGCAGGCGATGAAGATCCTGGGCGACAACTTCGTGCTCGGGCGGACCATTCAGGAAGCGATCGCCCGCGCGGCGCCACTGGAGAAGCGAGGCTACCGTTTCTCGTACGACATGCTGGGCGAGGGCGCGCGCACGGCGGCCGACGCCCAACGGTACTTCCAGCGTTACATGGATGCACTGGCGATCGTCGGCCGCACGAGCGGTGCCGCGCCCGGCGTCGACGCCGCGGCGCTGATGGCGCGGCCGTCCTTGTCGGTCAAGTTATCGGCGATCCATCCGCGTTTCGAGCCGGGACGATCGGACCAGTTGGCGCGCGAATTGACGCCGAAGGTGGTCGAACTGGCGCGCCAGGCCGCCGACCTCGGCCTCGGATTGACCATTGACGCAGAGGAGCAGGACAGGCTCGAGCCGCTTCTCGAGATCTTCCAGAACGCTTTCCTCGACCCGCGTCTCGCGCAGTACAACGGTCTGGGGTTGGCGGTTCAGGCCTATGGAAAACGAGCGTTGCCGGCTTTGCGCTGGCTGCGACGGCTGTCGGGCTTTGCGGGCAAGCGGATTCCGGTCCGGCTGGTCAAGGGAGCCTACTGGGACAGCGAGATCAAATGGGCCCAGGAAAAGGGGCTGGCGGACTATCCGGTTTTTACGAGCAAGACGCACACCGACGTGTCCTATCTCGCCTGCACGCGCTTTCTGCTCGCCGATCCGGCGGCGTTCTTTCCCCAGTTCGCAACGCACAACGCACATTCCGTCGCCAGCGCCTTCGTGGCAGCAGCCAATCAGCCTTTCGAGTTTCAGCGCCTGCACGGCATGGGCGAGGCCCTTTACGACGAGGTCGTCGGGGGCGGGAAACTCGACCGTCCCTGCCGCATCTACGCGCCTGTCGGCGGGCATGAGGACCTGCTGGCGTATCTGGTGAGGCGGCTGCTGGAGAATGGCGCCAATACATCATTCGTGAACCGCCTCGCCGACGACGAGGCGCCGGTTGCCGACATCATCCGCGATCCCGTGGAGGCAGCCGAGCACGACATAGAAACGACGGCCACGGTGCCGGCGGTGGTCAAGCCCGCGGAGATTTTCGGGGGGGCGACGCCGGCAGGGCGGCTGAACAGCTCCGGACCGGCGCTTGCCGAGCCGCGCGTGCGAGCGGAGATTCTGGCGCAAATCGACGATGTGCTGAAGTCTTCGTTCGCTGTCGGGCCGATCGTGGGGGGCGAGGCGACGCTGGGTGGAGCGGAAGCCGCGCTGGTGCCGTGTCCGCACGATCTGCGCCAACGGGTCGGCACGGTGCGGCGCGCCACGCCGGAGTTGATCGACAAGGCCGTGCGAACGGCAGTGACGGCGCAGCATGCCTGGTGCCGGCTGGGCGGCCCTGCGCGAGCGGAGATCCTCGAGCGGGCGGCCAGCCTGTTTGAGCGGGATCGCGCCAGGCTCATGGCGGTGATCGTGCGCGAGGCCGGCAAGACGCTCGAGAATGCCCTCGGCGACGTGCGCGAGGCGGTGGATTTCCTTCGCTACTATGCTGCGGAAGCGCGCCGTCTTTTCTCGGGGCCGGTGAAGTTGCCCGGACCGACCGGAGAAGCGAACACGTTGGAGTTGGTGGGCCGCGGCGCGTTCGTGGCGATATCGCCGTGGAACTTCCCGCTCGCGATCTTCACCGGGCAGGTGGCGGGGGCGCTCGCGGCAGGCAACAGCGTGCTGGCAAAGCCGGCGGCGCAGACACCGGTCACAGCCTTTCTCGCGACAGAACTTCTGCACGAAGCGGGCGTGCCGGCCGGCGTTCTGCATCTTTTGACCGGGGACGGCAGCGTCGGAGCCGCGCTGGTCAGGGACAGGCGAACGGCCGGAGTGGTCTTCACCGGCTCGAACGAAACGGCCTGGGCCATCCAGGGTGCGCTGGCGGAGCGACGATCGGCGATCGTTCCCTTCATCGCCGAGACCGGCGGCATCAACGCGATGATCGCGGACAGCAGCGCTCTCCCCGAGCAGGTCGTGCGCGACTGCGTGCGCTCCGCATTCGACTCCGCCGGCCAGCGCTGTTCGGCGGCGCGCGTCCTGTTCGTGCAGCGCGATGTCGCGTCCACGATGATTGACATGCTGGTCGGTGCGGTGGAGACGCTGAGCCTCGGCGATCCGATGGATTATGCGACCGACATCGGGCCGGTGATCGACGAACTGGCCCAGGACCGGCTCGATGCGCACAAGCTGAAGATGCAGAAGACCGCGGTCGAACTCGTGGACTTGCCGTTGCCCGAAGGCTGTCGCGTGGGAACCTACGTGACGCCCGCCGTCTATGAGATCGCAAATCTGGCCGTGCTGGAGCGCGAGGTCTTCGGGCCGGTGCTGCACGTCGTACGTTACGAAGGCGGAAAGCTCGACAAAGTGATCGACGCGATCAACGAGAGCGGATTCGGGCTGACCCTCGGCGTGCACAGCCGGATCGCCGGCGTGGCCGATTTCGTCGCCGAACGTGCGCGAGTCGGAAATGTCTACGTGAACCGGAACCAGATCGGTGCCGTCGTAGGCGTTCAGCCCTTCGGCGGAGACGGCCTGTCCGGGACCGGGCCGAAGGCCGGCGGGCCGCATTATGTGGCGCGCATGGCGACCGAGCGGGTGCGGACGACGGACACGACCGCCACGGGCGGCAATGTGCAGCTGCTGGGGCTGGCGGCTGCGAAGGGCCGGTCATGAGTGAAGGCGGGCGGGGCCTGGTGCGGAGATGAACAAACTGGCTTCGGGATTGATCGGGGCGGTTGCTGGCTATGTAGCCGGCGCATCGGCCGGAGCACTGCTGGTGGCTGTCGCTTCCGCGAACAGACACGACAAATCCGTCGAGATGGTCGTGACGGCTCTGCTCATCGTCGGGCCGATCGGTGCCGTGATCGGGCTCACCGCTGGTCTGCTGAGCGGCCGGCGCAAGGCGGCCCGGCGAGACGATGGAGCTTGACCGGCGTAAGTTCGAGGTTTTCGGGTCGTGTGGATGGTGTACCGGCCCTGTGGCGGGCGTCCTTGACGGGGGACGGACCCGCGACTTATCAGAAGCGGCGAGTTCTGTTCGATCATCGGCGGTGACCGTGGCGACGAGTGGTGACAAGGGCGATGGACGCTCGGCGGGCGGGCGTAGCCCCAGCATCGCGGGTGTGTTCATCCACGAGAGCAGCTACGTCGACGAGCCGGTAGAGATCGGGAGCGGCACGAAGATCTGGCACTTCAGTCACGTTTTGGCGCGCAGCCGCATCGGGAAGAACTGCGTTATCGGCCAGAATGTGGTGATCGGGCCGGACGTGACGATCGGGAACAATTGCAAGTTCCAGAACAACGTCAGCATCTATCCCGGGATCACCATCGAGGACGGCGTGTTCTGTGGCCCGTCCTGTGTCTTCACCAACGTCATCAATCCGCGCGCCGAAATCGAGCGCAAGACGGAGTTCCGCCCCACCCGCATCCGACGCGGCGCGACGATCGGCGCCAACGCGACGATCGTGTGCGGACATGATCTGGGGCAGTATTGCTTCATCGCCGCAGGTGCGGTTGTGACGCGCGAGGTGCCGGATTTCGCTCTGATGATCGGAACGCCCGCACGCCGTGCCGGCTGGATGAGCCGGGCCGGGGCGAGGCTCGGGGCGGACCTTGTTTGCCCGCTGGATGGATCGCGCTATCGCGAGACCGGGCCCGATAAACTGGAACTCGTTGCCGAGGGACCGGGAAATGGCTGATGTGACGCCCAAGGCCGAGCCGATCGAGTTCATCGATCTGCAGGCGCAGCGCCGGCGTATCGGCGTGCGGATGGATCAGGCGATCGCCGGCGTCCTGATACACGGGAAGTACATTCTCGGCCCCGAGGTCGAGCACTTGGAGAAGCAGCTGGCAGCGCATTCGGGTGCGACGCATGCGATCGGCTGCTCGAACGGCACCGACGCGATCGTCCTCGCATTGAGAGCGCTGGGAGCGGGCCCCGGTGATGCCGTGTTCTGCCCGTCGTTCACGTTCGCGGCGACGGGCGAGGCGATTGCGCTGGTCGGGGCGACGCCGGTCTTCGTCGATGTGGAAGACACCACATGCAACATGTGCCCGCAGAGCCTCGAGGCTGCAATCGCATCGGTGAAGGCAGCAGGAACCTTCAAGCCCGTCGGCGTCATCCCGGTCGACCTCTACGGTCAGGTTGCGGACTATCGGGGCATCAACGCCGTCGCTGAAAGTGAGCGCCTCTGGGTGATCTCGGATGCGGCACAGAGCTACGGCGCGACGATGGAGAACCGCCGCGTAGGGACGCTCGCCCGCGTGACGACGACGAGTTTCTTTCCGGCGAAGCCACTGGGCTGCTACGGCGATGGCGGAGCGGTGTTCACCGATGATGCGGATCTCGCCGCTCACATCCGCTCGCTGTTGTTCCACGGTCGCAGTGTGCACGACAAGTACGACAACATCCGGATCGGGATGAATGCGCGGCTGGATACCCTGCAGGCTGCAATCCTGATCGAGAAGCTCGCCGTGTTCGACGAGGAGAAGATCGCGCGACAGGCGGCGGCGGACTACTACACGGCGCAGCTCCGCGGTATCGTGGAGACGCCGCGCGTCGTTCCCGGAGCGACGTCGGTGTGGGCGCAGTACACGATCCGGGTTGCGGACCGGGACGGGGTCAAGAAGAGGCTGGAAGCCGACGGCGTACCGACCAACATCTACTATCCACGCCCGCTGCACACACAGACGGTCTACAAGCCCTTCCCGGTGGCGCCGGGCGGATTGCCGGTGTCGGAGAGACTGGCCGCCACCGTTCTCAGCATTCCGATGCATCCGTATCTCGACCGGGCGACGCAGGATCGCGTCGTCGATGCGATCCGGCGTGCCGTGAGGAACGGGTGACTGTAAAGCCACAGTCGTTCGGTTTCGCACAGGTTTTACGCGGACGATTTGTGCCCTTGCCCCGGGGTGGCGGCCGTGTCAGAGGCCGGCGTATTGCGGGATGCGGCCGGACATGCAAAGGCCCTGCCCGGCGATGGGGATGAGCTCGACGTTCTCCAGATCAGACATCTGATCGCAGTCGCCAGAATTGTCCTGGGCATCGCGCTCGACACGGGAAACGACATGACCGCAGCGGAAGGCTCTTCGGAGCGCGATCGTCAGAGCTATGCGCGGAAGTTGGTGACGGCGTGAATCGGTGAAGGCGGCATATCGTG
>CAYMEB010000215.1:0-8183 GCA_964389095.1 uncultured Hyphomicrobiaceae bacterium
TGGAGGCGCTGCAGGCGTGCGGCGTGATGGTCGCGGAGAGCCCGGCGGACCTGGGAAGCAGCATGGCGAAGGCGCTGGGGACGGTACCTGTCACTACTTGATCGGACAAGGGCAGCGGTCCACCCGCCACGCCCGCGGATCTGATTCAATACAGCCATGAGAACCCTCGTGACTGGAGCGGCTGGTTTCATCGGGGCCGCGGTCTCGCATGCCCTGCTGGACCAGGGGCACGAGGTGGTGGGCTTCGACAACCTGAACGACTACTACGAGACCTCGCTCAAGGACGCCCGCCTCGCTCGGCTGACCTCGCGCTCTGGCTTTCGCTTCGTACGGGGGGATCTGTCAGATCGTGAATCAGTCCGAAAGGTATTTCACGAAGACTCCATTGAGCGTGTCGCGCATCTGGGTGCCCAAGCCGGTGTTCGGCACTCGATCGACGCACCCCTCGCCCATGTGGACAGCAACCTGCTAGGCACCGCACATGTGCTCGAAGGCTGCCGGCACCATGGCGTGAAGCACCTCGTGTATGCCAGCACCAGCTCGGTTTACGGATTGCATACCGACATGCCTTACCGAACGGCATCAGCGGCAAGTCACCCGATGTCGTTCTACTCAGCGACCAAGCGAGCGACCGAATTGATGACCCACGCATACAGCCATCTCTTCCGCCTTCCGGCCACAGGACTCCGGTTTTTCACCGTGTACGGCCCGTGGGGCCGTCCGGACATGGCGCTATTCCGCTTCACCAGGTCCATCATCGAGGGGCGTCCCATTCCGGTGTACAAGCAAGGCATGCACACCCGTGACTTCACCTACATCGACGATGTGGTGCGAGCCGTCCTTGCGGCCCTCGATCGACCGGCGGAGCCGGATCCAGACTTCGATCCAGCGCGACCGCGCGAGGAGACAAGTTCAGCGCCATGGCGGCTCTACAACGTCGGATGCGGGCAGCCCCTTCAGGTCATGCGGTACATCGAGGTCATCGAGGCTTGTGTCGGCCGGAAGGCCGTGATCCAGCTGCTGCCCGCTCAGCTAGGCGACGTCTCGGACACATTCGCCGATACCGGGCCTCTCGAGCGAGAGCTAGGAGTGCGACCGCAAGTTGGCATTCAGGAGGGAGTGAGACGCTTCGTCGAGTGGTTCCGCGATTACTACCGGGTTTAACGAGCGAATCTGTCGACATCTTCACGTAAGTTCCGGCCACGGGACACGCCGAGGACCGGCGCGACCTCTTCGGAGATCCGACGCGCGATCGCGAGAGACGCGGTCGCCGCTGGTGAAGGCGCGTTGATGACATGCACACATCGTCCACGACGGAGAAAACGGAAATCGTCAACCAGGGAGCCGTCCGGTTCCATGGCCTGAGCGCGAATCCCAGCTGTCGCCGGCTCGAGATGCTCGGCCCGGAGATCAGGCACCAGCCGCCGTAGCGCGGCCACGAATGATCCGAGATGCAGTGACCTCCGCATCTCGGCCAGGCCGGATCGCCAGTGCCTCGCAGCGAGCTTCCAGAAGCCTGCAAACGACGCAATCTCCAAAGTGTCACGCAAGTCAAAGGAAGTCCAGGTGTACGCTTCTCGTCCAAACGCGAGCACCGCGTTCGGACCACACTCCACACACCCGTCGACCATTCGGGTCAGGTGCACCCCCAGGAACGGGAACGAAGGATCCGGCACGGGATAGATCAAGTGCCGGCAAAGCGACGGCGCCTCGGGACGCAGGCGGTAATACTCGCCCCGAAAGGGAACGATCCGGGTTGCCGGCTTGGCACCGGCTGCCCGAGCGACGCGGTCACTGTGCAGGCCACCGCAGTTTACGACAGCGTCGGCCGCGAATTGCTCATCTCCGGCAGCGCCGGAGGCGAGGACGATCGCAGCATTGCCGCAATCCTCCACACGTCGCGCTCGCACGCCCGTGAGCACCTCGCCGCCTGCGGCCCGGATGTCGGCGGCAAGCGCCTCACACACACCCCGATAGTCGACGATACCCGCGTCATCCACCAAGATCGCCGCGACTCCAGCGGCTGCGGGCTCGCGAGACCGCAATTCTGACTTCGAAATTCGACGGCAGGAAACGCCGTTCGCACGTCCGCGCGCCTCGATCGCGTCCAGCCGCGGGAGCTCCGAGTGATCGACCGCGACGATGACCTTGCCGCACAGCTCGTGGGCAACGCCCCTCTGGCGGCAATAGGCGATGAGTTCCCTTCTGCCCTCGCGGCAGGTGGACGCCTTCAGCGAGCCTGGCTTGTAGTAGATGCCCGAGTGGACAACACCAGAGTTTCTTCCGGTCTGGTGTGAGGCGAGCACATCCTCCTTCTCGAGGACGGTGCACCGCAGATTCGCCCGATCGCGGGAGAGATAGGCGGCGGCGGCGAGCCCCACGATCCCGCCTCCTATGACAACGATCTGCTGCTGCGGCATCGGCAAAAGCGTAACGAGACCGGTTCACATTCGCGATCGATCGTATACTGGTCAAATGCGAATCCTGGTCACCGGCGGCGCCGGATTCATCGGCACGAACTTCATACGTATGCTCGCTCTGCATCGGCCAGCGTGGCACATCACGAACCTAGATGTACTTACTTACGCCGGAGTCCGGGCGAACCTTGCGAATCTGGAAGGCGGACAAGCTTACAGGTTCGTCCATGGCGATATTCGTGACATGTGTGTGCTGGATGAACTACTCAAGGACCGTGATGCGGTTGTGAACTTCGCCGCAGAGTCGCATGTCGATCGGTCGATTCAGGACGCCTCCCCTTTCATCGCCACGAATGTGGACGGCGTCCGCAGCATTCTTGACGCCATCCGCCGCTCGAACCGACACATCCGGATGGTGCAAGTGAGCACGGACGAGGTCTACGGCGATCTGCCCTTGGATCGACCCGACCTCAAGTTCCGCGAGGACACGCCCATTCGGCCGCACAGTCCGTACTCCGCGAGCAAGGCCGCCGGTGACCATCTCGTGGAGGCGTACCACCACACCTTCCGCCTAGACGCCTGCATCACGCGGTGCTCGAACAATTTCGGCCCTTACCAGTTCCCCGAGAAAGTGATTCCGCTGTTCTTAACGCGCCTGCTGCTGGGGCAGCAGGTGCCGTTGTACGGGGATGGCTCCAATGTCCGCGACTGGCTGCATGTCGAGGATCATTGCGAAGCGATCCTTGCCGTGCTGGAACGGGGCGTTCCCGGCGAGACCTACAACATCGGGGGAAACAACGAACGGAGCAATCTGGAACTCACTCATGAGCTGCTGCGCGTGACAGGCTGCGGCACCGAGATGATCAAGCGCGTCGCGGATCGCCCCGGACATGACCGCCGGTACGCGATCGACGCCACGAAGATCGAGCGAGAGCTTGGCTGGCGTCCAAGCCGTAGCGCGTGGCCCGACGCCCTGCAGCACACCGTCGACTGGTACCGAGCGAATGAGAGCTGGTGGAGAGCGCTCGCAGATCGCCACGCAGCGGCACGCTCCGCCTGAGTTGAAACCGATGCCGAGAACCACACACGCCCTGAATCCGCATGGACGACGCGGCATCATCCTGGCCGGTGGCGCAGGAACCCGACTCGCACCGGTCACCAACGCGATCAGCAAGCAGATCGTGCCGATCTACGACAAGCCGATGGTTTACTACCCGCTGACGGTGCTCATGCTTTCCGGCATTCGCGAGATTCTCCTCATCTCGACGCCCCGCGACCTACCGATGTTCCAGACGCTGCTCGGAGATGGTTCTCGCTGGGGCGTGCAGTTTGACTACGCAGTTCAGCCCGAACCAAAGGGCATCGCCCAGGCGTTCCTCATCGGAGAGCGGTTTCTGGATGACAAGCCCGCTGCTCTGGTGCTGGGCGACAACATCTTCTTCGGTCTTGGCCTGGGCCAGAGAGTGACCGCGGCGAACGCGCGAGCCGAAGGCGCGACCGTCTTCGCCTACCCGGTGATCAATCCGACGGATTTTGGAGTCGTTGAACTCGGGGTGGACGGCCGCGCCCTCAGCATCGAGGAGAAACCCGCGAAACCCCGCTCTCGTTTCGCTGTAACCGGACTGTACTACTACGGAGCGGATGTGTGCGACACGGCACGCAAGGTGCGGCCAAGTGCGAGAGGCGAGCTCGAGATCACTTCGGTCAACGCGGAGTACCTGCGCCAAGGACTACTCCACGTCGAATGTCTCGGTCGAGGAGACGCATGGCTTGACACCGGTACATTCGACGGGCTGATGAACGCCAGCCATTTCGTGTCAACGATCGAGGCGCGGCAAGGTCTAAAGATCGGGTGCCCGGAGGAAGTAGCTTTTCGGATGGGTTACATTTCCTCCGCAGACCTTCACGCCCTAGGCAAAGCCCATGGCTCCAGCCCATACGGACGCTACCTCTGCGAGATTGCCGACCTTGAGCGGTCGGCACAGGTCCCCTGACGGATACTCCCGATGACCCACCGCTGCCTCGTCTGCAAAACGCCCATTACACCATTCATGACGTTCGGTCCGATGCCGCTGGGCAACGGATTCCGCCGCGCGGACGACCGTTCGCCCGAGTACCGCTTCGAAATGGAACCTGCCGTGTGCCCGGATTGCACGACGTTTCAACTTGTGCGGCAACCATCACCAGAGCAGATGTTCCATGGCGAGTACGCCTTCTTCAGCGGAACCTCTCGTCGAATGGGCGAGCACTTTGCCGGGTTTGCGGAGGCGGTACGACGCGAGCTGCCGGCCAAGAACCCGTTCGTGGTGGAACTCGGCAGCAACGACGGAATCATGCTGCGCAACTTTGCCCGATGGAAGGTTCAGCACCTCGGCATCGAACCAAGCGGGAATGTCGCCGAGGCGGCGCGCATGGCGGGCGTGAACACGCTCGTCGCATTTTTCTCCCCGGAGACGGCACGCGGGATCCGTTCGGAGCATGGACCTGTGAGTGCAGTCCTTGCCGCAAACGTCTTGTGTCACATTCCCACGATTGGCGCCATCGCGGAGGGAATCGAGCTGTTGCTCGCTCCAGATGGCATCCTGGTGTTCGAGGACCCCTACCTCGGAGATGTGCTTGAAAAGACCACCTACGACCAGATCTACGACGAACACACCTTCCTTTTCTCGGTGCATAGCGTGAACGCGATCTTTGGGCGGGTGGGCATGGAGGTTTTCCGCGTGGAGCCTCAGTGGACCCATGGCGGGAGCATGCGCTACTGGCTATGCCGGCGCGGCGCGAGGCCGGTGTGGGACAGCGTCTCAAGCGTGCTGCGGCGAGAGAAGTTGCTAGGTGTCGCCGAGGCGGCGACCTACGACAGGTTCCGGAAGGCATGCGAGGCGCAGCGAGAGGCCCTCGTCGGCCTACTGCGCAGGATCAGATCCGAGGGCAAGCGTGTGGTCGGCTACGGGGCAACCAGCAAAAGCACGACGATCATGAACTATTGCGGAATCGGCCCGGATTTGGTCGAGTTCATCACCGACACGACTCCGACGAAGCAGGGCAAGGTTACGCCGGGAACGGGTGTCCCAGTGCGCGCGCACGACGAGTTCTCGAAAAGGTTCCCTGAATACGCCCTGCTGTTCGCCTACAACCATGCCCAGGAGATCATGGAGAAGGAGCGAGACTTCGTCTCGGCAGGCGGCCGATGGATCACCTATGTTCCGGAGGTCAAGGTCCTTTGAGGAACGCCGTCGCCGACACACCCATTCCCTGTGCCAATCCATTGGCGCAGTATCGCGCGCACCGCGAATCGATCGACGCCGCGATCGCCCGCGTGCTCGCCGGCGGACGATATGTCCTGGGCCCGGAAACCGAGGGATTCGAGCGTGACTTCGCCGGATACCTGGGCTTGCCACACGCGATCGGTCTCGCCAACGGGACGGATGCGCTGCATGTCGCGCTTCGTGCGATTGGCGCCGGGACCGGCGACGAGGTCATCACGGTCGCGCACACTGCGGTTGCAACGGTGTCCGCAATCGAGCTCGCTGGCGCGACGCCGGTACTCGTGGACATCGACCCGGTCACCTTCACGATCGATCCCGAGGCCGTCGCCCGAGCGATCACCCCTCGCACCAAGGCGGTGATCGCAGTGCACATCTACGGGCACCCGGCGGACATGGATGCACTCCTCGGCGTCTGCAGGCCCCGCGGCATCGCGTTGATCGAGGACTGCGCACAAAGCCACGGCGCCCGCCTCGGGGGCCGTATGACCGGCACCATGGGGGACATCGCGGCGTTCAGCTTCTACCCGACGAAGAACCTCGGTGCGATCGGCGACGGCGGAGCGGTCGCAACGGCGGACGACGCAATCGCGCGACGCTGCCGCCTGTTGCGTGAATACGGATGGGAGCGTCGGTACATCAGCGAGGTCGCCGGCTTCAACTCGCGCCTCGACGAGGTACAGTCGGCGATCCTTCGCGTGAAACTCCCGTCACTCGACGCAGACAACGACCGTCGCCGCACGATCGCAGGAATCTACGCCGAGCGTCTGCAGGGCCTCGAAGGAATCTCGCTGCCGACGGAGCGAGACGGGGCGCGGCACGTCTTCCACCTGTATGCCACCGTGGTCGATCGCCGCGACCGGGTGCTGGATGCTTTGAAAGCGCAGGGAGTGCTCGCAGGGATCCACTATCCGGTACCGATCCACATGCAGCCCGCCTACTCGGGGCGCGCCGCGGCGGGGGGATCGCTCTCAGTCACGGAGCGCGTCGCCCGGCACGAACTCTCGCTCCCGATGTATCCGGAGCTCTCCCACGACGATGTGCACCGCGTTTGCGATGCGGTCCGGACGGCGATCTCCGCGAGGTGATCCCTACCTGACGCCTCGGGGGATCAGATCGTTCACAAAATCATCGTCGTGATGACCGATCCCCATCGGCAAGTCCTGCCCTCGACCGGCGGGGACGATTGACCAAGGAAGCTCCTTCCGATAGGTGATGAAGCACTCACTCGCGCTGGCGGTATCAGAGAGTGACGACGCCGATCGCTCGATCCAGGCAAACCAAGCGCTCGCATCCCTCCACAATTCCACGCGGCACGGTTCCGGAGGCAGGAAGGCCAGCTGTTTGTGCATCTCCGGAAGATCGAGGCTGTCCTTGCGGATGCAGAGGATGGCTTCGGGGGTGCACTATGCCAGGACTTACCCGACTCGGCGTTGGCGGCCGGGAATGTCGATCACTAGGGTGTCTCCGCGATCAAAGTCAATCAGAGCGCCCGGAGCCGCTCGCCCGACCGGTTCTCGCTCCTCAGGGAATGGCAACGATCCGTCTGCACGAGGCCGGTCGGATGGCTCGACCATCCGCAGACTCGCACCGAAGATGGACCCCGGGGCGGTCTCACCGGCCCCCCGCTGCGACATAGCGAAAATTCCGGGCAACGATTCCACCGACTTGCCGGTCGGGATGCGACCGACCACCGCCTTGCCGCACCGCCCGACGAACTCGCCGTCGCCGATCTCCAGCCGGAGGGATGCTCCGAGCGGACCCAGATGCGTGCCAATGACGCCGGTCGGGTAGCCCCATCGATCGTGCGAAACCATCGCGACCATTCCGGCAGGCGATGCGGTTAGGCTCACCGCCCATTCCACCTTTCCGACGCTCCGCGAGCGAAACCACGCCCCGACGCCCAGGCGTCCCGAAGTCGACTGCAACTCCACCTGAATCTCGATCGGCGAGCGGACGCTCCACGCGTCGCGGCGGATGCACATCGCCTGTACGCGGCCGGGGTCGCCGCCCCATTCGCGAAGCGACCAGAGTTCCTTGCTGCCGGGGGCACGAACCCGACAGGTGCCCGAGGCGGATGGCATGCCATCGACCACGGCCATCAGCTCCCAGTCACTCTCGGGCGTGTCCGCGGGCAGCATGCAGGGCCAGCGCAGCTGGACGTCACCGGGGTCGGCGACGCTCATGTTCAGCCAGGCACCGGATCCGTCCTGTGTCCTCGCCCGCACCGATGACACGGGCCGATCCGAGTAGACCGTGGCCTCGATCCTCGGGATGGGTCCCGGGCTGAAGTTCGCGTCGATTCGGGCGGGCCGCTCGGTGTCCCGGAAGCAGACCTCAAGGCCGGACTTGCCGACCGTGCAGCACGCCCATCCCCTACGAACGCCGTTCTGATCGGCGGTCTGAGGGTGCTTCTGCCCCACCATCGCCGTAACCACTTCTATGGGGGGGGGGGGGGGGGGGGGCGGGGCGGCGACAGCCAGGCGACGAGGCCCCGCCCGCG
>CAYMEB010000216.1:0-8175 GCA_964389095.1 uncultured Hyphomicrobiaceae bacterium
GTTGGGCTTCGGCGTTCAGGCCGATGACGCGCTCCTTTTCGCCTTTGCCGGTGATGAGGATGTGCTCGGCCTCCCCGTCGGCGCAATCGCTGCGGCGCAGGCTGACCAGTTCGCCGGCGCGCATGCCGCTGGCGAACGAGTTGCCAGACGAATTACGCGAACTCGCGCACCTCCAGGCAATCGAAATTCGCGCTGATCCAGATTTTCGCCACGACATCGATCGGCTGGCCCCACAATTATGACACCCGCAGCTAATCGGCCGGAGCGATGCTCCCCCATGCCCTGGACATGCCGGCACACCATTGCCTTCTGGCGGCCCCGCTGTAGTCTTGCGGCCTCAATCCTGGCACGCCACCGTGAGGCACAACATGCGATACGAGGCGCCGGAAACGCTCGACCGTGCGGTCGCGCTTCTGGCAAGCGAAGGCAATGCGCGCATCCTGGCTGGCGGCACAGACCTGCTCGTCCAGATGCGGACCGACGTGATCGATCCAGCGGTCGTGATCGACATCAAGCGGATCGGCGAGACGCGCCGGATCGAGGAGACCGCCGGCGGCGGCTTCCGGATCGGCGCGGCGGTCACCGGTTCGGAGCTGAGGGAACACCCGCGCCTGCCAAAGATCTGGCCCGGGGTGGTCGAGGCCGCCAACCTGATCGGATCGACACAGGTCCAGGGCCGGGCGACGCTCGGCGGCAACCTTTGCAATGCCTCGCCGGCCGCCGACAGCGTGCCTGCACTGGTGGCCGCAGGAGCGAAAGCGATCATCGCCGGCCCGTCCGGCCGTCGCGAAGTCCCGGTGGAGGACGTGGCGATCGGCGTGCGCAAGCTTTCGCTCTCCAAGGGTGAACTGATCGTCGCGTTCGACCTGCCGGCGCGCGGCAATCCGGCCGACGCCTATCTGCGCTTCATCCCGCGGACGGAAATGGACATCGCGGTCGTCGGTTGCGGCATCTCGCTCGCCATCGACTCCGGCGGTGTCTGTTCCGCAGCGCGCGTCGCGCTCGGTGCGGTCGCCGAGCGGGTGCTGCTCGTGCCCGACGCCGGGAAGGCTCTCGTGGGAACCAAGCTCGACGCCTCGGCACTCGACAAGGCCGCCGCTGCCGCATCGGCAGCGTGCCGCCCGATCGACGACAAGCGCGGCACAAAGGACTTCCGGATCAAGGTCGCGGGCGTGCTGACCCGCCGCGTGGCCGAGATCGCATACCAGCGCGCCCAGGGGCTCGCAACGAAGGGACAGCACTGATGGCGAAGCATCATGTCACGACCACGGTGAACGGCGACCGGGTCGAGTTTCTCTGCGAGGCCGACGAGACCGTACTCGACATTCTGCGCAACCAGCTCGGTCTGACCGGCACCAAGGAGGGATGCGCCACGGGTGATTGCGGCGCCTGCTCCGTGACCGTCGACGGGCGGCTCGTCTGCTCCTGCCTGATGCTCGGCGTCGAAGCAGAGGGCAAGTCCATCGAGACCGTGGAGGGCATCGCAAAGGGCGATTCTTTGCATCCCCTGCAGCAGAAATTCCTGGAACATGCCGCTCTCCAGTGCGGCATCTGCACGCCGGGCTTCCTGGTGGCGGCAAAGGCGCTGCTCGCCAAGAACCCTGATCCGACCGAAACCGAGGTGCGTTTCTGGCTCGCGGGCAACCTTTGCCGATGCACTGGCTACGACAAGATCGTCCGGGCCGTGCTCGATGCCGCAGCCGAAATGCGCAAGCAGCCCGTAGGAGCCTGAACCATGCAGGACAAAGTCAAAGGCCCGCTCTCCTCGTCTTACAACGTGGTCGGCTCGCGTCCCGTTCGCCCCGACGGCATCGACAAGGTGACAGGCAGGGCCCGCTTCGGCGCCGACCTGAGCCTGCCGGGCCAACTGGTCGGTCGCATCCTGCGCTCGCCCCATCCCCACGCCCGCATCCGCGGCATCGACGCGTCGGCAGCGCTCAAACTCGAGGGCGTCAAGGCGGTCGTGACCCGCGACGACTTCAAGGACCAGCCGTCCGAATTCGTCCCGGCCGGCGAAATGATGATCAACTATCGCGATGTCGTGCGCAACGTCATGGCGCGCGAGAAAGCGCTCTACGAAGGGCACGCGGTCGCCGCCGTCGCCGCTACCAGCGCGTCGGTCGCCAAGCAGGCGCTGAAGCTCATCAAGGTCGACTACGAAGTGTTGCCGCACGTCCTCGAAATCGAAGAGGCAATGAAAGACGGCGCGCCGCTACTCGACGACACGATGTTTACGGCCGGGATCAATCCACCCCCGAGCAAGCCATCGAACGTCGCCAAGTTCGTCGACTTCACGATGGGTGACCCGCAGAAGGGCCTCGCAGCCGCCGATGCGGTGGTCGAGCGGACCTTCAAGACGCAATCGGTCCACCAGGGCTACATCGAGCCACACGCCTGCATCGCAACGGTCTCGGAAGATGGCCAGGCCGAGTTGTGGGTCTCTACGCAGGGACACTGGATCGTCCGAGCCCACTGCGCGCGTCTGCTCGGTTGGGACATCTCGAAGGTCAAGGTGTCGGCAGCCGAGATCGGCGGCGGATTCGGCGGCAAGACCGTCGTCTACCTGGAGCCCATCGCGCTGGCTCTCGCCAAGAAGTCCGGACGGCCGGTGAAGATGGTCATGACCCGCGAGGAGGTGTTCAAGGCCACGGGCCCGACCTCCGGTGCGATCGTTCGCGTCAAGATGGGCGCGACGAAGAACGGCAAGATGACGGGTGCGGAGGCCGAGCTCAAGTACATGGCCGGCGCGTTCGGCGGCTCGCCGGTGATGCCGGGATGCATGTGTGCATTCGCGCCTTACGATATCGCCGACGTGCGTGCCTTCGGCTACGACGTGGTCATGAACCGGCCGAAAGTCGCAGCGTACCGGGCGCCCGGCGGACCGATCGCCGAGTATGCGGTCGAGAGCGTGATCGACGAACTGGCTCAGAAGCTGGGCATCGATCCGATCGAGTTCCGGCTGAAGAATGCCGCCAAGGAAGGCACCAAGGCGCTCTATGGCCCCAAGTTCGGTCCGGTCGGCCTGGTGGAAACGCTGGAAGCGGCGAAGTCGCATGCCCATTGGCGGACACCGCTGAAAAAGTACCAGGGACGCGGCGTCGCCTCGGGCTTCTGGTTCAACATCGGCGGCGAAACCACCGTCTCGCTGGTTCTCAACGAGGACGGAACGCTCGTGTTGACGGCCGGAACCCCCGATATCGGTGGACTGCGCGCGTCATTGTGCATGCTGGCGTCCGAGGAACTCGGCGTTCCACTCGACAAGATCCGTGCGCAGATCGGTGATACCAACTCGCTGGGCTACAACTTCCTGACCGGCGGCAGCCGCTCCACGTTCTCGAGCGGGATGGCGACGGTGGAAGCCGCCCGCGACATCCAGCGCGAGGCCTGCCGGCGCGCGGCCAAGCTTTGGGAGCTGCCCGAAGACGCCGTCGAATGGAACGGCGGCGGGGTCCGCCCCGCTGGCCCCAACGCGGGCAAGCACAAGCCGATGACGCTCGCGGAAATCGCTAAGATCGCCGGCAAGACCGGAGGCCCGATCGTCGGCTACTCGAAGATCAACGCCCACGGTGCGGCACCGAGCTTCGCCACACACATCGCCGACGTGGAGGTCGATCCAGATACCGGCAAAGTGTCGGTGGTTCGCTACACCGCGATCCAGGATGCCGGTCGCGCGATCCATCCCAGCTACGTCGAAGGCCAATACCAGGGCGGCGCGGTGCAGGGGATCGGCTGGGCCCTCAACGAGGAGTACGTCTACGGCCCGGACGGCAAGATGCAGAATGCCGGCTTCCTCGACTATCGGATGCCCGTGGCGTCCGATCTGCCGATGATCGACACGGTTATCGTCGAAGTGCCGAACCCGGCTCACCCCTATGGTGTGCGCGGCATCGGCGAAACACCGATCTGCCCGCCGATCGCAGCCGTGGCGAATGCCGTCGCGAACGCGACCGGGGTCCGCTTCGTTGAAGTGCCGATGTCGCCTCCCAAAGTGCTCAAGGCGCTCGATACGGCACGCAAGGCCGGCAGCGCCAAGATCTGAGCATTCGGCCGGCGCCATTGGAGCGCCCGTCCACAGGGCTAAAGTGGCCGCGGAGAAATCTGCGGCCACTTGCGTTTCAGCGCTGCCCGGCGGCACCGCGAACGAGATCGATCAGTGCGAGCGGATCGGCGGGACAGGCATTGCCGCGCCAGGCAACGTGCTGATCGGGACGAGATAGAACGAGGCCATGCGCATAAAGCGTACGTGCCTGCTCACCCGCCACGTCGAGGATGCTCAAAGGAACTTTGCGCGCGGCGGCGGCCACAGCGAGCGGCGAGACCTCGATGCGCGGATCGAGGCGAAGGAGGGTGTATTCCGGCCCGTGCGCGTCATAGAGCGAGCGGCCGTCTTCGAGCCAGAGGTGCGGCGTCCGGCAGCCTGGAACGGTCGACGGCGTAAAGTCCGACATCGAGTAAGACGGATGCGGCTGACCATCGTAGGCGATGATCGGAGAGGCATCGTAGTACGCGCCGAAATTCAAGCCCCCACAGCAATACTGATGCACATTGATCTCGCAGCACAGCCGGCCGATCTCCGCTCTTGTGCGATCGCCTTCTTCGCCCTCGGCCAAGATCTCTTCCGGTACCGAGCCCCTGCGGCGAATCTCGCGTTCGGCATGCGCCATCGCAAAGCGTGACACCTGCTCGGTGATCGGCTGGCGCTCCGCCTCGTAGGCATCGAGGATCCCTGCCGGTGCCCAGCCGTTCAGATGGGCAGCGAGCAGCCAGGAAAGATTCGTGGCATCGGCGATACCGGCATTCATTCCGTAGCCGCCGTAGGGGACCCAAATGTGCGCCGCATCGCCGGCAATGAAGCGCCGCCCCAGGCGGAACCGGGACGCGATCAGACGCCGTCCGTACCAATCCTCCTTCGAGAGGATCTCGTAGTGAAATCCGTCGTCGACGCCCAGAATGTCGCGCACGGCCCGATCACGATCGACGGCTTCGAAATCGGCTTGATCGGGACGCAGGTAGTTGAAGACCATCCAGCGCTCGCGCCCGTCGATCGCGATGACGTTTCCGCTGCGCCGCGGCGTCACGGTGTTGGTCATCCATGCCCGCGGAAATCCCTGCATGCGGACGAGGTCGGGCGCGCGCACGAAGGTCGCTTGCACGCGCTGGATCACGGCATCGCCGACGAACTCCGCGCCGATATCGCGGCGTACGATCGACCTGCCACCGTCGCAGCCGACGAGGAATTCGCAAGCGATCTTTCTCTGCGCGCCGCTCTCCAGATCGACGACCGTGGTGACCACATCGCCCGTGCGCTCCTCGACGGCCTCGACCCTGCACCGGTTCAGGATCGTGATCCGCGGATGGGCCGCTGCATGGTGAAAAATGATCGGCTCGAGAAAGATCTGATTGCCGCGATGAGGCGGTTCCGGCGTGGGCCAATGACCATCGGGCCCGCTCTTGTCCGTGTAGCGATCACGCCGGCAGGGGATGTGAATGCGACCGAACTCGATGCCTGCGAAGGCCGTGCGATAGGCGATGTCGTTCGGGTAGTCGGCGGGAAGTCCCGCATCGCGCAGATCGCGGGCGAGCCCGAGCCGGCGATAGATCTCCATCGACCTGGCCGAAACGTGATTGCACTTGGGCTCCGGGGGTTCGGCCGGCCGGCGCTGCTCGACGACGGTGACCTCGATGCCCCGCCACGCCAGGTCCAATGCCATGGTCAAGCCGACCGGACCGCCGCCGACGATGACGACCTGCGCTTGCGCCCTCGAGACCACGTCTGCACCCGATGTCTGCTCCAGCCACGCCAATTGCACGACGGCGAACTTGCAGCGTCAACAGCATTCCCATCGTAGCCGCGACTGTGGCAATGGTGGAAAACTGCGGTCTAGGGCACAGCCTTTCGCGGAGCCCGCCGCCGTCCGTGGCAGGGTAGATGGCTTTGAGTCGGTCGCGCACCGGCCCCACGAACATCGTCGAGCGCCAAAATGGATGACACTGCCACCAGATCGGACGCCGGTACCTCCGCCAAAGCGCCCGCGGCGATGCCTTATGTGCACCTCAAGGTTCACTCGGCCTACTCGCTGCTCGAGGGCGCGCTGCCGATCGGCAAGCTCGCAAAGCTCGCCGGCGCCGCCGCCATGCCGGCCCTGGCGCTGACCGATACCAACAACATGTTCGGCGTTCTGGAGTTCAGCGAGAAGCTCTGGGGCGCGGGCATCCAGCCGATCGCCGGGATCTCCCTGGCGGTCGACTTCAAGGATCAGGCCGCACAGACCGGGCCGATCCGTGTCGTCACGGCGCCCGTTGCCGGCCGTGACGGCTACCTCGCGCTGCTCGCCATGTCGGAGACCGGCTACGCCAACCTCATGAAGCTCGCAAGCCTGGCCCACCTCGGGACTTCAGGTGCGGATACGCCCCACGTCTCGATCGAGGATGTTCTGCGTCACGGCGAGGGTCTCATCGTGATGACCGGCGGTCCGGATGGGCCGATCGACCGGCCCATCCGGGAGGGAAAGGGCGATGTCGCCGAGGCGCGGCTGAAGACGCTCGCGAAAGCTCTCGGTGATCGCCTCTATGTCGAGATCCAGAGGCACGGTACGGCAGCGGAGGCGCGGGTCGAACCCGATCTCGTGCGCCTCGCCTACGATCTGAAACTGCCGCTGGTGGCGACGAACGAATGCTGCTTTGCGAACGCCGATGATTTCGAGGCGCACGATGCCCTGCTGTGCATCGCCGGCGGCTCCTACGTCACCGAGGACAATCGCCGGCGCCTGACCCCCGAGCATCGGTTCAAGACCGGCGCGGAGATGGCGGCACTGTTCCGCGATCTTCCTGAAGCGATCGAGAATACGTCTGAAATCGCGATGCGCTGCGCCTACCGCCCTCTCGGGCGAAAGCCGATCCTGCCGTCGTTCGTTCAGACGAAGGATGGAGCCAGCGCCGAGGAGAAGCTCGCTGCCGAGGCGGCCGAACTCCAGCGCCAGGCCTCCGAAGGGCTGGCACGACGCCTCGAAGTGCAGCAGCTCGCGCCGGGCTTCACGCGCGAGGACTACGACAAGCGGCTCGCTTACGAGGTCGGCGTCATCACGCAGATGAAGTTCCCCGGCTACTTCCTGATCGTGTCGGATTTCATCAAGTGGTCCAAGGCGAACGGTATCCCCGTGGGGCCGGGACGCGGCTCGGGCGCCGGCTCACTCGTCGCCTGGGCCCTGACGATCACCGATCTCGATCCATTGCGTTTCGGTCTGCTGTTCGAGCGCTTTCTCAATCCCGAGCGCGTCTCGATGCCGGAGTTCGACATCGACTTCGGCCAGGATCGCCGCGAAGAAACGATCCGCTACGTGCAGAAGAAATACGGCCACGACCGCGTCGCGCAGATCATCACCCACGGCAAGCTGCAGGCGCGCGCGGTGCTGCGCGACGTGGGGCGCGTGCTGCAGATGCCGTACGGCCAGGTCGACAAGCTGTGCAAGCTGGTGCCGAACAATCCGGCGAACCCCGTAATTCTCGAGCAGGCCATCGCCGGGGAACCGAAGCTGCAGGAAGCGCGGGACAGCGAGCCCGTTGTGGCCCGGCTTCTCGAGATCGCGCAGAAGCTCGAAGGCCTGTATCGGCACGCATCGACGCACGCCGCCGGCATGGTGATCGGCGACCGGCCCCTGGACGAGTTGGTGCCGCTCTATCGCGATCCCAAGTCCGACATGCCGGTGACACAGTTCAACTGGAAGATGGTCGAGGCGGCCGGGCTCGTCAAATTCGACTTCCTCGGCCTCAAGACGCTGACGGTGCTGCAGAAGGCCGTGGAACTCGTCAAACGCGGGCGAGGCATCGACATCGACCTCGCGACGGTGTCCATCGAGAACGATTACCCGGAGGCCAAAGCCGCCTACGAACTGCTCGCTCGCGCCGATACGGTCGGCGTGTTCCAGCTGGAAAGCACGGGCATGCGCGAAAGCCTGAAGCGGCTCAAGCCCGACCGCTTCGAGGACATCATCGCCATGGTGGCGCTCTACCGCCCGGGCCCAATGGACAACATCCCGACCTACATCAACCGCAAGCACGGCGAAGAACCGGTGGACTGTCTCCACCCGATGCTGGAAGGCATCCTGAAAGAGACCTACGGCGTCATCATCTACCAGGAGCAGGTGATCCAGATCGCGCAGGTGATGGGCGGCTATT
>CAYMEB010000217.1:0-8144 GCA_964389095.1 uncultured Hyphomicrobiaceae bacterium
GCAACGGGCAAGAGATCAGCGTGCGGGTGCCCATGAGTCGCGCCGCACAGTCCGCCATGCCAGCGGTCGGGCGCGAGGTCGACATCGCGCTCCATCGCGACGACACCGTGGTTCTCGCGGAGGGGACGGCATGACGCATGCTATTACCACCGGACCGCAGGCGAGTGCGGTCTCGGTAGAGAATGCCATCGAGCTTGCCCGCGGCATCGCTCGCGAGCGCGCGCTCTTCCTCGGGCTCAGCATGCCCGCGACGTTGCTTATTCTCGTCGTGATCTTCCTCCCGGTCGTGTGGCTGTCTTCCCTGTCGTTCTTCGACCGGGCGGGGGATCTGTCGCTCGAGAACTATCGGCGGTTGACGGGCGACCTCTACGTCGAAGCCTTCAACGTCACCTTTCAGATCAGCGCGGCGGTGACAGTGCTTTGCGTGCTGCTCGGCTATCCGCTCGCCTACTGGCTAAGCCGGCAGCCGCAGCAAACGGCCAATCTGCTTCTCATCTGCGTGCTGCTGCCGTTCTGGACGGCCGTGCTGGTGCGCACCTACGCGTGGCTGGTTTTGCTTCAGCGCAATGGCCTCATCAACTCGTCTTTGATTTCACTCGGGCTCATCGACCAGCCGCTTCAGCTCGCCCACAATCTTCCGGCGAGCATCATCGGCATGGTTCACATCATGTTGCCGTTCCTGGTGCTGCCGCTCTATGCCTCGATGAAGGCGATCGACCCCGATCTCGTGCGGGCGGCGATCGGGCTCGGCTCGTCGCCGACGGGAGCCTTCTGGCGCGTTTTCGTGCCGATGTCGCTTCCCGGCCTTTTCGCCGGCGTCGTGCTGGTGTTCGTGCTTTCGCTCGGCTTCTACGTGACGCCCGCCCTGCTCGGTGGCGGACGCGTGCAGATGCTGGCGCAGCGCATCGAGTCGACGATCACCATCTTCTCCAATTGGGGCGCCGCCAGTGCGCTCGGGGTTGTCCTGCTCGTGATGGCGCTCGCGCTCGTCGCGATCTTGCACCGCGTCTTTGGTCTCGACCGGCTGTTCGTGAGGTAGGACGATGGCAACACAGGACATTCCTGGACAATCGCCTTGGTCGCAGCGCGGGCTCGCCGTCTACGGCTCGCTGGTGCTGCTGTACCTGATGCTGCCGACGCTGATCGTCATCCCTATGTCGTTCTCCGATTCGCAGTACCTGGAGTTTCCGCCGAAGTCGTGGTCGCTACGCTGGTACCGGGAGTACTTCAGCTCGCACGCCTGGATGAGTGCGACATGGACGTCTCTCGTCGCAGCAACCCTGACCACGTTGATTGCTACTCCGCTCGGCACTGTCGCGGCCTATGGCATGCACTGCGCATCCGAGCGGGTGCGCAACAGCCTGCAGATCCTGGCGCTGATGCCGATCGTCGTGCCCTCGATCCTGGTGGCGGTGGGTGTCTTCCACCTCTATGCCACGGTGGACCTCAACTACACGCTGACGGGCGTGGTGCTCGCGCATACGGCACTCGCCGTTCCGTTCGTGATCGTGACTGTCCTTTCGAGCCTGCGAAACTACGACATGACGCAGGAGATGGCGGCTCGAAGCATGGGTGCCTCCCGCGTGCGCGCCTTCCTGACCATCACGCTTCCCCAGATCCGGTTTGCCGCGCTGACGGGCGCGTTCCTCGCCTTCATTACCTCGCTCGACGAGGTGGTCGTCGCGATGTTCGTGTCCGGGGGAGAGAACGCCACCATCACGCGCCGCATGTTCAACTCCTTGCGCGACCAGATCGACCCGACCATTGCCGCCATATCGACATGCCTGATCGTCGTCTCCGTGGCGGCGCTGGCGGCGGTGCAGTTGATCGGCAATGCCTCGGGCAGGAAGGCATAGGATGCCCGCGCGCCTCATCCATCGCTTCGGCAGCGCCGATCGAGCCTTCCGGGGCGCTAAACCTGCTTCGATCCCGGACATCCTGAGTGGAGAGGCCGTGCTTTTCGGCCTCGTCGATCATCGAGCGGAATCGCAAGCCATCCGGGATGCGAGCTGGTTTGCCCCCCTAACGGAAACCGTCTCCGGGCATCGCGATCTCGGCGATGCGGAAGCCGAATGCGACTTGGCCTGCGCGGCGATCCGGCGCCGGTCGGGACGGCCGTTTCTGTTCGGGGGCACGATTGCGCACGCCGTGGCACTGGCACGGCAGAGCGAGGCGACAGCCGTTGTTCTGCTGTCTGCTCGGCTCGATCTTCCGGTCGCTCTTTTCGAGCAGCGCGACCTGATCGCGATCGGCAGCCACGACCTGCTGCCGGTATCCTCCGTTCGGGCATGGCGAGCGGCCGGCGGCGTGATCCTGGCGGCGACCGCAGAGGCGCCGCTCGATGAGCGCCTTCAGTGCGCCATCCAGCGGCAGGGGGGCGGCCGGCGCGCGGTCGTCATACTTGATGCCGGCGTTGTGGACACCGGATATGCAGCCGGAGCGCACTCCCTAAATGTCGGCGGGCTCACGCCGCTTGAGCTGCTTGCAGTGATGAAAGCAATCACCGACTGCTTCGAGGTCGAAGGGATGGCGGTCGTCAACCTCGAGCCCCATCGAGATCCGCGCGGACATATCGAGCTCCTCGCCGCCGAGGCTGTCGATCTGGCGATCTGCAGTATTGCCGCATGTGTGCCCGCATGAGGGCGCTCGCCAAATCACTGGGCCCGCCGATGTGCGCCATCCCGACATTCCTCGGCGCACCGATCGCTGACGTTGGGGACCTGAGGCCCGGGGATGTCGGCATGGTCGGACTGTTCCTCGATCACGGCGACCCGGGACGGCTCGGCAAACGCTTCGCGGCTCGCCAATTACGGTATGCCTCCGCGGCTTGCGGGATCAGGCCTCCGGTGGGACCGCGCGGCCGCTGTCACGATCTGGGCGACTTGAATGTCTTCCCCTTGCAGCCGGCAAAGCAGGATGAGGCACTCAGGCGCGAGCTCGGCCTCATCGTCGCCGCGGGCGCGGTTCCGCTCGTTGTCGGCGGCAGGAGCTTGCCGTTTCAGCTAGGGGATTGCCTGCCCGACGGGCACACGCGGCACGTCGAGGGCGATCGCCTCGGCACAGTGGAGGGAAGCCGGCTTGCGCTCATCGTGGATCTCGCTCCCCTCTTCGACGCGAGAGCCGAGCCTCGCGGACTGGCAAAGCTGCTGCGCGCGCTTACAGCCATTCCTGCCGCGCAAATCGGCGCTGTCCACGTCGGCGGCGTGGCGCCGGACCTCGACGTCGGCGGACGTCACGAGGCGTCGCTCGCCGTCCACGTCCTGGAGGCGCTCGCTGCGCACCTCATCGGAGGTGCGCCATGCCGCTGAGGGACGCGCCCGTACCGCGCATGGCTGGGCACCTGCCGTTCATGCGCGGCCCTGTGCGCACGCTAGAAGAGGTGCTTCCGGGACAGATCGCTGTCTTCGGCGCGGGGCTCGGCGCAGGGACGCAGGATGCTGCCTGTGGTCCGCTCGGCCTCAGAGAGACGTCGAGCTATTTCGGCTCTCATTTCACATCCAACATGAAGGCGGCGATGGATGTAGATCAACGACGCATCCTCGACAGCGCCGTCGTTGCCTGCCAGATCGTGGACCTCGGTGATATCGACTTCACCCGAAGCAACGCGGACCCGGGCACGTCAATCGCAACCATTACCTCTGCGATCTGCCAGTGCGGCGGTCTGCCGATGATGCTCGGCGGCGCGACGAGGCTCGCCGAGCCCATGCGCCGCGGTCTTGAGTCGGGGCTTGGCCACCACGTCGCTGCCGTGCCGCTCGATCTCAACCCGCATGCGTCGGACGAGGAGTCCATCCTCGTCATCGTGGATGTTACGGCGGTCGCATCGAGCTGGCATGGCGCGAGCCCCTGTTCCAGGTTCGCTGGGCTGTCGCTCTCCGAGATGCGGCGGCGGCTGCGCAGGCTCGGCACGCAGAACCTGGAAGGCATCGCCGTCACCGGGCTCGAGCCGGCGCGGGCCGGGCTGTCGACGGTTAAGACGGCGCAGCGTCTTCTCGTCACCGGGGTGCTCGACCTGATCTACGCGCACCTCGACGCACTCCTGCCTGAAGGGTCCAGCAATGAGTGAAGAGACGATCGTCTTCCGCTCGCTCGTCTCGTCGTTCTTCGGCGTGCCTCGCGGCAGCGCGGATGGGATGGGGGCCCGCGCGCTTGCCTTCATCGGCATGCCTTCGGATGCGACGCACACGAGCCGCATCGGCACGCGATTCGGGCCGAGAGCGCTGAGGCGGACAACGAGTGCGCTGATGGCGCGCCTTTCGAGCGATGCCGCGCGCGGCGGCCTCTACGACAGCCGGCACGACACGATCGTCGTTCCCGCGGACTCGGCGCACTTCATCGATCTCGGCGACGTCGCGATCGACGAGGAGAATGTCGAAGCGACGATCGAGTCGATCGCCAGGGCAACGCGCGAAGCCGCACTCGCAGGCGCGCTGCCCGTGGCAATCGGCGGTGACCACTTCAACAGTTATCCCGCATGTCTCGGTGTTTCTCAGGCTCTGGCAAAGACGCGGTCCGGCAAGCGCTTCGGGTACATCCAGATCGACGGGCATCTGGACTACGGTGACCAGTTGGGTGCCTGGGGTCGTTTCAACCACGCCACCAACGCGCGCCGCGTGTCCGAGCTGTCCAACATTGCCCGCGAGAATATGGTGTGGATCGGGATCACGGGATGGGTCGACGGCGCCGATGTTGCCGAGATCGAAAAGTTCGGCGGCCTCATCATTACGGCCGAGGATTGGCATAGGCTGGGCTCGCGGGAGATCGCACGACGCGCGCTGACGCATGCTCTGCGAGGCTGCGACAGCCTATACCTCAGCATCGACGTGGATGCGCTCGATTCGGGCTTCCTACCCGGAACAGGCTCGATCGTTCACAGCGAGATCACCTCACGGCAGTACCTCGACCTGCTGACTGGCTTGTCGTCCGCCCCTCTGTGTGGGGTGGACTTTGTGGAGGTCTCGCCGCCACTCGATCCTTCGGGCCGGACGGAGGAGATTGCTGCGCGGCTGCTGCTTGAGGCGCTGCGACCGCGTCTTCTGGTGCCGGGGTAAAATACTCCGCCATGCTGCGTGCGCCGGGAACCGTCTCCGTCGCCTGAACTTGCCTTCGCCACAGTTTTCATACGCAACCGACTTCAACAAGAGTGTCCAAGATGAAACCGACCCGTTCAGAAGAGACACATGTTGATGATCGCTTGGGTGTCGAAGCGGTCGAGCGAGCGCTAT
The DNA here is from genome assembly GCA_964389095.1 of uncultured Hyphomicrobiaceae bacterium. Lineage (GTDB taxonomy): Bacteria > Pseudomonadota > Alphaproteobacteria > Rhizobiales > Hyphomicrobiaceae > JABFRJ01. Next base: position 5,226 of record CAYMEB010000217.1, read on the forward strand.
CCATCGTCGATGCGCTCGGCAATGCCCAGGCGCCACTGACTTTGAAGGAGCTCGCCCTGAAGACAGGCCTGTCCAAGCCGACGATCCTGCGGCTGGCGGTTTCGTTGGAGCGGTTCGGATACCTCAGGAAGAACTCTTACGGCGAGTACAGACTGGGGCCGACGCTCTGGCGGCTTGGCTCCGCCTATCGTCAGAACCTCGAAATCGAGACCGTTATCCGCCCTGCGTTGGAGGCGCTGGTCTCCCTCACCCAGGAGAGCGCATCGTTCTGGGTTGCGAGGGGACGCGAGCGGATCTGCCTTTATCGCGTGAACTCACCGCGCTCAGCGCGCAGCCACGTCGACGAAGGGGAGGCCTCTCCGCTCGACAAGGGTTCCGGCGGCCATGTCGTGTCGTTCGCAACAGGCAAGCCGACGCCATTCGCCAGCGAGATCGCGTCCGAGTACGTCGTCGCCACCTCCGGCGAGCGTGATCCAGATGTCGCCAGTGTCTCCGCCCCCGTCTACGGGCCCAACAACGAATTCCTCGGCGCATTGACGCTCGCTGGGATCCTCAGTCGGTTCGAGCCACAGGTGCCGCAGTTCAAGGTCATCGTGCGACAGGCAGCTGCTGCCGTAACCAAGCAGCTCGGCGGAAATTTCCCTTGGCAACCGCGGGACAAAGCGCAGGGAGGGACCTGATGTCTCTGCCTCTTGCAGGGGTGCGAGTCCTCGATCTGTCGAACGTGCTGGCAGGGCCGTTCTGCGGCTATCAGCTCGCATTGGTGGGCGCCGATGTCATCAAGGTGGAGGTGCTAGGCACCGGAGACCTCGCGCGTCAGCTCGGCGCGGATCCCGCCCTCAACCGGCGCAATATGGGAGCCTCGTTCCTTGCCCAGAATGCTGGCAAGCGCTCGATCACCCTCGACCTGAAGACGGAACGCGGCAGGTCGGTGTTTCGACGCCTTGTCGCGACCGCTGATGTAGTGCTCGAGAACTTCCGACCCGGCGTCATGGCGCGTCTAGGATTCGACTTTGCAGGCCTGCAGGCGATCAAGCCGTCGATGGTCTATTGCGCGATTTCCGGCTTCGGACAGGATGGCCCGCTGCGCGACAACCCGGCCTACGATCAGATCGTGCAGGGTCTCTCGGGCGTGATGAGCGTGACGGGGGATGCCAAGACCGCGCCGCTTCGCGTCGGCTATCCCGTGGCCGACACCATTGGCGGGCTGACGGCAGCCTTCGCCATCTCAGCCGCTCTGCTCAAAGCACATCGCACCGGGCGCGGCGAGATGATCGACGTGTCGATGCTGGAAGCGACGCTCGTGACCATGGGCTGGCAGGTGTCCAACTGGCTGATCGCCGGGATCCGGCCCGCTCCCATGGGCAACGAGAACATGACAGCCGCGCCGTCGGGCACATTCCTGACAGGGGACGGGCTGTTGAACATCGCAGCCAACAAGCAGGAGCAGTTCGAAGAGCTGTGTCGGGAGATTGGCCGCCCCAGCATTGCAGTTGATGCGCGGTTTGCCGATCGGGAGGAGAGGAAGCGCAACCGCGCTCAGTTAAAGTGGGAGATTGAGAGCGCGCTCGCCTCGGCATCGGCAGCGGTGTGGTCCGCCCGCCTCAATGCCGCGGGCGTCCCCGCGGGAGAAGTGCTGAGCGTGCCCGAGGCCCTTGCCCAGCCTCAAATCGAGCACCGGGGGCTTGTGCGAGCATTCGACAAGGTCCCTGGCGTTGATCGGCCCATAGCCGTCGTCCGTGCCGGCTTCCGATTGGCGAGCGGCGATCCCGCTCCTCGATGCCCGCCTCCGGTGCTCGGCTGTGACACCGAAGCAATTCTGACGGAAGCGGGTTTCAGCGACGCCGAGATTTCGGAGCTTCGTGAATCCAGGGCAATCTGACACCAACAGCACGTGGGACGATCATGAGCGCAGCCACGCCCGAGGACTGGTGGACCACTTCGATCATCGAAATGAAGCCGGGGATGATCCGGTATCGCGGGTTCGCGATCGAGGAGCTGATCGGCCGCATCGGCTTTGCGGAGATGATCTGGCTGCTCACGCGCGGCGACCTGCCCGATCCGCGCGCCGCTCGGTTGCTCGAGCACGCACTCGTCGCCGCCGTCGATCACGGACCGCAAGCACCTTCAATCGCCATTGCGCGCATGGCCATGACATGCGGGGTCGGCATCAATAGCGCGATGGCGTCGGCGATCAACGTTCTGGGAGATGTTCACGGCGGCGCGGGGGAGCAATGCGTCGCGCTCTACAACGACGTCAACGCGAGCCTGCGTGATCCGGCCGACGGAGAAGCGCTCGCGGCGGCCGTCGCAGCCGCGGTCGATCGGCTGAGAGCCGACGGCGTGAAGCACGTTCCCGGTTTCGGACATCGCTTCCACCCGATTGATCCGCGCGCCCCTCGTCTACTCCAGCTCGTGGACGAGGCGGTCGGCACCGGGATCATTTTGGGTCGCTTCGCCGCTATCGGCCGGGCGATCGAGGACCTACTTGCCGAGCGCCGCGGCGGCAAGCGCGTGCCGATGAACATCGACGGTGCGACGGCTGTCATCTTCGCCGAGCTCGGCTTCCCGCCACCGCTCTGCCGAGGTCTGTTCGTGCTCTCACGCTCGGTGGGCGCGCTCGCACATGCCTGGGAGGAAAGCCAGTCGGGCCTCAGGAATAAGGGCCCGATACCGCGTAACCTGACGTGGACCTACAAAGGGCCGGGATCGCGACCACTTTGAATGGGCTGCGTACGCCGCGCTCGACACGGCACTCATTTCCCGGCGTGCCGACTTGCAGGTGGCGCTTCTGTTAGTCCGGATTGGAGCGATAAGCGGTACAGGAAACCGCCATCGATCCTCAATCGACCGATGCACCCTATTGGCCCGTCTCGAAAATGAGAACGTAAGGGGTCTCAAGCGTCAAGCCGACATCAG
>CAYMEB010000218.1:0-8094 GCA_964389095.1 uncultured Hyphomicrobiaceae bacterium
GATCCGACGCGGATCAACAAGCGGCCGGAGCCGTAGTCGGGAGCAGACGGTTACATCTCGGCAGCAAAGGCGCGCATCGCGGTTGCCGAAGGTGGCGACCCCGCGAACGGCGTTCAGGTACGCAAGACTGCACCAACCTTCAGGGACCTCGTCGAAGACTGGACCAACGCACATGCCCTAGCGAACCGATCGGCCCGGGTCCGCGCCGATGACCAATCAATGCTGCAGCGGTATGTGCTGCCGTCGATCGGCGCCATGAAGGTGCAGGACATCGGCCGGCGCGAGATCACTCTGATGCTCGCCAAGGTCCAAGACGCGAAGGATGGCCGCAAGGGGCATCTGAAAAAGGACGCTGCGCCACGCACCCTCACACATCGCCCGAACCGCGTATTTCAGCTTACCCGGGCCATTCTGCGCTGGGCACACGCCACCGGGATCATCGATGCCGACCCGACCGCGGGAATGAAGCGTCCGATCAAGAAAGAGGCTGAGCGCGAGCGCGCACTCAGCGTCGACGAAATCAGGATTTTCTGGGCAAACGTCGGGAATCTCCCGACGACGGCTGCACTGCACGTTGCATTAAAACTCTCGCTGGTTACCGGACAGCGCATCGGCGAGGTGTGCGGGATCGCAAAGCAGGAGTTGACGCTGGATGGACCTGTGCCGATCTGGGTTATCCCGCGTGCTCGAACGAAGAATGCCGAAGGTCATCGTGTGCCACTGTCACCATTGGCGGTCGCGCTGATCCGCGAGGCACTCGCGCTGCAAAAGCCGCGCACCGACGACAGCGGAGCATCCTTCGAAAGTCCGTATCTATTCCCAGCGCGCGCCAAGCGCGACAAATCACACGGGCCGATCCTGCCCGGCGCGGCAGCCGTCGCCATGTTCCGTGGTCGCGGCAAGCTGGGCATCGATCATTTTCGTGTCCACGACCTGCGCCGCACGGCCGCTACCCGCATGGCCGAACTCGGCATCAGCCCGCATACCATTTCGCTGATCCTGAACCACGTCAGCGCGAGCAACAGCACAGTGACGAGCAAAGTCTACGTGCAATACTCGTATGATCGGGAGAAGCGGGAGGCCTTGGAGCGCTGGGCAAGGCGCCTCATCGAGCTAGTCGAATGCAACGCGAGACCTGCAGACCTTACTAGAGTCGCTTGAGCGAAACGAACCGTCGGGCCACTATGAGCTTTCGGAGACAGTCGCAGAGGTTTTCCGCGTCTGTCCTTTCGAAAGTGACCCATCTCTGTCATCGTGCCCGAGTGCAACTCTCATGTGGGCTTGGCGGCGTCGCCAGTTCTCTCGGGATGATGCGCCGCAACAATCATCGTCGCTGAAGTTCGAAGCCGCGATGGCCGCTTGCAGCCAGGGTCCGTCCTCGTTCTTCTTTCGAGATGGGCCATAACCGACACAAGCCAGACGCGGATCATAAGACAGCGTGTGCTTTTTCAGCACGTCACTCCGCCGGCAGATCATCGCAATCTCGTTGCGCTGCAACGAAAACTGCAAACTTTTGAGCAACGAACGGTCGGTCTTCGGCGATCTTCGGGCATCGCTACAGCAGCAGGGTTCGCGCTGTTGACGGGTCAGTTTGACCCACATCTGCCGTCGTGCCGGTGCTCAACACGGGTGTTGCTGCTCAGCCCTCAGCGCTTACGTCGGTGTGGTGCGCTGCGAAAAGCTTGTGCTACCCGCGCTTGAGGCATCAATGGCGGATTTCCAGCCGAGTCCGATTTCGTTCAGATTCGAGGTGGGCCAATTACTGCAATGGCTTTGTGGAGGACACCCTCCGAATTCGTGTCCGCAGTCAGAGGTGTCGCGACGCGATTAGGTTCGCTCATGCACCAGCCGACCTTCGAAGAAGGTGGACAGCACTTTCGTATGCGAGAGCCGGTTGGGTGAAACGTCGAACAGGTTCTGATCCAGCACGACGAGATCTGCCGACTTTCCAACCTCGATCGTACCTGTCAGGTGCCCCAGTCCCATCGCAATGGCCGGGTTGCACGTGTAGATTTCGATTGCAGTCGCAAGGTCGAGAGCTTGCTCCGGCCACAGTGCGCCAGGATAACCGCCTTTTGGATTGCGTCGCGTGACCATGCCCTCAAGTCCGAACCAGGGATCCGGCAGGCCGATAACGGGCCAGTCGCTACCAGCGGCGAGAAGCGCGCCTGTCTCATGGAGGTCCCGATTTGGCCAGTAGCGCTCGGCGCGCTCGTCGTCCATGACGGCCTTGTTGGCCGTCGTAACGGCACAAGGAAACCAGATTGCCGGGCAGAGATCTGCAACCACGTCGAGTTGCTTGAAGCGTGGCAGGTCGACTGGGTCGATGAAACTGGCATGCGCAATATGATGCGTCCGGCCGGGTCCGCGCAGCCGCCGCACGATCTCAACGGCGTCGAGAATATCACGCACAGCCAAATCGCCGGCGCAATGTACCTTCACGCCCAGTCCCATTTGCTCTGCACGCACGATCCAATGTACCACATCGGGAATGCGTAGAAACGAGCGGCATACGACGGCGCGCCCGGTCTCATCCGCCTTGTACGCCTCGAGCATGGCCGCCGTCCGCGTCATGGGCACGCCGTCCATGAAAAGCTTGATGAAATTTGGGTGCACATGTGCCGTGCGAAACTCCTCGCGGCGCGCGAATAGCGCCTCGCCAAAGAGCTCAGTCCCGCTCAAGGTGTTGAACACCGGCAACGAGCCGACGCACCAGGCGTTGAGTTCGCCACGCCGGTCGAGTTCGGTCAACGCTTGCAGCATGGGCAGCGTCGTGTTGGCATCTTGATAAGCAGTGACGCCATACGAATTAAGTATCTCGACGGCGCGACGCGTCGAGGCAGTCTCGCGGCTCAGTGGGTCCTTGAGTGACCTGAGCACGGCCAGCTCGGCGAGTGCGGACGCCTTCTCAAGGAGAAGACCAACGGCCTCACCAGTCTTTCGATCTCGTACGATGTGGCCGAGCTCTGGATCCGGTGTCCTCGCAGTGACACCCATAACATCGAGTGCGCAGCTATTTACCCAACGATTGTGCAAACTGTCGTCGCGCAGCATCACCGGATGGCGCGGGCTCACAGCGTCGAGCGATGCTTTCGAATCCGGCGATCGCAAGCGCTCGACAAGCTCACTGCTCCAGATGCCGCCGCAGATCCATTCCCCAGCCGGTGTCTTCGCCGCACGTTCTTTGACTAGGACAAGGATGTCGTCGAAAGAGACGCTGGTCTGAAAGCTCATTTCGAACAGGTCGAGCTGTCCGCCCCGAGTGTGATGATTGTGCACGTCACCGAGCCCCGGCATCATCATCCGGCCATTGAGGTCGATGATCTTTGTCGCCGGCCCTTTCAACCGCTGTGCGGCCTTGCTCGTGCCGACGAACGCGATACGTCCTTTTTTGACGACGACAGCCTCCGCCCAGGGCTGAGCTCGGTCTACGGTGTAGATTCGTCCCGAATGAAAAATCAGATCGGCAGGCTTCACATCTGATGATGTGGCAGCCGACGCTACGGTCTTTTGTTTTCGGGTCATGTCGTCCTTCGAGATGAAGGGTAGGCTGGCGCGTGAACGCTATTTTGCAAACTCAGTCCGCAGATCGATCGAAGGATTGCGATCATGGAAGTTGAACGGCCGAACCTTGAAACTGTGCCAGACCATCGGCATTACCGGAAGGTCTTCCGCGCGGGTGAGGTGGTGCATGCCGATGTTGATCCAAACGACGACGTCCTGATTGCGGATGGAGCGGTTCTTTTTCGTCCACACCGGCAGTCCTTGGAGGCCTCGTGACGCAAAGACGAAGTCGCCAGCAGCGAAGCGCTCATTGGGATCATAGGGCGTGACCCAGACATCCGATCGCAGGAATGCAGCCCGCCGTGCCGGTGGGTCCTTCGGATCAATAATCAGATGGCCATGGTTCGAGTGCACGATCTCGTAGCTGACGTGATTGCCGACGCCATTGGTCTGAGCCTCGTTGATCACTCGCAACTTCACCGGGCCTGCTGCGCCGTGGCCGGAGTGGGCACCGCCTTTCACGGCACCTTCCCTTTCCGACACCTGCGGAGACACCATGTAGATCGAGCGCCGGGGATTTGAGGGCGGCAGGCTGACCGGGCGGTAGACATCCTTCTGGAAGCTGTTGACTGCACCGTCGACGTCCAGATCCAGGCGGTAGTTGAAGTAGTGGTCGTGCTGAACCGCGACGAGGTTCGGCGCAACGAGAGTACCAAACTTCGTGTCTTCTTTGGCGGTCGCATCCCGCATCGTTCTCGACGGCACGCCTTTCAAGGCATCGATGCCAGTGGCGCCGATGCGACCTTCGATCTCGCCGGAGTGGTTGAAGACCCAATCAATGAGGTAGTCGTAGTTGCCGAGCTGCGCTGCCATGCGCACGACAAGCTCGACGCCAGGACGACCTTCGTAGGTCTGGTTGGTGATCTCGAAGTGTCGCCATGCCGGATCGCCCGTGTTGCGTTCGAATATGCAGATCGAGTTCGGGCGCTCGTCGGGATCGCCCTTGTCGTCGTTCAGCGTCGACGTCAGGAAGGTCGCGAAGGCAGGGCAGTCGATGCCGGCCTTGAGCGGCGTGGCAAGCAGGCCCAGGCCATATTCCCCCATGTCGAAGTACGTGCGCGAATACCAGCCGTACTCGGCGTCCATGTAGGGGACGAACATCTCCGACATGTAGCCTTGGTAGAGGACCGAGCGTTCCTTTCCGCCGTTATTCCAGCGCGCCAGCGAGATGACGGTCCCCTGCCTGCTTTCCATGCGCACATGGAAGCGCCAATTGCCCCAACTGACTTCGTTGCCGTTGAGCTTGAAGTTTGATCCTTTCGGCTGGACCATGACAGTTGGGTTCTCGGCTGGGCGCAAGGTGCCGACCGCCGCCTCGGTGAAGTTCATATCCTGCGCGGCAACCGGAACAACACCGTAGTCGACGACCTGGAGGACCTTTTTCTCACGCAGCTCGACCAGCGCATAGAGTCGCTCGATCGGCCAGCCGAACAGATTATTGGTCGAGCGCGAGGTATCGAAACAGCCGACCTTCAGGAGGCGCTTGCCTTCGTGCGCCTTGATGCCGTAGTTGCCCGCTGAGAACGGCGCGCAGTAGAGCTTCTTGGGATCCGTGAAGCCGCGCTTCTTCAGCGCGGCAAGGAACTCGGCATTCTCAAGCGCCACGTCGACGCCGTTCGTGAACTCGTTCAGCGTGATCGGCGCCTCGACGCCCTGCCGCACCACATGCTGCGTCACCCTCTTCTCGCCGAGATCGACGACGGCTTCGATGACCGTCTTGTCCTGCATTGCCGTCACGCGGGCAGCCCGTCTCAACGGCACACCTGGCTTCCAAGCAACGACCTCCGGCTTGGGCGGCTCGTTCAGCGTGATGAGTTGGTAGAGCGCGTCCTTGGTGCGCGTGTCGGCCTTCAGGATTGCCGTGGTGGCTTTGATCTCGTCAGCAGTGAGCGCATCCATCGGGTGGGTTTGGGCAGTAGCGGGAGTACAGAGCCCGATCAAACCTGCTGCAATGCACAAAATCAAACGCGCGTTCAGCATGCGCGGCTCCCGGGGTTATTAGTGTTTGCCCAATCAGGCAGATTGTGACGACACTGTATTGTACCAGCGCGCCAACCTACCGATTTGTTTGGAGACATCGGGCACTGCATGCAGAGCGTTCACGATCTCGCAGACGTCAGTCTGAGCCAGCGTTCCGCCTACTGGCAGGATGCGATCTGCCAATCGTTCATGAACGTTACGTGCCGACCGATCAGTTCGGCGCCGGCATGTGGACGATTGAGCCTGGCGTGCGCAGATGAGGTGCGTGTCGCGAGGCTCACGTGCTCGCCGCACGAGTACAGACGCACGCGCGAACAATTGGATCGGCAGGCAGGCGACCACCTTCTTCTCGACATCCAGTCTGAGGGTGTGAACAGGCTGCGCCAAGGAGATCGCGCCTTGGCGATCGGTCGCGATCAGGGACACTTGTATTCGAGTTGGGAGCCGTTCGACAATGAGATTGGTGGAGATGGCGAGGTCGCCGACCTGCACATCCTCATGGTGCCAGCCGACGGCGTATTGCAGCACATGCCACGCCGGGCAGCGCTTCGGGCAGCTCCACTCTCGTTCGCAACCCCGCTTGGCATTGCTCTACGTCAGTTTGTGGAACGCGCCGTAGGCTGTGCGGGAAAAGCCGAGGCGATGGCCACGCCTGGTCAACTTTACATCGATGCACTGGTTTGGTTCCTTTCGTCGGCAGCGGATGCGAGCTTTGCCCCGTCGCGGCCGACCATTCGTCGGCTGGTCTTGGTCTGGATGGAGCAGAATGTCGCCGCGCCCCTCACGCCGGCGGTCGTGGCAAGACAGTTCGGGCTCTCGACCCGCACCCTTCACCGCTGTTTCGAGGATGTTGATGCGTCGTTTGAACAAACCCTGATGACGCTTCGGGTCCACCGACTTCGATACCTTCTCACGACCGCACCAGCGTCATGTTCCATCACAAGTCTGGCCCATGAAGCCGGCTTCTTCGATGCAGCGCATGCCACGCGTACTTTTAAGGCACGGTTTGAAATTCTTCCGAGCGCGTTTCGTGAGGGACACCGAATGCAACGGGCTCTGTTCTCACCTGATGTAGCTGTCACGCCGCGACGGCCTGGCCGAGGATGTATCGCGGGGTGAGGTTCGCCGAATAGGCCGCTTTGTTAAAACTCACGACTTGCTGATTGCGTAATGACCGATGCGGTAGATCCGAAAGCAGCCGCCAGCTACGGACACTGATCACGAGCGTGCTGCATTGCAGCGATTTTTGTCGCGGCCATCACCTACTTGGCGCGCACTGAAAGCACATGGGGTCTGATGATCCGTGTCTGACGTCTGTCGCTCCTGGCCCTCCTCGAAAATCCGCTGCGCTGCAGCATGACGGTCGGTCTGGGGACTGTCGCGTCGCGGATCGTCGCGCAATTTGGCGACGGTCGGAATCGGAGGAGCAGCGGGAGTCGCCTGAACGCCGTTTAGGGCTCAGGTTGACCCATAGGGGAACAGGACGATCACAGAGCTTGTGTCTCTGGCAGACGTCCGATTACGGTGAGAGCGACCGTTGCCGACCAGGGAGTCAGTGGTATAAGGGCTAAAGAGGGGAAGCTCGCCGGCCATTGCTTGTTGCAGCGAACACGTCACGAACTCTCGTTTCAACCAGTTCGGTGAAATTTCTTGGCGGTTACCGGGATTGCCCCGACTGATAATGTGTGCACTTCGTGCTCTGGGCGACCGGACTTGGTCTGAGGATGGCGCGTAAGCAGCTCTCATCTTGAAGGATCGCCCTTGATCATTGCTGGCCGCATCATTCTTGTGGTGACAGTGGCGCTGCTTGGTTTGTTCTCCATTAGCCTCCTACGTGCGGCGAGTGTCCGGCCAGCTCATTTCGAGCAGGTGGCCAGAGCCGCCGTCCAGACAGGCATCCTGGCCAGGACCGTCGCGCTCCCCCTGGCGCCGCGCGAGACTTACTATAGTTACAATTTCAACGACTGCCTGATCCTTTCCATGCTGCTGCTGCCGTCGAGCGAGACGGCCGTCCGGCGCGCGATCTCGCCATCGATCCCGATCTCCGACGGCATCATCCGGGGCGAGGTGCCCGGCAATTACCCGCAATTCGTCCAGTGCCAATTCCTTGCGTATTCACTGGAGGGGCGCAACGTGCCGTCCCAGTACTATCACCGCTACGTGCACGGGGATTGGGTCTTGGCCGGTGTGCTCCTCTCGGCTCTGTCGTTGCAGACGGCGACCGATCTGCTGCTGACGGCGCTGTGGGGATTGCTGGCCGCTGTTGCCCTGGCCGCGGCGCACGCAGTCTTTGCCGGACCGCCTGCTGGCCGGGCAAGAGCCTTCGCCTGCCTGGCCATCGCTGGCACGGTGGCCTTTTCCTATGCGATCCCGGTGTTCGGCCGGTCGCTGTCGTTCGCCCCCTCCGACATCATTCTGATCGGCTTCGTGCTGTTCGCCTGTCGGTTTCCGCTCTCCGAGCCTCCCGAGCTGCAATTCGCCACGATAACCGCGGTGTTCGGCGCGCTGACGGCAATCTTCGAGTTCTTCATCGGCGCCATTCCGGCAGGT
>CAYMEB010000219.1:0-8041 GCA_964389095.1 uncultured Hyphomicrobiaceae bacterium
CACTACTATCGGCCCGGCCTGGTCGGCGGCCACTGCATCGGCGTCGATCCCTACTACCTGACGCACAAGGCGCAGGAGATCGGCTTCCACCCAGAGATGATCCTGGCCGGCCGGCGCATCAACGACGGCATGGCCGCGTTCGTCGCCCAGGACATCATCAAGACCATGCTGCAGAAGCGCCTGCGCGTCGACGGTGCCCGCATCCTGGTGCTCGGTTTCGCGTTCAAGCAGAATTGCCCGGACGTGCGCAACACCAAGGTCTTCGACCTCGTGAACGAGTTGCGCGCCTTCGGTCATGACGTAACCGTCTATGACCCGCTGGTCCTCGCCGACGAAGTGCGCCACGAGTACCAGATGGAAATCGCCCAGGAGCTGCCCAAGGGACCTTTCGACGCGATCGTCCTCGCCGTGAGGCACGACGAATTCGTCACGATGGGCGCGGAAAAGATGCGCGCCATGCTGGTTCCGGGCGGACTGCTCTACGATCTCAAGGAAGTGCTCCCCGTCGACGAGAGCGACGCGCGAGTGTGACGACAACGGCAACGAACCGGCAGGACAGCGTGGCACAGGCACGATCGGGCAAGCGTTTCGCCATCATCGGGGTGGCCGGCTATATTGCCCGCCGGCATCTCGATGCGATCCGGGCTGTCGGCGGCGATCTCGTCGCCGCTTGCGATCCCTTCGACAGCGTCGGTCAGATCAACGACTTTCCCTCCGCGCGCTTCTTCACCGAGTTCGCGCAATTCGAGAGCTACGTGCGCGGCCTGGGCGAGAGCGGGCGGGGCGTCGATTATGTAACGATCTGCTCGCCCAACCACCTCCATCGCGCGCACGTCGAATTCGCCCTGCGGGCGGGCGCGGACGCGATCTGCGAAAAGCCCCTGGCGCTGGACCCCGCCGACGTCGAAGCGATGATGCGGCTCGAGAAGGAGACCAACCGCAAGGTCGCCAACATTCTCCAGCTCCGCCTGAACCCCGACAACCAGCGCCTCCGCGACGAGTTGCGCGCGGCGGCCGCCAAGGGCCCGCTCGAGGGCGAGCTGATCTACATCACCCAGCGCGGGCAGTGGTATCACGCATCCTGGAAGGGCGACGAGCGGCGCTCGGGCGGCCTCGCCACCAACATCGGCGTCCACTTCTACGACCTGCTGATCTACATCTTCGGACCGCCGAAGCGGAACATCGTGCATCACCGCGCGATGGACTGCGCCACCGGCGTCCTGGAGTTCGAGGGCGCACGCATCCGCTGGTTCCTGTCGATAAATGGTCGCGACCTGCCGGCCGATGCGCATGGGCAGAAGGAGCTCAACAAGGCCGCCCGCCGCCTCACGATCGCAGGGCGCGTCTGCGATCTCTCGGGTGATTTTACCCGTCTCCACACCACGAGCTACGAGGAGATCCTCGCCGGTCGCGGCTTCTCGCTGGGCGAGGCCAAACCGGCCATCGAGGTGGTCGCACACATCCGCAACGCGGCGCCCACGGCTCCCGGTGCCGATGCGCATCCCCTGCTCGCCAAGGTCTTGGCGGACAAGGATCGCTACAAGGACGGCCTGCCGGTCTGAGCGCCGCACTCTGCCCCCGCGGGGGCAATCGCATCGTACGTTTTGGGACAGATCTCATGACCGTTCGTGTTTTGACCGTGGTCGGGGCCCGCCCGCAGTTCATCAAGGCCGCCGCGGTCAGCCGGGCGATCCGCGAGACTGCGGGCATCGATGAAATCCTGGTCCACACCGGACAGCATTTCGATGCCGACATGTCCGACGTGTTCTTCGACGAGCTGGAAATCGGCAAGCCGGCGCACAAGCTCGACATCCACGGCGGCGGGCACGGCGAGATGACCGGCCGCATGATGATGGCTCTCGAGCCCGTCGTGCTGGGGGCGAAGCCGGACTGGGTGATGGTCTATGGCGACACGAACTCGACGATCGCCGGCGCACTCGTAGGCGCCAAGCTCAACATTCCGGTCGCCCACGTCGAGGCGGGACTGCGCTCGTTCAACCGGCGGATGCCCGAAGAAATCAACCGCATCGTCACCGACCACGTGGCCAGCCTCAACCTGTGCCCGACCAGCGTCGCAATCGAGAACCTGCGCAGCGAGGGGGTCGGCAAGGGCGTGCACCACATCGGCGACGTGATGTTCGACGCCACCCTGCATGCGATCCAGCAGGCGCAGAAGCGCTCCACCATCATCAAGTCGATGGGTCTGGCCCCGGGCGGCTATTCTCTGGCGACAGTCCACCGGGCAGAGAACACCGACGATCCCGCCCGCCTGTCATCGGTCGTCTCGTTCCTGCGCCAGCGCGCGGCAGAGCGTCCCCTCGTCCTCCCTCTCCATCCGCGCACGCGCCAGGCAGCCGCCCGCGCCGGCGTCTCCCTCGACGGCATGACGCTCACGAGCCCGGTCGGCTATCTCGACATGGCCCAGTTGATCTCGGGCGCCGCCGAGGTTTTTACCGACTCAGGCGGTCTCCAGAAGGAAGCCTATTTCCATCGCAAGCGCTGCACCACGCTGCGCGATGAGACCGAATGGACCGAGACCGTCGCCTGCGGCTGGAACCGTTTGTGGCGTGGCCCCGACTTCACCGAACGTCGCGACATCTCCGAGTACGGCGACGGGCGTGCCGCCCACCGCGTCGTATCGCTGCTGATGGGACGGGGCTGAGAGCAGGACATCGATCCCATGCGCCTGCTGGTGGGCCACGCGCTCTACACCGACCGTTTGTCCTACTACGACGACTGGCTCGATGCCTTCGCGCGTTCGCCGCGGTTCGACGCCAAGCCGTTCAACATCGTCGATCCCGATGCGGCTGAAAAACTCCCTGCCCTGATCGCGGAGACGGACGCGATCGTGCTTCTGCATTCCACGAACGGCGACACGACCACGTACATCGAGCCGCTCGTCCCCATTTTCGCGGATCGCCGCGTGCCGATGCTGACCTTCGTCGGCAACGAGGTGAACCTGCCGGGCTCGCCGATCGCCGACAAGCGCCGGATCTTCGCCGGCATGCGTCCGGAGTATGTGGCGACGCAGTTGCTCAAGGAGGCCGGTGATTTCCTGTTCGCCGATGTCGCCGGCGTCGGGGTCGTCGAGATACCTCACGCACTCAATCCGCAGGCTTTCGCGCTGCCGCCGCCAGGCCACCGCCGCGACATCGACATCGGCGCACGCTCGGCACGCTACATTCCCCATCTCGGCGACGACGACCGCAATCGTCTGCTCGACTGGTTCCGGATCGAGGGTCCCGGCCGCGGCCTTGCGGTCGACATCGACGACAGCCGGTTCGACCGCGAGGGTTGGGCGCGTTTCCTCGCCTCCTGCAAGGCGACCGTGGCGACCGAAGCCGGGTCATGGTTCCTCGAGCGCGACGACGCCACCGTCGAAGCGATCCGCTCCTACGTGCTCGCCGCCTCCGGCGGCGGCTTCGTGATCCGCAACGACAGCGCCTTGCGCAAGATCGGCCACAAACTGCCCTGGTGGGTCCGGGCGCTGGCACGCAAGGCGCTGAAGGCGGGCCCCATCCGCCACGAAGCGCTCGTCAATGAATCCCTGCCGAAGGACGAGATCTACGCGCGCTTCTTCGCGAACCGTCCGCGCCCCGCCTTCTACGGCAAGTGCATCAGCTCCCGTCACTTCGACGCGATCGGGACCGGGACTTGCCAGATCATGTTCCGTGGTCGCTACAATGACCTGCTGAATGCGGACGAGCATTACCTCGCGCTGGAGCCGGACTTCTCGAACGTCGATGACGTCATCGCGCGCTTCCGCGATCCAGCCGTGCGCGAGCGGATCGTGGCGGGGTCGCTCGCGCGCGTGCACGAGGCCCACACCTACGCGCATCGCACCGAGCAGGTCTTCGAGCTGCTAGCCGCGCTGAAACGGCGCTGACCGCGGCACCGGGGCGCCGTCGAGCGCCGCCACCGATCACCGAAGTAACCAAGTCTCCAGCAATCCGGGGCAGCAGGCTGCAGATCTGCTATCTTTGCGTGTGGCTGCGCGCGTCCACACCTTCCCGGAACGCCCTCCCATGGATCAGTCGCCAAACCTTTCTTTCCCTTACATCGCCGCCGCCCAGTCCCAGAAGCACGTCACCCACAACGAAGCCATCCGGATGCTGGATGCCTTGGTCCAGCTCTCCGTGCTCGATCGCACCCGTGGCGCCCCTCCACCGTCACCCGCAGACGGTGACCGGCACATCGTCGGCTCCGCACCGACCGGTATCTGGGCGGGACGGCAAAACACGATCGCCGCATTCCAGGATGGCGGTTGGGCTTATTTCGCCCCCAGAGAAGGCTGGCTCGCCTGGATCGCAGCGGAGGATGTGCTCGTCGCGTGGACGGGCTCGGCATGGACGCCGGTCGGCGGCGGCACCGTGAACCCGACCCCGCTCGTCGGCGTCAACGCCACCGCCGACACCTCCAATCGCCTCTCCGTCGCCGGTCCGGCGACCCTCCTCAGCCACGACGGCAGCGATCATCGCCTCAAGGTCAACAAGGCGGCCGCGGCCAACACCGCCTCGCTGCTGCTGCAGCGCGCGTTCTCGGGTCGGGCGGAGATCGGGCTCACAGGCGACGACAATCTCCACGTCAAGGTCAGCGCCGACGGCGCCGCCTGGACCGAGGCGCTGGTGATCGACCGAACGACGGGCGTGGTGACGCTGCCGGCCACGCCGCCGTCCGGCGGCTCCGGCGGCGTCAATCCGTCCATC
Organism: uncultured Hyphomicrobiaceae bacterium; assembly: GCA_964389095.1. GTDB lineage: Bacteria > Pseudomonadota > Alphaproteobacteria > Rhizobiales > Hyphomicrobiaceae > JABFRJ01. The sequence continues at coordinate 4,707 of CAYMEB010000219.1, forward strand.
CTGGTCAACGGCGATTTCCAGATCAACCAGCGCGCCTTCGCCGGCGGAGCGCTCGCCGCGAGCGCTTACGGCTTCGACCGTTGGCGCGGTGGACCGGCGGGCGCCAACCTTTCGATCGCAGGCTCCACGGTAACCCTCGCCTCCGGCGCCATCGAGCAGCCGATCGAGCCCGCGGTCTGGGGCGTCGCCAGCCTCGCCTCGAGCCAGGTCACCGTCTCCGTCGATGCGCCCTCGGCCGACCTCACCGTCACGCTCGGCAGCGCCAGCGGCACCATCACCGCCGGCTCGGGACGGCGATCCGTCACGCTCACGACCTCGGCCGGCGATACCGGCAATCTCGCCCTGCGCATCGCGCGTGCGACATCCGGGGCCGTCACGTTCGCTCGGGTCAAGGCTGAACTCGCTGCGGCCGCCACGCTCTGGCAGCCCAGGCCGCTCATGTCCGAAATCTGGCTCGCCCGTCGCTACTGCCAGACCGTCATGCGCGGCAATGCAACGAGCGGATCGTCGGTCGCGCCATTCTATTTCCAACTCGTCTCCGGTGTCGTCGTCGACGGGCTATTCACGCCGCCCATCGAGCTTCGTGCGGCGCCGGCCATGCTTGCCGTCGGTGGCAACCCGACGTACCAGGGGTCGAACCCCGCCACCGGCAATACGTGGGCGTTCTACAACAACTCCACGGGCGGATTCGCCGCGGCCACCGGAGCCGTCACACCGTCGTTCATCGGCGCGGGATCGAACGGCTTCGGAGTACGCCTCCAGGCGGCGGCCTTCAGCACGGCGAGCGGCGGCGTCGGCAACCTCTACATCGGCCCCTCGGTGAGAATTCTCGCGGACGCCGAGATCTGATCCCTCGCCGCGTCAGCAGTTCGGTTCGGCGTTCCCGCTCGGTGGCCCGCGCCGAACGGCCCGCATCCGGACATTGAGAACGTCGGCCGATCGGGTTGCCAGACCGCGGCACATCATGCTTGCCTTGCGGCCCAACGCCAGAAGCGAGCCTAGCGGATGATCGCCGACACACCCCTTTTCGACCCGGTCGCATTCAAGCTGACCCAGGAACAGGCGGAGCTGTGTGCCCTCGCCCGCCGGCTCGGCACCGAACGCTTCGCGGAACGGGCGTCGCGCTTCGATCGCGACGCCACGTTTCCCATCGAGAATTATCGCGACATGCACGAGGCCGGCTTGTTGGGAATCTCTGTCCCCAAGGCACTCGGCGGACGCGGCGCGGACTACACCACCTACTCGCTGGTCGCCGCCGAGATCGGCCGCTACTGCGGCGCCACGGCCCTGACCTGGAACATGCACGTGTGCTCCACGCTCTGGTCGGGACCGCTCGCCGACGACCTGCCGATGTCCATCGAGGATCGCCGCGAGCACGAGAGGCGACGCCGGCTGCACAATGCACGCATCATCGAAAAAGGCGCGATCTACGCCCAGCCCTTTTCCGAAGGCGGCGCGGCCGCCGCGGGAGCCGCCGCCTTCTCGACACAGGCCCGCAGGGTCGACGGCGGCTGGATCCTCGACGGTAAGCAGATCTTCGCCTCCCTCTCCGGCAGCGCCGACTACTACGGGGTGCTATGCACGGAAGTCGGCGACGACCACAAACTCTCGCGCCGCAATACGCTCTACCTAGCGGTCGACGCGAAGGCCAAAGGCGTGTCCGTGGTCGGCGACTGGGACCCGCTCGGCATGCGCGGCACGGTGAGCCGAACGCTGCTCTTCAAGGACGTGTTCGTGTCCTCCGACGAGTTGTTGATGCCGCGCGGTGTCTACGTGGAGGCGGCCCTCCGCTGGCCCCACATGTTCCTCACCTTGTCGCCGACCTACATGGGCCTCGCCCAGGCGGCCTACGATTTCACCGTCCGCTATCTACGCGGTGAACTGCCGGGCACGCCGCCGGTCAAGCGCCGCATGTATCCGACGAAGCAGATCGCGGTCGCCGAGATGAAGGTGAAGCTCGAACAGACCAAGGCTCTGTGGTTCCAGGCGATCAGCGAGGCGTGTGCCAATCCGAGCAAGGATCAGGTCATGCGCGCTTGGGCCGCGCAGTACACGACGATGGAGAACGCCAACGCGATCGCCACGCTCGCAATCCGTACTTGCGGCGGTCAGTCGATGCTGAAATCGCTGGCGCTCGAGCGGATCTATCGCGACAGCCGTTGTGGCGCGCTGATGCTGCCGTGGACGGCGGAACTCTGCATCGACCGGCTCGGCCGGGCCGCACTCTACGAGGACGGTGAGACCGACGAGGCTCAGCAGGGTGGCGGCGCATGAGGACGGATGTCGCCTGATGCCGACCTTCGCAGATCTGATCGATCGCAACGCCGCCTTCGCACCCGGCAAATCAGCCCTCCGCTTCGAAGGCGAGGACATCAGCTATGCCGATCTCGCCGACCGGGCCGCCGCGGCTGCGGCCGGCTTGGCCAGCGACTACGGCGTCCGACGAAACGACCGGATCGTCCACCTCGGCTACAATTCGGCCGACATGATCGTGCTGCTGCTTGCAGCCGCTCGGCTCGGAGCGATCTTCGTCCCCCTGAATTGGCGGCTGGCGCCGCCGGAGCATGCCTTCATCGTCGCCGATGCCGATCCGGCCTTGATCGTGGTGGAGCCTGCGTTCGCAGAGCGGCTTTCAGCCCTTTCGGCTGCCGCCCCCAGGGCTCGCGCCATGGCTCTGGCGAGCACGCCACCGGCATCGCCCACCCAGGACGACACGCTCGACCGTCTGGTTTCACGCCATCGCGGCCGCACCGCCGCCGGCGGCGTGATCGGCGATGCGCTCCTGCTCGTCTACACGTCCGGCACAACCGGGCGTCCGAAAGGCGCGGTGCTCACGCAGGAACAGATCCGCTGGAACGCCGTGGCCGCGACCCACATGCACGGCCTCATGGCCGCCGATCATGTGCTCACCGTCCTGCCCATGTTCCACGTCGGCGGTCTCAACATCCAGACCACGCCCGCGCTGATGGCGGGGGCAACGGTCACCCTGCACGCTCGCTTCCTCCCCGACGAGACCCTCCGCGCCATCGCCATGGACCGTCCCTCGCTCACGGTACTGGTGCCGCCGATCCTGCAGGCATTGCTCGACCATCCCGGTTTCGCAGCGGCCGACCTCTCCAGCCTGCGCTTGATCACGACCGGCTCGACCATCGTCCCCGAAACCCTCGTCACCGCTTACGCCGCCCGCGGCATCCGTGTCGTGCAGGTCTACGGCTCGACCGAGACCGGACCCGTCTCGATCTACGAGCGCTTCGATCAACCCCGCGGTCCAGCCGGATCGACCGGCTTCGCTGGCATCGCGTGCGAAGCGATGGTCGCAGACGACAGCGGCGCCG
>CAYMEB010000220.1:0-8008 GCA_964389095.1 uncultured Hyphomicrobiaceae bacterium
TCGGCCAGCTCGCGCTCGAGCTCGACGTGATAATGCGTGGTGCCCGAGATGTTGCGGGTGCCGCCCGAGCCCGCGCCGACCAGATCGAGCGCCTCGTGCATGGCCGCGATGACCTTTGGGTTCTGCCCCATGCCCAGATAGTCGTTGGAGCACCAGACCGTGATCGGGTGGCGGGTGCCGTCCGGGCGAACCCGCTCCGCGTGAGGGAATGCACCGCGCGAGCGCAGGATGTCCGCGAAGACCCGATAGCGGCCCTCGGACTTCAATGTCGCGAGCGCCTTCTCGAAGGTGGCAGCGTAGTCCATTCGAAACCTTCCCTACCCTGGCGGGCCGATACGCTTCTCGCGGCTCGGCCAGTCTCTTCCCCAGCGGTCCGCTCCCCCTGCCGGAGGCGGCAGGACTCTGGAGCAGGCCCAGTTGTAAACCCAGACCAGTGGGGGGCGGCAAGCGCATTGTCACAGGTCAAGGTTCGAGGGCCCCCGTCTACGGGGTGGCATGCCGCCGCACCGTGGCCGCCCGGGGCTGTCCCGAGCCTCCCCGAGGCCGCCTCGGGCTGCGGCGCCACCGCGGGGGCCGGGAGCCCACGCCGGAGTTCGGGACCTCTTCCAGGCTTTCCGCGCCTCCTTCCAGTCTTGGTTGCGGCGGGCTTCACACAACGTCAGAAAGCTCCATTCCGCCATCAGGCGCCTTCGTCCTGCCCCTTTCTAGGAGCGCGTGCTGCCCGTGGTCGCACGGCGTCCCCTGGCCCCCCGGCGTCACCGACCGTTCCGGCCGCGAGGCGTGACGCGGCCATGCGCCTCGACTGGCGCACGTACCGCGCACCCATTGATTCCGGCAGCGGCACGGACCTCGTGATTGATGCTGGCGGCGCATGCGCGTCTCACACTTACGCAATTATTAGCAAGAAGCCGCTTCAGCGCGCCGTGCCATGGCGGCACGCCCTGACGGATTGCGCCATGCGGACCTTCCGCGCCGCAATCGCACTGTCTGGCCGGAATGCCATCGACTGAGCCAGCCTGGTGGTTCCCCACGACTTGCTTCGGCGGAAACTTCTCGTGCCCGTGCAACCGCTGAAGACAATGCGGCGGCCGCGAGTGACCGGTCCTGCCTTCTTGCAGCGCCTTCGTTATATGCCCCACTCCTCAGCGCGTCATCTCGGCAATCGCAAACATGCCATGGCCCCGAACGGGCAACCGCGGCAGCGCCGGACCGAGGCCCCCAGCGGAGTTCGCGCCTCATCCAGCTGCGTCGTCTCGATCGGTCCTCTCGCGCCGACCAAGAGCATATGCGCTGTGAATCGACCGGAACGGTTGCGTCAGCATTCTGTCGAGGCGCTGCTCGGTCGGATCGCGGATTTCCTCCACGCCAATCACCATACGGTCGTGCCCCGCTTGCGGCTGCGCACGGTAGGTGCCGAACATGCGATCCCACCACGGCAGATTGAAGCCGAAATTCGAGTTCGTCTCACGAACGACGACGGAGTGGTGCACGCGATGCATGTCCGGCGTCACCACAAACCAACGCAGCACACCATCGATGGATGCCGGCAGGCGCACGTTCGAATGATTGAACATCGCCGTCGCATTGAGCAGGACCTCGAAGATGAGCACAGCAAGCGCCGGCGCTCCGAGCGCGCCCATGACGGTCAGCTTGATCACCATGGACAGAAGACTCTCGACCGGATGGAATCGTGCGCCGGTCGTCAGATCGAATTCGAGATCGGCATGATGCATGCGATGCAACCGCCACAGCGCCGGAACTGCATGAAAAAGCACATGCTGCAGGTAGATGACGAGATCGAGGATGACGACCGAAACGACAATCGCGATCCAGGTCGCCAGACCCCAGGCATTGAATAGCCCGAAGCCTTTCGTTTCAGCGACCAGCGCGAGCCCAACCGCGGTCGTCGGGAACAGGATGCGCACCAGGACCGTATCGAGAATGACAACACCCAGATTGCCGGGCCAGCGCACGGTCCGCCCGATCTCTTGCCGTCGTCGCGGCGCAAACACCTCCCACAGCGCCATCACCGTGAAGACGACTGCAAAGGCCGACAGGCGGACGATCGGCTCATTGCCGAGAAGGGATTGGCTCACGAGCAGTACCCCCGATGCAATCGCGACGCTGACGCGAGCGGCTCCGTCGCCAGGAGCGAACGCTTCTAGCACTGTTTGTTCTTATCTGAGCCTGTAACCGGCATGGCACCCCACACACGCACTCAACGTCTCTCCGAGCGCCTTCAAGGCTGGCTGCATGTCTCCGGTGACGCCCGCGTTCTGAGCTTCCATGGCGAACTGGCTCGCCGCGCGGTGCATTGCTGTACCGATCTCTTGCATCCCCTTCGGCATGAACTTGCCGACCTCGTGAGCGCCGTGGCTTCGCAGCGATGACATGCCGAGGCGACTCTCCGCGATCCGAGCCGCCAAGTCGAACTTACCATCGGCCATGGCGGCATTGATCTCCTGTACCGCCGCAAGATGGTCGCGCATATTCGCGAGCGTATGCTCTACGTGCACTTTCGGGAACCTCACGAAGACACGCGCATCGGTCGCTGGCGGGCCCTGCTCTCGATGAGCAGTGCCACCCCTCTGGTGGTGATGCTGCGCCGATGCGATGTCAGCTGCCCATACGACCAGACTGGAGACAGCGGCGATGATAACAGCAAAGCGCATGATCGACTCCCGGCTCTTGTTGCTGTTCTCCTAGACCGGCCTGATCGAGCGTCATATGATTTCGATCATACGCTGCAGAAGACGAGCCGCGACATGGCGGAAGCTCTGGATTGGGATGCCCTCGAGGCGCGGTGGCCGATCCTCGCTCATTTGCCGGAGACAGCAAGGCGCGCCGCTCGCTCCATCAAGGCGGACGCATCACACAAGCTGTTTTCCATCGGCGACCGGCCTGCCGGATTGTATTTCATCATCACGGGCGAGGTGCGGCTCTCCAGAACGTCGGCGACGGGGCAGGAAATCGTGCTGCAGCGCTCACGCGGCGGCTTCCTCGCCGAGGCCAGCCCTGATCAGTCGAGATACCACTGCGATGCAATCGCGGCTGAAGCGTCCGACTTGATACTCATACCCCGTCGAGCCTTCGAGGCCGCTCTCTCGGACGACAAATTCCGGCGCAAATGGATATCGCACCTGGGCCGGGAGTTGCGGAGGCTCAGAGCACAAGCAGAGCGATTGAGCCTCAAGACGACCGCCGAACGGATTGTACATTTCATAGAGACCGAAGGTCAGAGCCGAGGCATCGTTCTGACGGGCAGCCGCAAAGATTGGGCTGCGGAACTCGGCGTAACGCACGAATCCCTGTACCGCACGTTGTCCCTGATGGAACGGGCGGGCCATATCGTCGTGAACGGGGCGGCGATCAGGTTGCGAGCCTGACCCGAGGGTGCGCTTCGATCGATTCCGCGCATTCGCGCGCTGCGACCGGTGCCGATCCGGGACGACGCGAGGTGTTACCTGCGGAACATCGGCGCGGCGCGAGCGCTGCTACCTACCAGATCACGGCGAGCGTGTTCGACGAGCCCGCCCGCCGGAATGTGAAACCACGAAAGGCTTTCTCCGATGCTTGCAAAAATTTCCCTTGCCGCACCTGCCGCCGCCCTCTTCGTTTTCTCGCTTTCGTCCGGAATGGTCGCGGCTAGCTCGCCGGCCGAGGCCCGCGTCTGTCGCGGGGTGGGCTACTACCCGCATCAGCGGCATGTGTGCTTGGGCATGTCGACACCCAAGCCGGACAAGCCCAAGCAACAGAAGAAATAAAGGCGTGCCAGGCCTCCGGCGCCGGAGACGGCAACATGCGGCTCTCGGGTTCCCTGCCTCTGCCGTTACGGCACCTATGGCATGCAGAGAGGGACTTGATTGTCCTGGACAGCGGCCTTGCGCGGCTGCGAGGTGCATGGCAACCAGATCCGTGGTCTCCAGATCGGATCAGCTCCATGACAGCCCCCGTCGCTCCTCGCGCCTCTGCAACAGTCATGATCTGCCGCGACGGTGCGGATGGCATCGAGGTCTTCATGGTCGCCCGCGACCGGCAGGTGGACTTCGCCTCGGGCGCGATTGTGTTTCCCGGCGGCAAGGTCGACGCGGAAGACGAGCACGAGCATTGGACCTCCTCGGCCGCTGCCGCACTTGCTCCGACCTTGCCGTATTGGGTGGCCGCGGTTCGCGAGACCTTCGAGGAATCGGGGATCCTTCTGGCACGTCATGCCAGCGGCTCCGGCATCGTGGACGGGGCGACGGCCACGGCGGTCAGTGAACGGCATCGTAGCGTGCTGTTGGACGGCCAGATCTCGTTTCTCGACCTCATGCGCCGCGAAGCACTGGCATTGGCGCTCGATCGCCTGGTGCCGTTCGCTCACTGGATCACGCCGGTCGAATCGCCGCGTCGGTTCGAGACCCACTTCTTCCTGGTCGCCGCACCGGAGGGCCATGCGGCGGTCCACGACGGGCGGGAGGCCGTACGCAGTCTGTGGACGACCCCGCACGGCCTGATCGCGGAGGCCGAGGCCGGCCGCCAGGTCCTGGTTCCCGCCACCCGCCTGAACCTCGAAATGCTGGGCGAAAGCAGAACCGTCGCCGACGCGATGGCGGCGGCGCGGTCGCGTCGCATCGTATCCGTGACCCCCGTGCTGTCCAAAGCCGAGGGCGGGATGCGGATCTCGATTCCTCCCGAGGCCGGCTACCGGACCACGGAGGTTTTCATTCCGCGGCCGCCGGCCATGCAGCGCTGACGCTCGTCACCGTTCCGGGATCGCGCCACGTTCTCCTTCCCGCACGCAAGAGAGACTGCTCATGGCTTCGCCTGCCAATCGCATGACCGGCCGCTCGGCTTTCCTGTCTCTCCTGAAGTCGGAGGGGGTGACGCACCTGTTCGGCAACCCCGGCACGACCGAGCTTCCGATCATGCACGCGCTCAAAGAGCACCCCGACCTCACCTACGTCATGGCGATGCAGGAAAGTCTGGTGGTGGCGATGGCGGACGGCTACTCGCGCGCCACGGGCAAGCTGGTGGCTGCGAACGTCCATGTCGCGCCCGGCCTCGGCAATGCCATGGGCTCGCTCTACAACGCCCGCTTCACCGGCACGCCGATGATCCTCACCGCCGGCCAGCAGGAGCAGGGGCACGGCCTGATGGAGCCGCTGCTCTACGGGCCGATGGTGGAGATGGCGACGCCGCTGGTGAAGTGGGCGACGGAAGTGACCCGGCTGGAGGACCTTCCCCGGATCGTGCGCCGCGCGGCAAAGATCGCCACGACCGCGCCGACGGGTCCGGTGTTCATCTCGCTGCCGGGCGACATCCTCAACGCCGAGGCGGGGATCGACCTGGGTGCCTCGTCCCGCATCGATACCCGCGTGCGCCCCTCCCAGGCCGCGATCCGCGCACTCGCCGAACGCATCTGCGCCGCGCGCCGGCCGGTCATCGTGGCGGGCGACGAGGTGGTGAAATCCGATGCCTTTGCAGCGGCCGCGGCCTTTGCTGAGGCTGTCGGCGCGCCCGTGTTCCAGCAGTCGATCGCCTACGGCGCACATTTCCAGTCCGAGCATCCCCTGTTCATGGGCGCGCTGACGCGCCAGCAACCCACGACGCGCAAGCAGCTCGAGCCCTACGACCTGCTGATCGCACTGGGTACGGATCCGGTCCGCATGTCGGTCTATTCGCCGGTGTCGCCGATGCCGGATGGTCTTGCCGTCGTCCAGATCGGCCTCGTCGACTGGGACATCGGGAAAAATTTCCCGGTAGAGCTGGCGGTCAAGGCCGACGCGGCGGAAACCCTGGAGGCGCTGACGCCGGCGGTCATCGAGCGGGGTGGCGCAGCCCATGCTGCGCTCGCCGGCCGGCGACGGAGCGAGATCGCCGCCGGCAACTGGAGCACGCGGCGCCTCAAGCTGGCCGCCGAGATCCGCAGCCGCGCCGCCGCCAGACCGATCGATCCCGATTGGTTGACGCTGTCGATCGTGGAGGCGCTGCCCGCAGATGCAATCCTCGTCGACGAGGCACTGACCTCGGGCCGCTATACGAACGCGCTCTATGCCTACCGCCACCGCCACGCCTATCACGCGCTGGCATCGGGCGGCATCGGCTGGGGACTGCCGGCGGCCGTCGGCGTCGCGCTCGCTCATCCGGGACGCCGCGTCGCCGCCTACGTCGGAGACGGGAGCGCCATGTATTCGATCCAGGCGCTTTGGACGGCCGCACACCACAAGCTGCCGATCACGTTCGTCATTCCCAACAACGGCGGCTACCGTATCATCAAGCAGCGGCTGAAAGCCTTTCACGGCAGCGAGCATTTCGTCGGCATGGACTTCCGCGATCCGCGCGTCGACTACGCCGGGCTGGCCCGTTCGATGGGTGTCACCGCCGAGACGATCGTCGAGCCGGCCGACGTGCCCGAGGCGCTCGCCCGATCCATGCGGACGGATGGCCCGACCCTCCTGGAAGTGATGGTGGACGGCTCCGTGTGATCCGCCTCAAGCCGACGGCCCAGGCACCGCCGCCCGGGCCAGGAAAGGATTCCCGTGCCGTGCATCCGAGTGGGCGAGGGCCCGCCGCGATGCTAAAAGGACGCCCAGGGCGGCGATCGCGGGGCGGAGAGTGGGCGTGACTGAAGCAGCGGCTGGCGCAATGTCGAGTTCCACGGCTCCGGCGGTCGTGCTGCGCGAGGTCCGCGTGCAGTTTCCGGAGCCCAAGGGCGGCGTGTTCAAGGCCGTTGCGGAGACGAACATCGCGGTCGGCGCGGGCGAATTCGTCGCGATCGTCGGTCCGACCGGGTGCGGCAAGTCGACCCTGCTCAACGTTACCGCCGGGCTGCTCGCACCGGCGACGGGGCGCGCCGAGATCTTCGGGGTGCCGCTCAGCGGGCTCAACCGCAACGCCGGCTATCTCTTCCAGCAGGACGCCTCTATGCCCTGGAAATCGGCGCGGGAGAACGTCGCGATCGGTCTGGAGATCGCGGGCGTTCCTCGGACCGAGGCGATGGAGCGCGCCCAGACCTGGCTCGGCCGCGTCGGCCTGCGCACTTTCGGCGACCGCTACATGCACCAGCTCTCCGGCGGGCAGCGCAAGCGGGTAGGGCTCGCCCAGGTCCTCATCCGTGACCCGAAGATCCTGCTGATGGACGAGCCGTTCGGTCCTCTGGACGCCCAGACGCGCCTGATCATGGGCAATCTGCTGCTCGATCTGTGGAGCGCCGATCGCAAGGCCGTCATGTTCGTCACCCACGACCTGGAGGAAGCGATCGCCCTGGCCGATAGGGTGGTGATCATGAGCGCGGGCCCGGAAGCGCGGATCATCGGGGACCATCGAATCGACATTCCCCGTCCGCGCGACATCTCGGAAGTTCGCCTCACCCCCCGCTTCCACGACCTCCACCGGGCGATCTGGTCGCAGCTCAAGGCCGAAGTGGTAAAGGCTTACGGCGGGGAAATCGGCTGACGGCGCCTGCTCCGGCGACGATCCAGTTCCCGGCGCCACGGGGTTCGGGACATTCAACCAAGGGGGCGGTTGCGGCCCGGAGCGGCCCCGCCGTATTGAAGGGGTCGAGCTTGGTACACCCCTGGGAGGCCGCCGATGTCCGAAAAACTCTACAACGTGCCCGCGGAGTGGGCCAGCCGCGCATGGGTCAACGACGACAAGTACAAAGCCATGTACAAGCGCTCGGTGGAGGATCCCGTCGGGTTCTGGGGCGAGATCGGCAAGCGGGTCGATTGGATCAAGCCCTACACGAAGGTCAAGAACACCTCCTACGACCCCTCGAACGTCTCGATCAAATGGTACGAGGACGGCACGCTCAACGTGTGCGTGAACTGCGTCGACCGCCACCTCGCCAAGCGCGGTGATCAGGTCGCGATCATCTGGGAAGGCGACGATCCGACCCACGACGAGAAGATCACGTACCGGCAGCTTCACGAGCGCGTCTGCAAGGTCGCGAACGTGATGAAGGCCAACGGAGTCAAGAAGGGCGATAGGGTCACCATCTACCTGCCGATGATCCCGGAAGCCGCTT
>CAYMEB010000221.1:0-7990 GCA_964389095.1 uncultured Hyphomicrobiaceae bacterium
GCTGGGTCAAAGCTGACTTCGGACGTCATCCAGCACTTCACGCTCGAAGTCAGAAAGATCGAACGTCGACAGATCCATCTCCCCTAGGGCATACAACGCAGCATCAATGTCGTCACCCAGATCGACTCGCTTGCTTAGCTTGTCTGAAAGCTGCACCGGAATCCCATACTCCTCAAGCGCGCAGATGGCCCTTGTTCTAAAGAGCGTCTCTACTCGCGCGGCAAAGTAGCTGTAATCACCAGCAAAGCCGAACCGTGGCCGGAAGATTGCTTCTTGAATCCTGGACAACGCCATTAGAAGGCGCGGGAACTCGAATGACGCCCAGTTACGATCGAACTCGAAAACCCTCTCCACCGCTTCGTCAGGGGACCCGGCGCGAAACTGCGGGTTATCTTGCTCTAGCTCAGCCTTAACTCTCGTCGGTATGTCGTCCCCTCGCATGAGCGCGGAAGTCTTGAACGCAAGCTGCTTTCCTGAAAAGACCCCAGAGCGTCCTCGGTCCACGAAATGCTCCCACACCATCTCGCACGCCCAAAGCAGCTGATCCCATTTCGGTAGCTGGTTCCAATTCGCAACGATCGCGCTCGTTTGGTTGAACTGACTCAGTCTTTCAGCCAATCTGATTTGCGCGCGTGGATCTATGCCCGTGTTCAGCCGCAGAACCTCAATTGCAAGAATTGTCTGGGCAAATACATCGTCAAGTCTCGCCTTTGATCTCGGCTGCAAGTCTTCGTCAGCGAGTTGGACGAGTAGGCTCTCTGGCGTCGACTCGTCCTGCGTGAAGACCGGCATGTCGACAAATGGCAGCTCGGCCTGTGGCGGCGGGTGAAACAGAAAGACACGCCCAACGAAGTGGTGGAACATTCGCCCTGACCGCCCTCTTATGTTGTTAAAAGTAAAGAAGTCGTACTTTGTCTTGTTAATTACATCATCTAGGATCACGACGTTCTTTGCCTTTGTATTGACGCCTTCGATCAACGTCGACGTGCAGACCAAGAATTTCAGTGCTCCGGCGTTGAATCTCTTTACGGTGTACTGAGCCAGAGAGCGCGGCAGCCGACCGTGATGCATGCCAATTCCACCGCTCAACCCACGCTGAAATATCCAGTCCGGATGAATATGCTCCGCGATCCACTCGGTAGCGGATTCGTGCTGACTCTCGGCCTCTGCCAAGACTCTATGCTGCACCAATGCTCTGACCACATCGTTGACCCTCTTGGGCGATCTACAAAAGATCAGGGTCTGACCTTCAATGTCCTGGCATAGGTGCACCAATCGCTGAATATCGTCCTTCCAGTCAAAGACATTTATCGTCTCGCTTGCAACTGTGGAGAACGATGTGGAAAGAAAGAAGCAGCGAAACTTCTTCTCCAGCCCTTCCGGGATTCTCTGGATGGTCGGGCCTAGCAGATAGAACTGCGCGCCACTCTTCTGGAGGCGGTAAAAGGCTTGGTTAAGCGCGACCATGCGGGACTGATCCTCCCCGCGGTCCCCGAGCTTGTAGAACTCGTCGATCACAAAAAAGTCGATCCTCGGTAGCTCCTCGAATCCGTTGAATCGCTCGGCGGTCAAAACGAAGATGTTTCGACCAGCTGGGTTCTGGCCGATCTGGGTCACCAGCTTGTACTGCTCCCTAAATGCGGAAAGCCGTCGCCTCGTCTCGTCGATTAGCGCGATTGTGGGAACGATGACTGCGACGTTCTTGAACCTTCGTGTTGCCAAGACGGCATCGACAATCCGACTCTTCCCAAAGCTCGTCGGTGCACTGAGGATCACGTTCTCGCCCTCCATCAGGCGGCGGAACACTTCCCCCTGAACGCGATGAAAGACAATCTCCTGATCGCCAGCGGGAACACTGTGAAACTCGTAGGCGAGTCGATCACGAAGACGTAGTGTCGACTTTTGCAGGTATGGGAATAGCCCGACCTGGCGTGTCAGACCTTCGAGGACTTCTTCGAACCCTGAGAAACTTGCGCTGCGTTCCAAGGCACGCAGGACGAGTTCACGGCCAGTCTCTTCACCCTCCGGGTCGTTGACAAAGCTGCTGATTGCGCGGAGGTACTTGAAAGGGTTCTGCTCAATCGCGTCCTCGCTCGCGAGGACGCCTCTCAGTTCGGTGGCGTTCATATGCTTTGGAGCCCCCTGAGACGTCGGTCAAGTGCAGCAACAAGCTCGGCCTTCTGCGATAGTGGAAGCAAAAAGAGCTGGATTTCGACGTTCGCTGGCAGCTCTTTGCCACAGAAGGTCTTGTAGTGACCTATAACCTCGCGCTCGAATTCCGCGCAGTAGGCCTCCGAGCACGCCTTGTGAGAGGCGACGCAAGGACTGTCATAAGTTAGAAGCACTGGGATGCAGACGCGAGTGAAGATCTGATCAAGCGAGGTATTTGGCGATATCAACTTCTTCAGATCTTGCGCATGTGGCCAGTTCTCGTCGATCTTGCCGGCAATCAGAGCAAACTCGTCACGAAGGTAGTCCCGTTCAGTGTGCGCCTTCAGCTCTTTCACGACGTCTCGAATCGCGCGATGCACATCGTCATAGAACTTGGCCTCGCCAAGCCATAGCTCCAGACTATTGTCTTTCACGATCACGTGGACGGCATCGAATCCCTTGACGGTGTCATTCCTTGAGGTCTTGTAGAAGATCTTTGATATTGCCGGCAGGGAGCCATATATTTGCCGAATCGCGGCGTGGAGGATGAGTTCTCCAAACTCGCCCCGCTTCTCGAACTTCTCTGTCGCATAGATCTTCTTCGCCGCCTCACGGAGCAATGCAACCATGTTTCCAGAGTGCAGCGCCTCAAGCTCAGAAAAGGTGAGGGCAAACTCCGGAAGCCACTCTATGAGGTGCTCGGCAAAGCGTTCAGTTCGCCAGCTGCCGAGTTCGTACCCAACACAAAGACCGATGCCCGCAGTACCCGGGTCGGACGCACTAGTACGCACAGCAAGAAACGCCTCCGGCTGTTTCATCGGGCAGATCCAAACGCTTTGCTCAGAAGCGACGCGCGAGTTACCTGTGCCCGGCTTAGGTTGCAGTCCACCTGGTACTCGGGTTCCGCGAGGACGGACAGGCGGCGTTCGACCTCGGCGACGATGCGGCGCCGCTCATTCACCGGTGGTAGCGGCAGCCTGATAGCCCGGATCAGGCCGAGGTTCAGATTGGGCTGAACCCCACCCGATGCGATACGGCGCGTGTTGTCATAGTTGTGTTCGAGGAACATCTTGAGCCAACGCCGCACAGCGGGGTCCACCTGAAGCGCCGCCAACGCTTGATTCGTGGTCGCCGCGATCCGAAGCTCGGAGCACTTGCCGCGTGTCTTGCCTTCCCCGTACATCGCGACAAGCAGCGTCCCGGGAGGGTAGAGCGTCAGGTTCGTCTCCCGCAGCGCCTCGTCGGTGACGAATTGCTCTGCGGTATCGACGAAAGGCTCATTGACGGCCGAACTCGTGATCCACGGAATCGTGCCACCCCGGTAGAACGCCTCGTTGCTCCGCGCGGGCGTGGCGCCGGTACCGACCGTCGCGAGTTCACCGACGCTGCTCCATCGCCAACCAGTGGGCAGTTCGTCATCGCTTGCGGCGCCCTTGGCCCTAATCCTTCCCTTCACCGCAACGTCGAGCACGGCGGCCTTGTAGCGCTTGAGGTTGGCCTTGACGCGCTTGAGGTTGGCGACGGCTTCGTCGAGGCGGGAGAACTGCTTTTCGAGTTCGGCGACGATCTCCTCCTGCTCATGAAGCGGTGGGAACGGCAGCGGAATGTCCTCGATTGTCCGCGACGACAGATGCTTCACTGTGACTGACGACGTCGCGTCGTTGATCGCTTTCAGGTAGCCCGGCAGCGCAAAGTCAAGGAAACGTGGGTGGTACTGCTCGCTGCGAAGCATGACCTTACAGACGCGCTGATTCAGCAAACCCCGCGGCCCTCGCCAACGCGCGCAGTTGAAGTCACCGTCCATACCAATCAGCAGGTCACCGGGCTCGACGATGTAACGGTTCTCGAACTCGCCGACGTAGTTCGTATCCGTCGAGGCGCTCCCGACGTCACGGATGCGGATCAAGGGCATGCCGTCTCCCTTGGTGAACTGCGCGGACTTGAAGGCGAAGCCGTTCAGCACAGAAGCGATGTCGCCGAGGCGGATGCGCTTCCAGTGCGGGCGAGCACCGAGTAAAGGGCTCCGGCTGCCCTGAACGATCTCGTCGACGGAAACAGTCAGCGCCATGGCTACGCCACCAGCTCCCGATTCAACTCATCTATCACCCTCGGCAACGCCGCCCCGAAGAGCTGATGCACCCGGCCGAGCCCGCCGCGCTGGTCGAACGGCGCGTAGCCAAAGTCCTCGGCCTCGATACCGAGATTGCTGGCAATGTGCTCGGCCATCTTCTCCAGCCACCAGCGCTGTTCGTCGCTGAAGCCCTTGCCCGCCGCCTGCTGCTGCGCCATCCACGCCTTGAAGTTGGCGGCCACACGCTCGGGGTAGGGCACCAGCTCGTTCTCCTGCTGCATTGCGTAGCGTACCAGGGACACGAGGTCGGTTAGGATGCGGCGGCGGCTGGCGCCCCTGACCTTGCTCGCATCCAGCGCGGCATAGGCCTGCCAGAGCTGGCTTTCGGTCCACAGGTGCGGCGGGGATTGCAGCTTGCTGGCCAAGGCCTTCAAGTCTTCGAACTTGAGCGGCGCCCTGGTGGGACGGTTGTAGAGAAGCTGCAGCGCGGTGATCTCGTCGCGGTGCTGGGCAATGAACGCCTCGAAGCTCTTCACAATGCCTTGTGCGCGTTCACGCGCCGCATCTGAGAACCCGGCTTCAAGAACTCGATCCTGCGTCACTGTGTCAATCACAAGCTCTTTCTGCTGTTTTAGCGTCACGATTAGCGTACGAAGCGCGGGATTAGAAAGTGGCTTCGCCGCGTCGCGCAGTGCTGCATCGGCCTCTGCAGCAGTACGATCTACCTGCGGATCAAGCGCTTTGAGGATACCGCGGGAAATCTCCTTAAGGCTAAGTCCACCCGCTTCCGCGGTCACCTTTGCGTGTTCGGCGTCAGTGAGTTGCGAATCGAGTCGCGCCAGGCGCACAGCCACGCTGGACAGCACCTCGGGCTCGACATTGCCCAAACTGACGGCTTGCAGCAGCGCGTCTAGGGGCACACTCTTCTTTTGATCCATCGGCTTACTGTCGGTCTTATCGCGCTCGCAGACACCGACGCAGTCGACGATGACAAACCGGTCTTTATGTACATGCTCGCCCGGGTTCACGCCGCGTAAATCATCATCGCTGATGATGCGCACGCCGCGACCCTTCATTTGCTCGAAAAAGCTACGACTCTTTACGCTGCGCATAAAGACGACGATTTCAACCGGCCTGATGTCAGTACCCGTTGCAATCATGTCGACGGTTACAGCGATACGCGGGTAGTAACTCGTCCGGAACGCCTTGATGAGATCTTCTGGCTTCGCGCCCGTGGTGCGATAGGTGATTTTCTGAGCAAAATCGTTACCGCGACCAAACTCTTCGCGCAGGATGCTCACGATAGCCTCAGCGTGGTTGTCGTCCTTGGCGAAGATGAGGGTTTTGGGTAGCTCTTCGCGCTGAGGGAACAGATCCGTACGCCACTTGTCGCGTAGAGTACGGGCGATCGTACGGATCTGATCGGGTGTCTGCACACTCCGGTCGAGATCCTCCGGCGCGTACTCGAAGTTATCGTCCAACAACCAGTCGCGCCGCGCGCGAGTCGGCTTATCTAGTACTTGCAGCCAGTAGCCGGCCTCGACTTTGCTGCCGGCCTCGGAAACCTCGGTCTTGATTCGGTAAACATCGTAATTAACGTTCACGCCATCGACCACCGCCTGTGGATGGCCGTATTCCATCACCAGATTCTGGTTGAAAAATCCGAAAGTCTGCTTGTTGGGCGTCGCTGTAAGGCCGATCAGGTAGGCGTCGAAGTACTCCAGCACCTGTCGCCACAGGTTGTAGATGCTACGGTGCGCCTCGTCGGTGACGATGATGTCGAAGGTCTCGATCGGAAAGTTGGGGTTGTAGTCGATTGGTTCAGGGTCTTTAAAGAGCGTCTCGGCGGAGGCCGTTGACTCTTCATCCGCTTCCTCGGGTAGTTCACGTCCCTTCAGCATCGAAAACATGCGCTGAATCGTGCAAATACAGACCCGAGCGGACTTGTCTAGGTTGTTACTGGTGAGGTGCTGGACAATATACTCTTCGCCAAACTTGTAGTTATTGACCGGTGATACGTACTGGTCAAACTCCTTCTTGGTCTGACGGCCGAGGTTGCCACGGTCTACCAGAAACAAAATTCGACGTGCGCCGCCGAACTTGATCAGCCGATAGATGAAGCTAATGGCCGTGAAGGTCTTTCCGCTCCCGGTTGCCATTTGAATGAGCGCACGGGGTTTGTTTTGTGCTAGCGATTTTTCGAGATTCTGTATCGCGGCTATCTGGGCTGGCCAAAGCTTGTGATTCCCCCACTCGGTAACAAGCTTCGGCATGGCTCGTAGCCGGTGAATGAACGTGCTAAGAACCGCTTCCGTTGCTGCGTCTGCGACACCCGGCATTGAATGGGGCGGAGCTCCTATCCAATCCGCAAGAGTTTCTGGTCGATGAAATGCGAATACATGACGTGCGCGAGGCTCTGGGTAGAGCCCATTGGTAAAGTGGGTCTCCTGGCCAGTGGATTCATAGATGAAGGGGAGCGGCCTCCGCCATGCAGGCAGGTTAAGCGGAAGTCCTGCAGCATATCGGACGGACTGCGCCTCGACTCCGCTTAGCGTCGCGCCGACTTTCTTGGCCTCGATTAGGCCAATCGCTTTGCCGTCGGCGTAGAGCATGTAGTCCGCAACACCATGCCCAGTGGCTAGCGGGTACTCGCGTAGAGCTACGCCCCGTGCAGCGCGGAGGTTGGCCTCCTTTAAACCTTGTACGGCCCATCCTGCTGCGGTCAGCAGCCTATCGATCTCTTGCCGAGCGGTTTGTTCAGGGGTTGGCGACATATGTTTAATCGAGAGAGACGATACCTGCTCACCGACAGGCTCTCAAGCAAATCACAGAACGATTCAGGGGGTCTGCGGAGCCATTGGTTGTCGCACCCAAATCCATCCTTCGCGCTGGGCTCGGTTGAGGTCGCTGGGGGCTAGTGTTTGACCATCTAGGAAGTCCTTAGCCGCTACCAGGCAGACAATTGCGTCCAGCAGATCGGCGTTTTCAGCGGCGGCGCTCTCAATCCTCGGGCGGCCCGCAGCAAGGGACAGGGCAGGGCTCAGCGCCGCCAGTATTTGCCGGCGCGCTGGCTCCTGGTCGACCTTCTTGTAGCCTCGGTAGGGCAGTCCGCTCGCTCGCAGTGTCGCGGCTGGGTAGACCTCGATAGCAGAGGTACCCTCGGGCTCATGGTGCGACCATGCAAGCGGAACCTCGCGGCCGGTCGAGTCGCGCACCATCCCTAGCAGCGCCAACGCGGCATGTGCGGTCCGCGCAATTCGATCGGCGCCCACATCGAGGGGCGTGATGCCGATACGTCGCTGGATCTCACGGTCGGTCTCTCTGCGGAAAAGGTCGTGTGGCTCG
Source organism: uncultured Hyphomicrobiaceae bacterium (assembly GCA_964389095.1). Classification (GTDB taxonomy): domain Bacteria; phylum Pseudomonadota; class Alphaproteobacteria; order Rhizobiales; family Hyphomicrobiaceae; genus JABFRJ01. Next base: position 7,568 of record CAYMEB010000221.1, read on the forward strand.
CCGTTGAGTTTGCTCCCCGCCCGGTGATCTCTAAGTCCATCCGCCAACGGCGCCGGCCAGCCGAGCGGTGCATCAATCGCAATGAGCGCCGGCTCCGGATTGGCGTGAAGCCACTCTCGGACAATCGTGGCGGGGTCGGGCTCCGCACCGCTACGAACGTCCTCGATAACCAACCGGTGACCGCTGCGCCACTTACCAAGTGCCAGACCCACCCGACGGCTGTTCGTAGCGCAATCGACCCCGATGACCGTGACTTCGTTGACGGAGTTCATGATGCCCAGTCCCAAACATTGACTTTACACTGCCCCCGGCTCAATTTCTGAGCCTGTAGTCGAGTACAGCTAGTACGGCTGTGGAGCCATGATGACCGCTCAAAACCCATCCCGCCCCATCATCCGCCTCGACTGGCCCTTCAACGCCGAC
>CAYMEB010000222.1:0-7980 GCA_964389095.1 uncultured Hyphomicrobiaceae bacterium
TGGACGATCAGCCGGCGGATGTTGTGCGGCGGGAGTTTTCACACAGCCTGGGCCAGGAGCGTCCATCGTTTGCCCTGGTCCGTTGGCATCAGATGCCGTCGCTTTGGGGAGTACAGCGCCATTGATTGATCGCCGTCAAAGTTTGAGCTTGGATGGCGCTGCCATGAGTGAACTTTACGAAATCGATGATCCGGTCTCGATTGCCATCGAGCACCCATACACGTTTTTCTTGCCGCCGGCTGACTTGATCGATGCGGTTCGTGTCGGTGATCACGTAAAGGCGGTTGTTCGCGCAAACCCACCAAGCGAAAAGTACGGCGCGGAGCGTATGTGGGTGCTCGTAACGGCGATCGCCCCTGAAGCGTTCGAAGGTACCCTCGACTCAGATCCTCAGGATATGCCGCTCTTGAAGCATGGCATGCCAATCCGCGTGCCGAAGACGGCAGTGATCGAAGTCGAGCTATCTGATCCGGGTCGTTGTCCCGCTCGCCGAGGTGAACATCGAGAGTATTGGGATCGATGCTTGGTCGACAGCCTTGTCTTGGATCGCGAATTGAAAGTTGGCTATTTGTACCGCGAAGAACCTGACATGGGACAAGAAGACGACAAGTTTCCTGATAGTGGTTGGCGAATTCGCGGAGATCTTCGGGGCTGTTCAGATGATGAGCTTGCACAGCGCAAGGTGCAGTACGTTGCCATCGGATTAGTTCTCAACGCTGACGACTCCTGGCTCCATCTTCTCGATGAACCAATAGGCTCTTCTTTCGACAAGGATTTTGATCACGGAATTTTCTTTCCGTCGAAGTAATCGGCCCCGAGCGGCCGCTTCCTGAAGCTGACCGTCCGTACCCCGCCGCCGCGCCGGTTCGTCAACAACGGGTCAAAAGCCGCAGCGCAGTACAAGTCTGAACGACCGCGAACAGTCCTGACACTCCAGACCGGCATATACCGGCAGTCGTCCTGACGATCTTCGCCAGCGAGCCGCGCGGCCGGTTCCGACGCGGAGCGCGGGCACGCACTGAACCCGCTCGCAATCACGCGGCAGTCCCCTTGTCGCTCCCGACTTACCGCTCCCCGACCCTGATCCGGTAGAGGAACCTGCGGCGCTGATCCTTGTGCAGCCGCGGCACCTCGTAGGGCAGCCGCGAGACGACCGCGCACAAGGGCCGCGCCGTCGGGCTCTTGGCCGACGCCGGCATCAGCTGCGCGGCATGGGGTGCGGTGAGCGCGACCAGCCGCTCCAGCGAACGCTCGCGGACACCGCTGTCCTGCAGGTGGTGCACGGTGTTGACCAGATAGTCGAGGTTCGGCCCCGACAGCCCGCGCGCGCCCCTGATCAGATGGGCCTGCACGCCGAGCGCCAGACGGCCCGTGTAGCTCGGATGCGCGCGCTCCACGACATAGGCCAGGGCGATCGGATGCCGCCCGCTGCCGTCGTGAAGCAACACCGGCACGGCGGCCTCGCGATAGACCCCGTTCACGAGCTCGCGTGCCCTCAGGTAGGTGCGAACCTCGCCGGCCCGATCGGGCGCGATGCGATAGGCGATCCCCTCGCAGGCGCCGCCCCGGTCCAGGCCGAGCACCAGCCCCGGCCGGGCCGGCGAGCCGCGATGATGCGTCGAGTAGATGCAGAAGGCGCGGTGATAGCCTTCGACGCGGGCGCGCACGCGTTCCGCGAACGGGAAGTCCGGCCGCCACATCAGCGAGCCGTAGCCGAACACCCACACGTCGTCGCTGCGAGCCATGGCCCTCGGTCAGGTCTTGCGCGGGTTCGACTGGTCGCGGCCGAAATTCGGAGCGGCCGTATCCTGCCCCGCCTGGATGATCCCGCGCCGGACCGCGCGGGCATCCGTGAACAGTCGGAACAGCGTCTCGCCGTCGCCGAAGCGGATCGCCCGCTGCAGCATGGTCAGGTCCTCGCTGAACCGGCCGAGCATCTCGAGCACCGCTTCCTTGTTGTTGAGGAACACGTCGCGCCACATGGTCGGATCGGAGGCGGCGATGCGGGTGAAGTCGCGGAAGCCGCCGGCGGAGAACGCGATCACCTCGGTATCGGTCACGCGCTCCAGGTGCGCGGCGGTGTTGACGATGTTGTAGGCGATGAGGTGCGGCACGTGGCTGGTGATCGCCAGCACCAGGTCGTGATGCTCCGCCGACATGATCTCGACCTTGGAGCCGCAGGCGATCCAGAAGGCCTTGAGCTTCTCGACCTGCGCGGGATCGGTGCCGTAGACGGGCGTCAGCACGCACCAGCGATTGTCGAACAGCGTCGGAAAGCCGCTCTCGGGGCCCGAGTTCTCGGTACCGGCGATGGGATGGCCGGGAATGAAGTGGACACCCTTGGGCACATACGGCTCACAATCGCGCACGATCGCTGCCTTCACCGAGCCGACGTCGGTGAGGATGGCGCCCTGGGCGAGCGTTCCCTGGATCTCCCGGGCAATCGCGCCACACGCGCCGACCGGCGCGCACATGACGACGAGGTCCGCGCCCTTCGCCGCCTCGGCAGCCGTATCGTAGACCTGGGAGACCAGGCCGATCCGCAGAGCGGTCGCCCTCGTCTCCGCGCTGCGGGCGTGGCCGACGATGGTCTTGGCCAGACCGCCTCTGCGCATGGCGTGCGACAGGGAGGAGCCGATGAGCCCCAGCCCGATGAGCGCGACGCGCTCGAACATCGGTGCCGTCATTTGCCCATGAACTCCTGGAGCGCCGCGACCACAGCGCGATTCTCGCTCTCCGTCCCGATGGTCATGCGCAGGCAGTGGGGCAGGTTGTAGGCTCCGACCGCGCGCAGGATGATCCCCTTCGTTTTCAGATGGGCGTCGGCCGCCTTCGCGTCCTTGCCGCCACCTGCAGAGAAGTGGATCAGGATGAAATTGCCGACGCTCGGCGTCACCGTGAGCCCGAGCTTGGTCAACTCGCTCGAAACCCAGGGCAGCCAGGTGTCGTTGTGCGTGATCGACGCTTCCTGGTGGGCCTTGTCCTCGATCGCGGCGATGCCTGCAGCGAGCGCCGGCGCGTTCACGTTGAAGGGACCGCGCACGCGGTTGAGCACGTCGATGATGCCGGCAGGCCCATAGGCCCATCCGAGCCGAAGCGCGGCGAGCCCATGGATCTTGGAGAACGTGCGCATCATGATCACGTTCTCGGCGCTGCCCGCGAGCTCCATGCCCGCCTCGTAATCGTTGCGGCGGACATACTCGGCGTAGGCCGCATCGAGCACCAGGACCACCGACTTCGGCAGGCCCGCGTGGAGGCGGCGCACTTCGTCGAAGGGAATGTAGGTCCCGGTCGGGTTGTTCGGGTTGGCGAGAAAGACCAGCTTGGTCTTGGGCGTGACGCGCGCGAGAAGTGCATCGACGTCGGTGCGCAGGTTCTTCTCCGGAGCGGTCACCGGAATACCACCGTTGGCCAGCGTCGCGATCCGGTACATCAGGAACCCGTGCTCGGGAAACAGGGTTTCGTCGCCGGGGCCGACATAGGCGTGCACGATCAGGCTGATCAACTCGTCCGAGCCGGAGCCGCAGACCAGGCGGTCGGCCGCGATGCCGTACACACGGGCGATCGCCTCGCGCAGCTTCGTCGCCCCGCCGTCGGGGTAGCGCTGCAGCTCGCCGGCGGCGGCCGTGAATGCGGCGATCGCCTTGGGGCTGGGACCCAGCGGGGTCTCGTTGGACGAAAGCTTGATCGGCTTGACGCCGCCCGGCAGGTTGCTTTCCCCCGGCACGTAGGGGCTGATTTCCATGATGCCAGGCTGGGGGACGGGTGATCTCGCGGTCATTTGAGGCTCATGTGAGGTCGTCTGGGACGGGCGCGATCATTAGCCCGCCTGCGGCCGGCCGCAAACGCCAAAGTGTAGCCCGGGACCGTGCTCCGCGCCGGCAACCACCCGCGGCCGACGCCCCCGCCGCTCCGACCGGGCGTGCGACCGTATGGCGGCGCGCCGGCTTGATCGGGATCAAGGCCGCTCGCAGGCCGCGCTCGGTCAATGCGCCACACCGGCCAAGGAGGCGAACGATGGCGCAATCCCGCGAAATCGAAGGCACGACCATCTTCGATGGTGACAAGGCAACGAAGGGCTACCAGCTCAACAAGATGTGCTTCTCGTTCAATCATCCCGAGAACCGGAAGGCCTATCTCGCCGACAAGACGGCCTACATGGACAAGTACGGCCTTACGGCCGAACAGCGGGCCGCGATCGCCTCCGGCAGCGTGTTGCGGATGATCGAGGCGGGCGGCAACGCCTATTACCTCGCCAAGCTCGCGGGGCTGCTCGGCCTCAACATGCAGGACATCGGCGCCCAGCAGACCGGAATGACGGTCGAGGCCTTCAAACAGAAGTCGCTCGACGCGGGGAGACAGTGATGGCCCGCATCATTGGAGGCTTCACCACCTCGCACGTGCCCGCGATCGGCAATGCGATCGCCCGCAATCAGCAGAACGATCCCTACTGGAAGCCGTTCTTCGACAGCTTCCCGCCCGTGCGTCAATGGCTGGCGAAGGAACGCCCCGACGTCATCGTCTTCTTCTACAATGATCACGGCCTCAACTTCTTCCTCGACAAGATGCCGACCTTCGCCGTGGGCGCGGCCGATACCTACGAGAGCCAGGACGAAGGCTGGGGCATTCCCACCGTGCCGACGTTCAAGGGGCACACCGCCCTGTCCTGGCACATCATCAACGGCATCGTGACCGACGGCTTCGACCCGGTCATGTGCCAGGAGATGGCCGTCGACCATGCCATCTCGAACCCGATGCTGCTGATGTACCCGGATCAGAAATGGCCGGTCGCGATCGTGCCGATAGCGATCAACTCGATCCAGCACCCGCTGCCGGGGCCGCGGCGCTGCTACGATCTCGGCAAGGCCGTCGGGAAGGCGATCAAATCCTATCCGGAGGATATCAAGGTGCTTCTGCTGGGCTCCGGGGGGCTGTCGCATCAGCTCGATGGCGCCCGCGCGGGTTTCATCAACAAGGTCTTCGATACCGAGTGCATGGACGCGATGCGCAACGGCGTGGAACCGCTGCTCAGATACTCCTCGCTCGACATCGTGGAAAAGGCGGGATCGCAGGGCGTCGAGCTGATGTGCTGGATCGCCATGCGCGCGGCCCTGCGCGGCAGGGTGACAGAACTCCACCGCTCCTATCATATTCCCATCTCGAACACGGCCTCCGCGGTCATGCTGCTCGCCAACGAGCAGTCGGGCGCCAGCAAGGCCGCCTGAGCCTCGCGGGGCGACGGGTAGAGGCGGGCAACGGCGACATTGTCCCCCGGCACCCGAGCCGGCGCCCGCGCGTGTGTTCGGACGGCGAAGACGACTTCGAGATGGGAGATCCTGCGTGATCATCGACGCACACGGCCACTACACCACCGCCCCCAAGCAGCTTGAGGAGTGGCGCAACCGGCAGATCGCGGGGATCAAGGATCCCGCCCGGTCACCGAAGGCATCCGAGCTGGTGATCACGGATGACGAGCTGAAGGCCTCGATCGCCGACAATCAACTCGCGATGATGAAATCACGCGGCATCGATCTGACCATCTTCAGCCCGCGCGCCAGCTTCATGGCGCACCACATCGGCGATTTTCAGGTTTCCTCGACATGGGCGTCGATCTGCAACGAGTTGTGCTACCGCGTCTCGAGGCTGTTTCCGGAGAACTTCATCGGGGTCGCGATGCTTCCTCAGTCCCCCGGCGTCGACCCGAAGACGTGCATCCCCGAACTCGAGAAATGCGTCCGGGAATACGGCTTCGTCGGCATCAACCTGAACCCCGATCCCTCCGGTGGCCACTGGACCTCGCCCCCGCTCAGCGATCGCCACTGGTACCCCATCTACGAAAAAATGGCGGAGCTCGACATTCCGGCGATGATCCACGTCTCGACGAGCTGCAACGCCTGTTTCCACACGACCGGCGCGCACTACCTCAACGCCGACACCACCGCATTCATGCAGTGCCTGACCTCCGACCTCTTCAAGGATTTCCCGACGCTGCGCTTCATCATCCCCCACGGCGGCGGCGCGGTCCCCTATCATTGGGGCCGCTTCCGCGGTCTGGCGCAGGAGATGAAGAAGCCGCTGCTGAAGGACCACCTGTTGAAGAATATCTTCTTCGACACTTGCGTCTATCACCAGCCCGGCATCGACCTTCTGACCAAGGTCATTCCTGTCGACAACATCCTGTTCGCCAGCGAGATGATCGGCGCCGTGCGCGGCATCGATCCCGAGACCGGTTTCCACTACGACGACACCCGTCGCTACATCGAAGCCTCCAGTCTCTCGCGGGAAGACCGGATCAAGATCTACGAAGGCAACGCCCGGCGCGTGTTCCCGCGCCTCGCAAGGGTGCTCGATTCGAGGCGCTCCGCGTGATGGCCGCGTTCTTCGAGAAGACGCCGGGATGGCTCGACTGGCACCCCGCTCCTGCGAAGCCCCGCTTCGTGGTGCCGCCGGGTGCGGTCGACGCCCATTGCCACGTCTTCGGCCCCGGGAACGAGTTTCCTTACGTGCCTGAGCGCAAGTACACGCCGTGCGACGCATCCAAGCAGCAGTTGTTCACGCTGCGTGACCATCTTGAATTCACGCGAAATGTCGTGGTTCAGGCGACCTGCCACGGCGCCGACAATCGAGCACTTCTCGACTGCCTCAGGGCATCGGACGGTCGCGCCCGCGGCGTGGCCACCGTCCGGCGCAGCATCACCGACGCCGATCTCGACGCGATGGATCGCGACGGAGTGCGCGGTGTCCGATTCAACTTCGTGAAGCGCCTCGTCGATTTTACGCCGCGAGATGAGCTGGCCGAGATCGCAGCCCGGATCGCGCGGCTCGGCTGGCACGTCGTCGTCTACTTCGAAGCGGCCGATCTGCCCGAATTGTGGGAATTCTTCTCCGTACTGCCGACCGTCGTCGTGGTGGATCACATGGGTCGGCCCGACGTGCGCAAGCCTGTCGATGGGCCCGAATTCGCGCTGTTTCAAAAGTTCATGCACCAACATCCCAACGTATGGTCCAAAGTGAGCTGCCCGGAACGGCTCACGGTTTCCGGTCCCCCTGCGCGCGACGGTGAGCGGAAGCCCTACCGCGACGTGATCCCGTTCGCGCGCCGGATCGTCGAGGCGTTTCCCGAGCGCGTCCTGTGGGGCACCGACTGGCCCCATCCCAACCTCAAAGACCACATGCCCGACGACGGCCTACTGGTCGATTTCATCCCACACATCGCGACCACCGCCGACCTGCAGCGCCGCCTGCTGGTGGACAATCCGATGCGGCTCTACTGGCCCGAAGAGGCGCGTTGATGCGCACGCCGGCGCGGCGTAACGACCGGAGAGGAAGTCGACCATGAGCAGGACGATCAAGGTGGCGTTGGCCGGCGCCGGGGCATTCGGCATCAAGCACCTCGACGGGATCGAGAACATCGATGGAGTCGAGGTCGTCTCGCTCGTCGGACGGCGCCTTGCCGAGACGCAGGAGATCGCGAAGCGCTATGGCATCGCGCATGTTTCGACCGATCTGGCCGACAGCCTCGCCCTGCAGGGTCTCGATGCCGTCATCCTGTGCACGCCGACCCAGATGCACGCCAGCCAGGCGATGGCATGCATGAAAGCCGGCAAGCACGTCCAGGTCGAAATTCCGCTGGCAGATTCGCTGGCCGATGCCCGCGCCGTCGTGGAGCTGCAGAAATCGACCGGCCTTGTCGCCATGTGCGGACACACCCGCCGCTTCAATCCGAGCCACCAGTGGGTTCACAAGAAAATCCGCAGCGGATCGTTCGCGATCCAGCAGATGGACGTCCAGACCTACTTCTTCCGCCGCACGAACATGAACGCCCTGGGGCAGCCCCGCAGCTGGACCGACCATCTGCTCTGGCACCATGCGGCTCACACCGTGGATCTGTTCGCCTACCAGACGGGCGCACCGATCGTGAAGGCCAACGCGATCCAGGGGCCGATCCACCCGACGCTCGGCATCGCCATGGACATGTCG
>CAYMEB010000223.1:0-7944 GCA_964389095.1 uncultured Hyphomicrobiaceae bacterium
GATGGCGGCCGGAGTCTAACTTAATTCCTGGTATCGCGATCAGGGGCAGGGCAGGGTCGTCGACACTACGCAGCGAGCTCACCACCCGGAACTGCATGATCGGGCCGACCGTCGGGTCCTCGCTGTCGCCACGCAAGGCATCGCGCAGACTCAGGACCTTGTCGGGCTTCCGCCCGTCGGTCTGCTTCATGACATTGACGAGATTGATTCGATCTCCGGGCGCGAACGCGGAGAAATCGACCACGATGTCGAAGCGCTCGGCGACGCCCTGCGTTTCTATGTCCGTGAGCCGGATGGGGCGTTCCAGCAGGTTGCCGTCGTTCGCGATCACATAGATCGGGACCTTCTGGCCGGACGGGAAGCGCGCGCTCTTGTCGACCGCGAGCAGCAATCGAATGAACCGGGCCATCGACGCATTGAGAATTCGGAACCGGTAACGCCTGGGCAGCACTTCGAGGAACGGGGCATAGGCACCGTTGACCGCCAGCATGTCTCCAAGGAATCCGTCGGTGTCGAAGATGTCGAAGAACATCTGACCTTCGGGATCGAAAGCAGGATTCGAAATCGCGAGGTTCACGTCGAAGTCGACGTTGCCCCAGCTCCTCAGGTTGCCGCTCGGCAGACGCAGATTGATGCCATCGGCAATACTGTCGGAGCCCCGATCCGGACCCGAGTACATGTTGACGAGGCTGAAGTTGCCCTTGTGCACGTTCTCGGCCGTGAAGAAGAACCGATGATCGTGGAACCACATGGAGCTCTGGAGCTCCCGGAAGTCGCCCGCGACGAGATTCAGGCCGCCATTGTCATCGGGACCGGAGCAGCGCCGATCGTAGTTGGGAATGTGCCGCGGCCATAGTTCCGGCATGTCCGCACGGGCGCAGAGATTCTTCCAATGGTAGTCGTAGAAGGTGCCCGGGAAGTGATAGGCGTTGCAGGCCCCGTCGCTTTCCGCGCCATTGTGAGAATTGTGGAAGTGCGTCGAGATCTCATTCCGGCCGAAGCCGGTGTTCTGGGTGCGATCCTCGGGAAGATCGTTGTAGATCCGGCAGACGACGGGCTCGTAGTAGCGCATGCGCAGCAGCAGCGGCGCACCGGTGGCGAGCTGCGTGCCGTCGCGGCTTCCCCTCAGTCCCGCTGGACGACGTGCGAAGGACCACACCGAGTTCCGCTCCTGGTCGGGAAAACGCGGATGGAACTTCACGCCCGACTTCACCTGGCCCAGCGACAGCAGATAGCCCTTCGCCGGTTGCAGATCGTGCTCCTGCCACCGCTGGTGCGCAAAGAATTCGCCGGGGGGCCGGCCTTCAACTGGGCCGCGATTCGTGACCGGATTGCGGTAGGAGAGGCCGCCGCTGCGTGAAAAATCCTCGTGGTAGGACAATCGCCGTGTCGGCAATTCGCCCGCGCCGCCCGGAGTGTCGAAACGGTAGGTGCGATCACGACCGGTTCCCTCTCCGATCAGCGGAATCGGCGGGACGATCTCTGGGCGCGGCAGCGGCTGAGTGAACTTTTGGGCGCCGAACAGCGGGCTCCGCGGTGTTCCTGTCGGCACCTGATCATGGGCACTCCCGACGTAACGGCTAAGCCCGTGCTTGTGGGCGACGAGCCCGGTCGCGCCAATCAAGCCCGAGCGGAACAGATCACGACGTGAGATCTGTTCGTGCGACAGCGCCTCACGATTTCTACGCGATTGCGGCGCGCCTGCTGGGCCTCGCGCCAGCGCAACGTTCCAGGCTTCGGAGGTAGAAAAATAGCGGGCCTCTCGCGCGGAGATTAAGGTTAAAGTCATTTGGGAGAGCGAATCGAAGAGCGCACCTTATGGGGCCCGTGCAGCGTCAACTACGGACCAAGGTCTTACCGTTCTCGACATCGTGATAGGCCTTTAAAATCTTGCGTCTGAACTTCGCGTGGCGAATGATCAGACCCCTGCATTGACACTATTGCTGAAGGCTTTTTGTGCACGCGATTGCCCTCTTCTTCGATCGCGTCGTCTCCTCGCGTCGACCGATTTCGCAGCGTGGTGGCGACGTCTCCCGTCTCACGGCGCTCGCTCGCATCTCGACCTGTCACCATCGCGGCCCGCGGCAGTTCTAATCGATTGCGTCGTCGCGCAGAGCGGCAGGGGAGTTCGATCCCCACTGCCGTAATCCAGTCGGCCTGCTAGTATCGTGCCAATGTCCGAATCGGACGCCCTAGGCCCCGTTCCGCCGCCGCGGTCAGACTTGCGGGTGGCGCAGCGCGGACCGTGCGTCTGCGACGGATCCCGATCCTGGCCGTACTCACATCAAACGGAAGCATCCTGTCATGAGCACACAACTGCCCGCAGTACTGAAAGCACTGGACGCGTCGCAGGATGCGGCAGTGGAGCGCCTGTTCGATCTCTTGCGCATCCAGAGCATCTCGACCGACCCGGCCTACAAGACGCATTGCCGGACGGCCGCAGACTGGTGTGCGAGGCAGCTCGCCGATATCGGATTCGCGGACGCGAAGGTCGTGCCGACCACCGGTCATGCCATGGTCGTGGCGCACGATCGCAAGCAGCGGCCGAAAGGCATGCCGCATGTTCTGTTCTACGGCCACTACGACGTGCAGCCGCCGGATCCGCTGGATCTTTGGACGACGCCACCGTTCGAGCCGCGGATCGCCAACGAGAAGCGGAACGGAAAGGTCATCGTCGCTCGCGGCGCGGAGGACAACAAAGGCCAGCTGATGACGTTCCTCGAGGCGGCCCGGGCCTGGAAAGCCGTGGCCGGCGACCTGCCGGTCGCAGTGACAGTGCTGCTGGAGGGTGAGGAGGAATGCGGCTCCCCGTCCCTGCCCGGATTCCTCAAGAAGCACGGCAAGGAGGTCACCGCCGATCTGGCGCTGGTCTGCGATACCGGTCAGTGGGACAAGGACACGCCCGCGATCACGTCGCAACTGCGTGGCATCTGCGCCACCGAGATCATCGTCACGGCGGCCAGCCGCGACCTTCATTCCGGCGTCTACGGCAGCGCGGCGCAGAACCCGATCCGGGTGTTGACCCGCATTTGTGGCGCGATGCACGACAAGAACAACAAGATCACGATCCCGGGCTTCTACGACGGCATCGTGAAACCATCCGCAAAGACGCTGAAGCAGTGGAAGAGCCTCGACTTCGATGCGGCTCAGTTCCTCGGCGAGGTCGGCCTCTCGGTGCCGGCGGGCGAGAAGGGATATTCAGTGATGGAGCAGGTCTGGTCGCGGCCGACGCTGGAGTTCAACGGCATCACCGGCGGCTACCAGGGCGTGGGATCGAAGACGGTCATCCCTTCGAAGGCCTCCGTGAAGATCACATGCCGCCTCGTTCCGGGGCAGAACCCGCAGAAGATCCTCGACGGGATTCGCGCGTTCTTCGCCGAGCGCATGCCTGCGGACTGCAAGTTCGAGATGATCGGCGGTCGCGGCAGCGAAGCCGTGATGTTCGATACCGGCGCCGAGCACATCGTCAAGGCGGCCGGCGCGCTCAAGTCCGAATGGGGGAAGGATCCGATCATGATGGCGCTCGGCGGCTCCATCCCGATCGTTACCGCGTTCAAGGAGGAGCTCGGCATGGACAGCCTCCTGGTCGGGTTCGGCCTCGACGACGATCGCATCCACAGCCCGAACGAGAAGTACAATCTGTCGTCGTTCCGCAAGGGCGCGCGCAGCTGGGCGCGCATCCTCGACGCGCTCGCCCGCTGAGGCGAAAAGGCCATGGTCCCGGCGCCAGTACCGGTCACCGTGATCGGCGGCTATCTCGGCGCCGGCAAGACGACCCTCGTCAACAATCTGCTGCGCAATGCGGGCGGGTTGCGTCTTGCCGTGCTGGTCAACGAGTTCGGCGAGTTGCCGATCGATCGCGACCTTATCGTCGCCGAGGAAGACGGCTTGATCTCGCTGGCCGGCGGCTGCGTCTGCTGCAGCTACGGCAGCGACTTGATCGAGGCCCTGATCGAGATGTCCAAGCGCGTCCCCGCGCCGGACCACATTCTGATCGAGACCAGCGGTGTCGCCTTGCCGGGCGCAGTAGCGCAGGCACTAGGATTGGTCGGAGGTGTCAGGCTCGATGCGATCGTAGTGCTTGCGGACGCCGAGACGGTGCGCGCGAGGTCGGAAGACCGGTATCTGGCCGATACGATCGCGAGACAGCTGGGCGAAGCAGATCTCGTTCTGCTCAACAAGGCGGATCTCGTGTCGGACGACGTGCTTGCCGAAACGAGAAGCTGGCTGGCGGAGCGCTGGCCGGCAGCGCGCGTGATTGCGACGACGCGCTCCGCGGTCGGTGCCGACATCGTGCTGGGAGTCGGTGGATCCGCTCGCCCGGCCGCGCCGTTGCGACTGCCGACGCACGTCACGAGCGGATACAAGAGCGTGTCGATCGTGCCGGACAGCGTGCTCGACGCCGGGCGCCTGGGCGCCGAACTGACGGCACACGTCGCCGGTCTGGTGCGCGCGAAAGGGTTTCTGCCGGACGGCAAGGGTGGCGCCGTCAGCCTGCAGGTCGTCGGTTCGCGTCACGAGGTGGCGCCGGCGCCGGCCGTTGCCTTGGGTGCGAGTCCGTTCGGCCAGCTCGTTTTCATCGGCCACAGGGATCTGCTGGACCCGGATGAAATTGCTGCCGCGATGGCGGCTGCGCGAGCGTGATGCAGGCGCCGGTCGGTGTTCATCAGCCCGGCCGGGTCTGGCCGTCGCCGTGGACGAGGTACTTGAAGCTCGTCAACTGTTCGACGCCGACGGGACCGCGGGCATGCATCCGTCCAGTTGCAATGCCGATCTCGGCGCCGAAGCCGAACTCGCCGCCATCTGCGAACTGGGTCGAGGCGTTGTGCAGCAAGATCGCGCTGTCCAGCCTCTGCATGAAACGTGCGGCTGTGGCGACGTTCTCGGTTACGATCGCGTCGGTGTGCTGCGAGCCGTAACGCATGACGTGGGCGACGGCACCGTCCACGCCGTCGACGACCCGCGCGGCAGCGATCGTGTCCAGGAACTCCTTGCCAAAGTCTTGGGGCGCCGCAGTGCGCACGCGAGGATCGGCGAGCCGGCATGCCTCGTCGCCCCGAATTTCGCAGCCGGCGTCCAGAAGGGCGGCGAGAACGCGGGACCGCGCCTGGGCCGGCAAGCCGCTGTCGAGCAGGACACACTCGGTCGCTCCGCAGACAGATGGCCGGCGCATCTTGCCGTTGACGACGAGCGCGATGGCCTTGGCGATGTCGGCATCGCGATCGACGTAGGTGTGGCAGATGCCCTCCAGATGCGCGAAGACCGGCACACGCGCTTCCTGCTGCACGCGGGCGACGAGGCTCTTGCCGCCGCGCGGGACGATCACGTCGATGGTTCCATCCAGGCTGGCCAGCATCATTCCGACAGCGGCGCGATCCGTCGTGGGCACGAGCTGGATCGCGGCTTCGGGCAGGCCTGCGTCGCGAATTCCCGCACCGAGGCATTCGTGAACGGCTGTCGCGGAGCGAAGAGCATCGGAGCCGGTCCGCAGAACCGCCGCATTGCCGGCCTTGAGCGCAAGACTGCCCGCATCGGCGGTGACGTTCGGACGGCTTTCGTAGATGATGCCGATGACGCCGAGCGGTGTGCGTACACGCTGAAAGCGCAGGCCGTTGGGGCGCGTCCATTCGGCGATGACGGCGCCGACGGGATCGGGCAGGCCCGCCACGTCGAGAATGCCCATCGCAATGGCTTCGACGCGCCTCTCGTCGAGCGTGAGCCGGTCGACGAAGGACTTTGCAAGACCGGCACGCAGGGCGGCGGCGACGTCGGCGGCATTGGCTGCGAGGATCGTGGCGCAGTTCCGGCGGATGTGACCGGCTGCTGCACGCAGCGCCTCGTCCTTCTGCGCGGTAGGCGCAATGGCGAGATCGTGGCTGGCTGCCCGGGCCGCGCGACCGATTTCGCGCATCGTCGAAACCAGGGTTGCGTCCTCGGTGCTGGGAGTATCCATCGTCATCCCTTGCTCAAGGCCATGTCGTCGCGGTGGATGATTTCGGCGCGGCCCTCGTGTCCGAGCAGAGCGGGGATCTCCGCACTCTTGCGCCCCGCGATCAAGCGCGCCTCCTCATGCGTGTAGGCGACAAGGCCGCGCCCGAGTTCGCGGCCCTGAGGCCCCTTGATCACGACGACATCGCCACGCCCGAAGGTCCCCTCGATGCGCTTCACACCGGCCGGCAAAAGGCTCTTGCCCGCGAGCAAGGCCTTCTCCGCACCCGCGTCGACCTCGACAGTGCCCGCGGGCTCGAGCTGGCCTGCGATCCAGCGCTTTCTGGAGGATACCGGATCGGTGGAGGCGACAAACCAGGTGCACGGCGCGTTCTCCGAGAGCTGGCGCAGCGGGTGCATGACCTTGCCGGACGCGATGACCATGTCCGTACCGGAGGAGAGAGCGATCTTCGCGGCCTCGACCTTGGTGCGCATGCCGCCGCGCGAAAGCTCGGAGCCGGCATCCCCGGCCATGGCTTCGATCTCCGGCGTGATGCTGCGCACTTCGTCGAGCCGCTTTGCTCCCGCATCCTTGCCAGGCGGGGCGGTGTACAGTCCGTCGATATCGGACAGCAGCACCAGGCAGTCGGCCGTCATCATCGAGGCGACACGGGCAGAGAGACGGTCGTTGTCGCCATAGCGGATCTCGGCAGTCGCGACGGTGTCGTTTTCGTTGACCACCGGAATGGTGGCGTGGGACAGCAGCGTATCCATGGTGCGCCGCGCATTGAGATAGCGCCTCCGCTCCTCGGTATCGCCGAGTGTGAGCAGGATCTGCGCGACCTTCGAACCCCGGGCGCGGAAGACGTCCTGATAGGCGCTTGCCAATGCGATCTGGCCGACCGCCGCCGCCGCCTGCGACTGTTCGAGCGCGAGCGGGCCCCGAGGCAAGCCGAGTACGTGCCGGCCGAGTGCGATCGCGCCGGAAGAGACCAGAATGATTTCCTTACCCTGCCCGAGGAGAGCGGTGACGTCATCGGCAAGCGAGTTGAGCCAGGTTGCACGCAGCCGGCCGGTATCGCGGTCGACCAGCAAGGCCGAGCCGATTTTCACGACGATGCGCTTGGCTTCGCTCCACTCGGAACGGATTTTCGAGGTCGTCGATTTGGCGGCAGACACGGGGGGCTCTCGAGCAGATCGGCAATGAAGGCGGCAGCGTCTCGGTCAACTCTTCACGGCAGCCATTTCTTGCGCGGCGGCTCGGGGGCGTCCTGGTCCGGGGACTCGCCGTCCTCGGCATCTGCGGCAGCGGGGTCTCGCGCAACTTCCCGCGCAAGCACAAAGAGCAAGTCCTTCATGCCCAGTCCCGCTACGGCGGATATGACGTGCGGCTTGCGCCGCGCCGCCTTCTGAAGCGCCGCAACGCGTTGTGCGATCGTCGTCATGTCGAGTGCGTCGCACTTGGTCAGCGCGACGATCTCGCGCTTTTTCGCCAGCTCCTTGGAGTAGGCCTTGAGCTCTGCGCGGACGGTGCGATAGGCGGCCGTAACGTCTTCCTGCGTCGCATCCACCAGATGTAGCAGTGCGCGGCAGCGCTCCACATGCCCGAGGAAGCGCGTGCCCAGTCCGGCGCCCTCGTGGGCACCCTCGATCAGGCCGGGAATATCGGCCAGCACGAAGTCGACATTGCCTGCGCGGACCACGCCCAGGTTGGGGTGCAGCGTCGTGAATGGGTAATCGGCGATCTTGGGCTTGGCTTTGCTGGTGGCAGCGAGAAATGTCGACTTGCCGGCGTTCGGCAGACCGACGAGGCCGATGTCCGCGATGAGCTTGAGCCTGAGCCAGAGCACCAGCTCGATCCCCGGCTGGCCGGGATTGGCGTGCCGCGGGGCCTGGTTGGTCGCGCTCTTGAAATGGGCGTTTCCAAAGCCGCCGTTGCCGCCCCGTGCAATGCAGATGCGGTCGCCGACCGCGACGACTTCGTCGGTCCGCGGCTCGTTGTCCTCGGCGAAGACC